>CAZPTH010000046.1:0-13745 GCA_964589315.1 uncultured Thermodesulfobacteriota bacterium
GGTAAAACAAGTGCTGAGAACTGAGCAACAAGTTCAACATCCGAAACATGGAACTGAGGATTGAACAAACTTTTCAACCTATGCTAATCTGCGTAATCTGTGGATTTTATGAGTTTTCTTCGCCTTGAACTTTGAACTTTGAACTATTTCCTCCTTCCCTTTTGCGAACCGCTCCCTTTTCGGGTATACTGAAAGATAAGATATACGGCAATTTTTACACGTTAAAGGAGCCTGGCATGAGCGACTTCCATCAGGCGGGACCTATCACCACCCTTCACAAACTGGGCGCGGTCAACCCGGGGGAGATGGACGAGAAGATAAGGCAATACGCCGAAAAGCGCCCGATCGCCCTCATCCTGCCCTCCCTGATTTCCGAGTTGGACGGGGAGGCCCTTCCCCGAATCCTGGACGCCCTGAAAACCGTGCGCTACCTGTCCGGTATCGCGGTCACCCTGGGGCCGGCCACGGATGAAGAATTCGCCAGGGCACGCACCTTCTTCGGCCGACTTCCTCAGAAGGTCCGCCTGGTCTGGAACAATGGTCCCCGGCTCTCAAGGCTCTACCAGAAACTGGAAGATACCGGGCTCTCCGCCGGGCCGGACGGCAAGGGACGCAGCGTCTGGATGGCCCTGGGGTATCTCCTCGCGGAGGGAACCGCGGAGGTCATCGCCCTGCACGACTGCGACATCGTCACCTACGACCGCCAGTTCCTGGACCGCCTCGTCTTCCCCGTGGTGAACCCGGACATGGGCTACCAGTTCTGCAAGGGGTTTTACGCCCGTTTTTCGGATCGCCTGCACGGCCGCGTCACCCGCCTCTTCGTGACGCCCCTCCTCCGCGCCCTGGCGCGCATGGCCGGTGACCTGCCCGTCCTTGCCTACCTGGATGCCTTCCGTTACCCCCTGGCGGGGGAATTCTGCCTCACGGACACCATGGCCCGCCTCATGAGAATCCCCTCGGACTGGGGGCTGGAAATCGGGGTGCTCGCGGAAATCTACCGGAACAGCACTCCCCTCCGAATCTGCCAGTCGGAACTCTGCGACCGCTACGACCACAAGCACCAGGCCCTCGCCAGCGCGCCGGACAAGGGCCTGTTCAAGATGGCCACGGACATCGCCAAGACTTTTTATCGCATCGTCTCCAGCGAGGGAGTCGTCCTCTCGGAGGCTTTTTTCGAGACCTTGAAGACGACCTACCTCCACTTCGCACAGATCGCCGCCGGGCGCTACCAGGACGAGGCCCTCATCAACGGGCTGGCCTACGACCGGCACGCGGAGCTCCGAAAGGTTGAAACCTTCATGGAAGCCATTACACACGCGGGCAGAGATTTCATCGAAAAACCGAGCGAATCCCCTCCCATCCCAAGCTGGAGCCGGATAGACGCCGCCCTTCCCACGTTTCTCGCCGACCTGAAGGAGGCGGTGGAAGCGGATAACGCCTGAAAGCACGGTGGACTCCTTCGCGTGAAAAATCCCCACCAACTCGTTATCTTCACCGACCTGGACGGGACGCTGCTCTCGGAAACCGATTACGACCCCGGGCCGGCCAAGTCCGTTTTGGATCTCTGCCGGAAGGCGCGGATTCCCGTCGTCTTCTGCTCCAGCAAAACGGCGGCGGAGATCACCGTCCTTCGGGAAGCCCTGAAAAACCCCGATCCCTTCATCTGCGAGAACGGCGGCGCCGTCTATATCCCTGTGGGCGTGTTCCCGCGCCTGAAGGCCCCCGTGAAACGCGAGGGGGACTTCGAGATCATCGAGATCGGCACGCCCGTCGCCCGCCTTCGGGCGGCCCTGATGGAGGCGGCCTCGAAAGCGGGGGCCGTGGTCAGGGGAATGGGAGAGATGAGCGTGGAAGAAGTTTGCAGCCTGACGGGGCTCGACGCGGAAGGCGCCGAGCTGGCCATGCGGCGCCAATACGATGAACCGTTCATCCTCGTTTCGGGAGACCCGAATTCCCTCGGGGAGAAAATCGCAGCCGCCGGGTTTACCATGACCCGGGGAGGACGATTCTTTCACATCCTGGGGGGAAGCGACAAGGGGAAGGCCGTTCGCGTCCTTGCGGACCTCTATCGGGAGCAGTTCGGTCCCGTCACGACGGTGGGACTCGGCGACGCCGAGAACGATCTTCCCATGTTCAAGGCCGTGGATCGGGCCTACCTGGTTCAGAAACCTACGGGGATATGGGCCCCGCTGCCCGACCTTCTCAACCTCACGCGGGTTAAGGGCATCGGCCCGGAGGGATGGGCGAAGGCGGTAAAGCCCCTTCTCGACGCGCCGGTTTAAGGATTGAGTGGCTCTATCTCATCCGCCTTGGTATAGAAAACCCTCGGGCGGGTCTTGAACTTCGGTTTCAGGGGCCGGGCGTTTTTCTCCCTGATGCGCCTTGAGATTTCGCTGTCGGGGTCATCCAGATCCCCGAAGATGAGGGCGTGGGTGGGGCAACTCGCCACGCAGTAAGGGTCTTTTCCCTCTTCGATCCGGTCGAGGCAGAGATCGCACCCGTCCGGCAGTCCGGTTTGCCGCATGACCCGCGCCCCGTAGGGACACGCCACCACGCACAGTTCGCACCCCACGCATCTCTTCTCATCCACCCGGATGCCTCCCCTCTCGTCCGTGAAGCAGGCCCCGAAACGACAGACCGCCACGCAGGGGGGATATTGGCACTGCATGCACAGGACGGGAAAGACCCACCGTGTCACGTCCGGGAAGGACCCGACGGTCGTGTCCACGAGGCGAATCCGCCCCGCCTCTCCCGCGGGCAGGCCGTGCCACTGTTTGCATCCTACCACGCACCCGCCGCAACCATTGCACCGGGTCACGTCGATTAAAAGGCCAAGCCGTGCCATCTATGCCTCCTCCCCCGCGAGGCGTCGAATCCTCACCCGCGTGACTTTCGTGATGTCCCCGCTCAGCGAATCCCGCCGTTCCCAGTCGTACAGGATGTTCGGGTTGGTCCCTCCCTCCAGCGTCGAGGTTTCGGGGAGCCCGAGCTCGGGGCAGCCCTGCCACCACCCATGCTGCCCCATGAGGGTGTCCGGCCGAATCCCCCCAAAGAGGCGGGCCACCGCCCGCATCGTTCCATGGGGGGAGGTGATCTCTACCCAGTCCCCCTCACCGACGCCGAACCTCTCCGCCGTCTCGGGGTGAATCCGGACATACGGGTGGCGCTGAATCTCCCGAAGCCACGGGATGTCCCGCATCCAGGCATGGTGATTGATGAAGGCCGAGTGCTCGTCCGTGAACAGGAGGGGATAGTCGGCCGCCGGGCCTCCGTCGCCGTGAGCCCCTTCCGACTCCCCCTTGTAAACGGGAAGCCCCTCGACGCCCTCTGCCATAATCACGCGATTGACGAGCTGAATCCGGCCGTTCGGGAGGTCTTTGAAGAGCGTTTCGAAACGTTCCCGCCTGTCCATCCATTCCGTCCGGGGAAGCGTAATTCCTTCCAGGGCGTTCTCCCTCAGGGCGTCCAGAGAGACCCCCACGGGGCTCAGGAAATCCTCCACCATGGCCTCGTAATCGCCGCCCCAGAAGTCGTCCCCCATGCCCATCCGGCAGGCCAGCTCCAGGGTTACCTCCAGTTCGTCCCGCGTCTTCCACAGAGGCGGGATGACCCGCTGGCTCATGGCAAGGTGGTTCTCCCAGAGCCCCGGCTGCTCCCGGCACTCGTACCGGGTCGCCGCGGGGAGAATGATGTCGGCGAACCGGCTCGTCGGGGTTCGCGCCACGTCCACCACGAGAAGGAACGCCAGGTTCCGCAGGGCCTCGGCCACGAGGACGGGATTGCGGGCCGTTCCCAGGGGGTTGGACCCAAAGATCAGCATCCCCTTCGGGCGGTAGGGCTCGCCGGTGACGAGGGCGTTCACGACGTCGGGAAAGAAGGCGGCGTGTTTCCCGGCGGCCCGGACGGAGAACCTGTCCGCCCCGAGAAGCCTCTCCTTCGCCCGTTCGCCCACCCGGTCGGAAAGGGTGGAAAACCCCAGTCTCCCCGCCGGGTAAAAGTAGATATTCCCCCCGGGACGGTCCAGGTGTCCCGTGATCGCCATGAGGATGGGAACCGCCAGGGCGAACGACCGGAGATCCTCCTTCTGCGGCGCCTCCGAAACCCGGATACAGGCCCGTTTCGTGGTGGCGTACTGCCGGGCCAGCGCCGTGATCTCCCCGGCGGGAATCCCCGTGATCTCCGCCGCCCAGGCGGGCGTGTAGGGCTCGATGTGCGCCTTCAGTTCATCGAAACCGTCGCACCACCTCATGACGAAGTCGTGATCCACCAGGTCTTCCCGGATAATCACGTGGATCATCGCCAGGGCGAGGGCGCCGTCCGTTCCCGGCCGGATCGGCAACCAGCGGGCGGCCCGACCGTTGGCCCCCAGGGTGATGAGCTGGGGATTGATGATGACCAGTTCCGCCCCCCTCTCGAGGCGCGCCATAATCTTCCTCGGCACGCTTCTCAGGTTGGTATCGAGCGTTTCCACGCCACCGCGCGCCGCGCCGCCTGTGCCGCCCCCCGTGAACCACTCGATGATGAGGTCCGCATGGTCGTAATCGGGCCTGGGATAGGTGGGGCCCCCAAGGATCTGGCGGTAATACATCAACTGGGGCGAATAGCAGACAAAGGGACCCCAGTTGCTGAAGGTGATGGATCCCAGGGCGTGCATGAAACGCATCCAGAGGAAATGGTGAATCCCCGCCCAGCTCGACGACTGGCCCTTGCTGAAGATGAGGGTCTCCGGGCCGTCATGCTCACGGATCGTCATGATCCGCTCCGCGGTGATCTTGAGGGCCTCGTCCCAGGAAATCTCCCTGAACTCGCCGGCACCCCGTTCACCCACCCGCAGCAAGGGCGTTTTCAGCCGGCTCTCGTTATAGACCCACTGGACCGCCGCCTGTCCCTTGGCGCAAAGCCCCCCCTCGTTCAGGGGATGGTGGGGGTTTCCCTCTACCTTCACGAACCGGCCGTTTTCGACGTGCGCGAGAATCCCGCAGTTGTAGCCTCCGTAGGAACACCCGTGGCACATGGTCGGAACGGTTATTCTCTTACCCATCCTTTTCCCCTTCCCTTTGCGGCGCCGAAGATCCGAAGTTCAGCTCCAGCGCCTTTTCAATCACGTTTCGAACCGGCGGGATTACATCGTAATCGGAAAGCCGCTCCATGGAAACCCAACGGGCGTCGGCGGCGTCGGACGCCGGGGACAAGGTTCCGCCCGCCACGGCGCAGAGGTAATCGAGGAGCACGTAGTGATATCTTACCTTTCCCGCCTCGTCCCGGATGATCCGGTCGGAAACCTCGAGGAGGGATCGGACCTCGACGTCAAGGCCCGTTTCTTCCCGGATCTCGCGTTTTACCGCTTCCTGGAGGGTCTCCCCCACTTCCACCAGCCCTCCGGGGATGTTCCATTCCCCCTTGCCGGGGGCCTTGCCGCGCTGAACGAGGAGAACATTCTCCCCGGAGATCACCACCCCGGCCACGCCCACGAGGGGAGCCTTGGGATACCGTCTCTCTATCGTCTGCTTCTCCATGAAGTGCGATTATAGCCAAAGGAGATGAAAAAGCAAAATGGAACCCGCGGAAAAGGGAAAGAATAAGGCCCGGCAAACCCCCTGCAATCGCCGAATCTATTCAGGGCTATTTTTTGGAGGGGCAATCTTAATCTCAAAGAGTGCCGGCCACAACTTCCCCGTCACAAACAGCCTGTCACCCACCGGGTCATACATAATGCCATTCAGGACGTTCATTCGGCCGGGGTGTTTCATCCGAGAGATCAGGCCGGACAAGTCAAGCCAACCTTCCACGGCGCCAGTGTGGGGATCAATGATGGCGATTCGATTCGTGGGCCAGACATTCGCGTAGACCTTCCCCTTGACAAATTCAAGCTCATTGAGCTTCCCTATCTTTTGGGAGCCGTCGTGAACCGTGACGCGGCGCATCTCAAGTAGCGTCTCCGGATTGAGAAAGTAAAGGGTCGAAGTGCCGTCGCTCACGACAAGATGCCGGCCGTCATAGGTAATCCCCCATCCCTCCCTGGGATATGGCCATGTCTTCAACACCGAAAAATCACGTTTGTTCAGTTGAAATACGATCTTATTCTTCCAGGTAAGCTGATAGACAGTATCGCCGCAAACCGTGATTCCTTCCGCAAAAATATAATCGGGATAGGTCTTCTTTTTTTCGATTTTCCCCGTGGAAAGGTTCACCTTCCGCAGGGAAGAGCGCCCGCGTTTGCCGGTTCCCTCGAAAACCACCCCCTTGTCCCAGGCAAGACCCTGCGTAAAGGCCTTGGGGTCATGGGGATACTCCCTCACAACCTTGAACGTAAAATTTTTTGATTTGACGGGACCTTCGCCAGCACTATCCCACACGCCCCACACCAGGACAAAAAAAGCGAGGAAAGACAGGCAACTCAACAGGTTTCTTGTCTTTGCGCCACACATTTTTTACCTATAGCTCCAGGTCTTCTTTGGTCCCATCATATTAAAGCACGGCCTGGTGTCAAGAAAGGTTCCTGAAAGCGTCAAGGTAAAAAAGCACATTTCCGAGCCCCTGCCCTCTCCCGTCAAGGCAATGGAAAAACTTCCATCAACGAGAGAAATCCGTGAAAAATGAGGGGAAATATAACATTTACCCTTGACACACCCTTTTCTTTCCTTTAATAACTTAAAAAATAATTAAGTTTTCAAGGAGGATTTTATGGCGTTGCTCCCCGAAGTCAAGAAACACTATGGGAAACAAAAGCTGTTCATCAACGGCGAATGGGTAGATTCCAAATCGGACCTCATTCACAAAAACACCAATCCGGCGACGGATGAGGTCATCTCGGAGTTCCCCACGGCCACCAAGGAAGAGGCCCGCGCCGCTGTCGAGGCGGCCAGTGAGGCCTTCAAGACATGGAGGGACGTTTCTCTCCGCGACCGCGCCCTGATTCTCTTCAACCTGCGGGCCAAGCTGGAAGAGCACTTCGATGAACTCACCCGGATCCTCACGCAGGATCATGGCCGAACCATCGGAGAGGCTCGGGGATCGGTCCGCCGCGTGATTGAGAATGTGGAATCGGCCTGTTCCGCCCTTTACGGGATGCCCAAGCGGAACGAGCATATCGACCAGGTGGCCAACGGCATCGACCAGGCCCTCATCTGGGAGCCACTGGGGCCTTTTCTCATCGTCACCCCGGGGAATATCCCCATGCACGCCTGGTCCTCGTTCGTCCCCTACGCCATGGCCGCCGGGTGCACGGTGGTTGTCAGCCCCAGCCGCCAGGCCCCGGTCGCCGCGGAGGCCATCTGCAAGGTAGCCGAGGAGGCGGGATTCCCAAAGGGGGTCATCAACCTCATTCACGGGGGACGGGAAATCAACAAGGAGATCCTGAATCAGCCCGAGATCAAGGGTGTGGGATTCATCGGCTCCAACCGCGCGGGGCACGACCTCTTCGAAACGTGTGGCAGGCTGGGAAAAACCTCCTCCATCAACGGGAATGGGAAAAACCACGTGGTTATCATGCCGGACGCCGACCTGGACCAGACGGCCCAGTGGCTCCTTCGCGCCTGTTTCGGCATGACGGGGCAGCGCTGCCTCGGCGCGGACAACATCGTGATCGTCGGCGACATCTACGAGGAAATGAAGGAAAAATTCAAGGCGGCCGCCGCCAGCATGAAACTGGGATACGGTCTCGATGAAGATGCGGGCCTGGGACCCCTTACCACCCGCGCCGGCAAGGAAAAGGTGGAACGGTGGATTGAAAACGCCCTGAACGATGGGATGAAGATCGTTCTGGACGGCCGAAATCCCAAGGTTGAGGGATATGAAAATGGCTACTTCCTCGCCCCCACCATTCTCGAAGACGCCAACGTGGACATGCCCTCGGCCAAGGAAGAGGCCTTCGGGCCCGTGGCCGCCCTCATCCGGGGCAACAGCATGGAAGAGGCCATCGAGTGGATCAACACGAAGACCAACCTGGGGCATTCCGCCTGTATCATGACCCAGGATGCCAAAAAGGCCCGAAAGTTCATCCGGGAGGTCAACACGGGAAACGTGGCCGTGAACGTGGCCGTGGCGCAGCCTTACGCCTTCTTCCCCCTGGGATCCCGGCGCGAATCGTTCGTGGGAACAGCCAAATCCCGCATGGCCTCCATGCGAATGTTCATGGACGAAAAGCTCGTCATCTCACGGTGGGTTTAAACGCTATTCAAACCACGAAGGCCCTGTCTTGACAGGCAGGGCCTTTTTCATCTAAAAGGGAACACCATGAACCTTGATCATATTGCCCTGATTGTTTCCGACATGGAAACGTCGCGAGATTTTTACGTCAGGTTCCTCGGGCTTTCGGTCAAACGGGAGTTTGAGCTCAGCGAGGAGGAATCCCAAACCCTCTTCCAGGTTGCCTCTCCTGCCAAGGCCGTTCAGCTCCTCATGGAAGGCGGAATGGTCGAGCTCTTTGAGTTCAGGAAAGGCATCGACCTGAAACCCGGACCCTCACCCCTGACAAACGGCCTGTTCCACTACGCCATTCAGTTGGGACGCCCCATCGAGGCGTTCATCGCCCAGGCTCGGGAAGAAAACATCCCGGTTTTCTCCATCGTCAGGGGTGGCAAGACCATCTATTTCATCCAGGACCCTGACGGGGTCTTCATCGAGGTCAAGGAATGAGCCGGGTGGACCTCCATTCCCACAGCACCGTCTCGGACGGGAGCTTTCCCCCTGAACAGGTCGTGCGGATGGCGGCTGAGGCGGGACTTTCCGCCCTCGCCCTTACCGACCACGACAACATCGGGGGCGTCACCGCCGCGATCCAGGCTGGAAAGAAAGAGGGAATCCTCGTGGTTCCCGGCGTGGAGATCAGCGCCGAATTCAGCCGGGGCACCTGCCACATCCTCGGCTACTTTTTTGACCCCGAAGATAAAACCCTCCGGGAAAAACTGGCTTACCTTCAGAAGGCCCGGGCGGAACGGAATCCCAAGATTGCCGCGAAGCTCCAGGATTTGGGAATCGCCATCACCTACGACGAAGTCAAGGCCATCGCGGGATCGGAACAGGTCGGCCGGCCCCACTTCGCCCGCATCCTTATGGACAAAGGCGTCGTGAAGGATTTCAATGAGGCCTTCGAGCGCTTCCTCGGCAAGGACAAGGCCGCCTATGTTGACAAGTTCCGCTATCAGCCGGAAGAGGCCTTCGCGATGATCCAGGCGGCCGGGGGCGTCGCCGTCCTCGCTCACCCTTACACCCTGAACCTCCCCGATGACGAGCTCACAGGCCTGCTGAAGGAATGGGTCAACATGGGGCTCAAAGGGATGGAGGTCTTCTATCCTGATCACACGGAAGAGATGATCGACACCTACAGCCGTATGGCCGACACCTTCAGCCTCATCAAGACCGGCGGCTCGGATTTCCACGGCAACAACAAGGAAGGCAGCGTCCTGGGGGACTGTGGCCCCCGCGGCTGTCCCTCCCTGGACGTGGTGGATCAGCTCAGAAGTGCGGCGGCGCAACGATAAAAAACGGCCGTTTTATCTCTTCCTAACAACTCCGTAAAAGAACAGCCCCACCATGAGAAGGATAAAGAGGGAGACAAACCACTGAACCCCTGACGAGGAAACCTTGGTTTCGGTATCCTTGCGCTTGATTTCCTCCATTTTATAGCCTTCGATGCTCCGTTCCGCCTTCCCCCGCGCCTGCCGGGTCACCTTTTCCGCGCCGGCCACCACCTTTTTTACCGTAGGAGCGGCGCTTTTCCTGAAGCCCTCGGAAAGGCGTTTCTGAAGTTTCAGACGCCGGGCCACCTGTTTTTTGAGGGGGCACTTGGCCATCCTTTCGATGGCAAGCTTGAACTGCTCCACGAACTGGGGTGTGGTCACGCCGGGCAGGGAAAGGATCCCCACGACCATCTGGTTGAGCAGGGGATTGTTGCAGGTGTGGTCACAACAGGCCACCCCCTTTTCCACCACGCTGACGGCGTATTGCATGGCCAGGTCCCTGACCACCTGGTCACTTGCCTTCCAGTATCCCTTGCGCACCGCCTCCAGCATCCGTGCCGTCATGGACTGGTAGGCCCAGGGGTTGGTCTTCTCCATAAACTTCTTGAGATGAAGACCATACTTGTCCTTGACATAGACCTCGTAGGCCTGCCGCCACTTCGTCCCCCCCACCGTCTTGGGAATAGTGACCTGCCATCCCCACATGTTCTCCAGAAAATCGGACATGGCCCGCGCCCCGGCATAGCCCTCCTTCTTCATGGCCTTGACCCACCGGGGATTGAGATACCGGGTTCGAAGCTCCTTTCCAATGACCTTCGAGGCATCCTGAACACTGACGTCCCTCGCCGTTTTCGAAAGGGTAAAGACCGTGTCCGGCTCCTTGCCCGTGGCCCTCTTGACCGCCATGGTCAACCCCCCCACGTACTGGAAGACATCGTCATTGTCCATGGTCCCGTAGACGGACGAGGACATGGAATGGGCCACCGTATCCACGCCCTCGAGATTTCCCTGAAAAAGGTTCTGGGCGGGCACGCCCCACAACCCGCCGCCGAAGGCAAAGCCCACGTGGTTCTTGTAAACCCCCACGATCTCATCGGACGATTTCCAGACCCCTGAGAGCTTGGCCGTCTCCGAGACCCCGGTGCCATAGGCTCCCGGCTTTTCAGAGAATATCCGGACTTTTGCCAGGGCCCGGGCCTTATCCGCCGGCATTCCTGCATGGGTCAGGGCCTTTTCTATCTTTTGCGTATTCTCCCTGATGAAGTTTTCCACGTCCTTTTGGACCATGGCCTTGCGGACAGCCCGGTCGATAAAGAGCATGAGGTTGGGAAAGAGGTCCCGGTAGAGGCCGGAGGGGTTCACGAGAACGTCGATCCGGGGCCGTTTCAGGACGCGCCCGGGAATGACACGGGTGCCGATGACACGGCCGGATTTGTCCCAGGCCGGCCGCAGCCCCAGCAGGTACAGGATGGTGCTCTCGTTGATCCCCTCGTTTCGAATTGTCTCCGTGGCCCAGAGGATGACGGCCACCTTCCTGGGATAGGCCCCCTTTTTCGCGAGGGATTCCCGGATAATCTTTTCGGCGGCCTGTTTCCCCAGCGCCCACGCCGCCTTGGATGGAATCTTCTGGGGGTCGAAACCGTAAAAATCCTTACCCGTGGGAATGGCGCCGGGATTGCGGATGGGATCGTTTCCCTCCCCCGCGGGGATAAACCGGCCATTCAACGCCCGCATCAGGTTCCGAATCTCCCGGGGTCCCGAGTCCCGAAGCCCCTTCGTCACGGTGGCGAGGGTCACGTTGGTGTTCTGTTTGACAATCTCGGCGGCGGTGGATTTGAGCGCCTCCCCTTCGGGGGAGACGCCAAAGGTATGCAGGCCGTAGGGGATCATCGTCTCCTTCATCTCGATAAGGTAGTGTTCAACCTTTTCCAGCCCATCGGTATCGAGATTCTTCAATCCCAGGTCTTCGTCAACCCCCAGGGTCTTGACCATCTTCCGGATGGTTTCGAGGGTCCTGTTTGCCACGACGCTCCCCTTGGTGCGCTGGCGGTTGTAGCCCTGGATCAGGTCGTAAAGCCGGCTGTATTCCCGGTAGAGCCCCGAACCCTTGACGGCCGGGATCATGTGATCGATGATCACGCCGCGTCCCCGGCGCTTGGCCTGGATGCCCTCCCCCACGTCGTCCACGATGTAGGGATAGATGTTGGGGATGTCGGTAATCAGCACCTCCGGGGGGTCTTCCGGGGTCAACCCCGTCTGTTTCCCGGGAAGCCACTCGTGGGTGGCGTGGGTTCCCAGGTGGATCATGGCGTCCGCGTGAAACCCGTATTTCAGCCAGAGGTAAACGGCCACGTACTGGTGATGGGGATAGAGCGTCGGAGAGTGGTAGAGCTTCATCGGGTCGTCCCCCCACCCCCGGGCGGGTTCCGGCAGGAGAACCACGTTTCCCAACAGGACAGCGGGAATGACGAATTTACCATGATGCACCATGATCTTCGAGCGCTCCACGGGGCCCCATTGCCTAACCACCCCTTCCCTGAACCCCTTTGGCAGGCGGTTGAACCAGGACTTGTAGGTTTCAACCGGAACCTCGACGACCTTGTGACCCCTCACCAGGTTGTCCAGCTCTCCCGGCGCCCAGCTCCCGATATTCCGGGCATACTTCAGGATAAGGCCCCTGATTTCCCTGGCTGTCAGGGGAACATTCCCGGGGACCTGGTATCCCTCTTTCCGCATCCTCTTCAGGATGACCCGGATACTCTTGAAGACGTTCAGGTAACTCGCCCCGATGTTCTGCTTCCCCTGGTTGTGGTTGTAAAAGAGAATGGCCACCCGTTTCTTCCGGTTGGGTTTCCGCTGCAGGGCGATCCACTTTTTCATCCTGGCAATGAGGGTCTCCAGGTTGTCCGGGATGGCCCGATGGACAAAGTATTCCCTGCCCGTTTCCGCATCCCTCATCTCGACCTTGCCGATGAGGGGCGTCGGCTCGATCTGTCCCGAGATTTCCGGGTTTGCCACGCACCAGACCACGTCCATGAGGGGAATCCCCTTGGGATCTCTTCGCCATTTCCCGATGGTGCTGGAATAGAGACTGATGGCATTGAAGACAGGGACATCCAGCTTTCTGAGCAGGGCCCTGACCTCCGCGTTCAGGGAGGAGTGGAACTTCATGGAGAAGGCAAGGATGAGATCCACGCGGGCCTTTCCCCCGGGGTCGAGGAAGTATTTCAGCGCCTCCCTGGCCATTCCGAAGGCGATGCAGACGTTGAACCCGCTTTTTTCCAGCCGCTGGGTGATAACCCGGATCGGCTGTTTCTGCCCATGTCCAAGGGACGATTTGAAGATCATCACCCCCACCCACGGCGCCGAATCCCCATGGTAAACAGGCTGTTTCCGGTACCAGGTTCTGAAGGCCGCGAAAGAATCGAAAAGGTGCGGCGCGGCGGGGTGAAAGATGCCGGACGGCGGGATAATCTCCGGCGGCTCATAGGTGACCGGGGCGTGAAAAACCTCATGGGCCACCCTGTAGATCATGTTTCGGAGATTTTTCACGTTGAGGTTGCCGAAATAGGCCTGGATCTCCCTGTCGAACCGAAATCCCTGGCGTTTCAACAGGGCATCATCCCGGGAGCCCCGGACGGCGAAAACGGGGATCCTGTCCATGGCGACATGCTTCACCACGTATTTGCCGAGATGGGGATCCATCACGTCCACGATGAGGGCATCCGCGTTTTTGACGAACGACGCGGCCTTTGGGTCATGGATGAGATCGTCATAGGTAAAATAGGCCACGTGGATGCCAGGCATGGACTTCAGGGACTTGACGGCCTGGAGGACCATGGCGCTGTCGGCATTGATGATGAGCACCCCCAGCCGTTTCTCCGCGGCATGCGCGGGGAGGGCCCCGGCCAGGAAAACCAGGCAGAGAAGGGAGAAAAGGGCTCGGCGAATTCCCGTCATTTCTTCAGCTTGATCCCGGTAAGCAAGGCGTTGAGCGCCATTTTTACGGCCTCGGGGAGATTCCTGTCGGCCACGAGATCCTCCAGGGCGGGGACGTCACGTCCCGCGATCCTGGAAGCCATTGCAAGACACCACCGTCTGTATGGCGCAAGGTCGGAAACGAGGCCGGTCTCCGCCTGGTCGCTGACGGCCAGGGCCGTCTCAATGAACGCGGCTGTCTCGGGGTCCAGGAGGAGGACCTCCAGGGCCGACACGGAGGCCCGCTTCGACAGGCCCACCCTCAACCCCCCGTCGGGGATGAGATTGGAGGGGGAGATATTCCCC
>CAZPTH010000047.1:0-13556 GCA_964589315.1 uncultured Thermodesulfobacteriota bacterium
TATCAAATCGTTTATATCCTTCTGCTTATGATGTCAAGGTGAATTTTAGAAAGTATTCATAAAAGTTATAAGCTGGTAAAAAAATTATCAAATACGATACTCCACTTTTTGGTATTAGGAAAATAAAGAAAAATAGGGGACGTACATAAGATTATAAGTTTACAGACTGTAGGCATGGGATCAATTTTTATTTTTGACAGTTTTTTGCTCCATTCATTACCTTTTTACATTTCACATTCCACATTTCACTTAATAACTTAACCACCTAAAACTTAAAACTTTTCCTTTTTCCCTATTTTCCTTTGCCCGATGTTTCTGCAGCCTGAACTTCTGACTCAGCCCTTTTTCTCCCAACATATAGACGAAAATTTGTTCCCAAGCCCATTTTCCTTGACTTTATCGGGGATGGTGGCTATTACGAATCGCGGGGCGGTGATCGGCTGATCCTGGGAATAGCCGCGAAATCCATTGAAACCGGGAGATGTAAGATGTTTTCAAAACTGGTCTTACCCGATGTAGAGGAGTTCATTGAAAAGAAGAACTTGAATGGGCTCAAGGAGGCTTTGGCCGAGCTGGATGTCCATGATATCGCTGAGATTCTGAGAAACCTGGATGAGAGAAACGCGGTCATTGCCTTTCGCCTGATTCCAAAGGAGAAATCTCCGGATGTGTTTGCCGAATTGGAACCGGCACAACAGGAATACCTGCTGGAACATATCGTTGGGAAAGACCTGAAGGATCTCCTCGAGGAATTGCCCCCGGATGATCGAACGGCGTTGTTCGAAGACCTTCCCGGTCAGATGACACAGAAACTCCTCAACATTCTCCCCCCGGAAGAGCGGAAGGAATCTCTCGAACTGCTCGGGTATCCGGAAGAGAGCGTGGGGCGCCTCATGACGCCGGATTATGTCGCGGTGCGCGCCGGCTGGACGATAAAAGAGGCGATTGACCACATCAAGGAGAAGGGCAGGGACGCGGAGACCATCAACATGATCTACGTGGTGGATGACAACTGGAAACTCCTGGACGATATTCCCATTCGTCGCTTTCTCCTGGCAAATGGGGATCAAAGGGTTTCGGATATCATGGACAGGAAATTTGTCGCGATCGATGCGATGGAGGACCAGGAGGCGGCCTATCAGATGATCAAGAAATACAATCTGAATGTCCTGCCCGTGGTTGACAAGGATGGCATTCTCCTCGGTATTGTGACGGTGGATGACATTCTGGACGTTATCGAGGAAGAGGTGACCGAGGATTTCCACAAGGCCTCAGCTATCGTTCCCGTTGAAGAGAGCTATTACACGGTTGGGATTACCACGCTTTACAAGAAGAGGGTCGGGTGGCTGATGCTTTTGCTGGTAACGGATTTCCTCTCTTCGAGTATCATCGCCCATTTCGAGAATGCCCTGAAGGCGGTCATTGCCCTGGCCTTTTTTATTCCCGTCCTCATCGACAGCGGGGGAAATATCGCCGCACAGTCTTCCACCCTGATCATCCGCGCCCTGGCCATGGGGGAACTGACGGTCAAGAAATGGTTTTCTGTCGTCAGGAAAGAGCTGATGATCGGGTTGATGCTTGGGATTACGCTTGGGCTCATCCTCTATATTCGCGGATTTTTCTGGCGGGGCGGCCCGACGGTCGGGATGGTTGTGGGAATGTCCATGGTGGTTATTACCCTCTGGTCGAACCTCCTGGGCAGCCTGCTTCCCATGGTTTTGACGAAGTTTAAGCTGGACCCCGCGGTCATCAGCAGCCCGTTGTTGACCACCGTGGTGGACTCGACGGGATTGCTCATCTATTTTTCTCTCGCCAGGGTCGTGTTCCACTTTTGATGCGCGATGGACATCCCCAAGTAGCGTGAATGGGATGAGAGAAACGGTTTATGGCGAATAAGGTCTTCGAAAAGATAGCCGGGGAGTGGCTCCTGATCGGGAGCCTGGCCGGCCTGGGGATTACCTCCCTCTGGCGGGGGCATTTCCCGGCCTATTCCGTGACCGATTTTCACGTGATTTTTATCCTCTTCGTCTTTCTTATCATCATCAAGGGACTGGAGGAAAGCCATTTCCTGGTGCGCTTGGCCGCCAAGGCGCAGGCGGGGAGGCGGCTGCCGGTGAAACTCGTTTTGCTGACTGCCGTTCTTTCCATGTTCGTGACCAACGACGTGGCCTTGTTGACGATGGTGCCCCTGACCCTTGCCCTCGATTTGAAGAGGAAACACATCCTGGTGATCCTCGAGGCCTTGAGCGCCAACGCCGCCTCCGCCCTGACACCCTTCGGAAACCCTCAAAACATCTTCATCTTTTACCATTACCATCTCCATCCCGCCGCGTTCATCCGTGTCATTTTACCCTTTTTTCTCTTTTTCACGGGGCTTATCGTGGTCTTGGCATGGAGGGAGGGCGATGGGGAGGCGGCAGGACGCGTCGATCCCCCTGCCCTTGGAACCCTGGAGGGAAAGGGCTACGCCTACGGGATATTCTTCATTATTTTTATCGTGGCGGTCCTGAAATTCGCCCCCTTGTGGCTGGGGGTGATCCCTGTGGCGTATGCCCTGTTTTTCGATCGCCGGAGCCTGGCAATCGACTGGCTGTTACTATTGACCTTTCTCGCCTTTTTCGGGTTTACGGACAACCTCGTCCATCTTTTGAGGTTTGATCTCAATACGCCCGCCCGGGTCTTCCTGTTCTCCGCGGTGGGGAGCCAGGCTATCAGTAACGTCCCCAGCGCCCTTTTGTTTGCCGATTTCACGAGACACTGGCCAGCCCTGCTCTGGGGCGTCAGCGTGGGCGGGTTCGGAAACCTCATCGGTTCCCTTGCCAGCCTGATTGCCTATCGACTCTACAAGGCGAAAACGGAGAGAACGGGGGCGTTCCTTGTCGCCTTTCACCTCTATGGTTACGCGATGTTTCTCTTCGGGATTGGCCTCTTTTTCGTTTTCGGGTGATGGGTGCTTTTTTTGGCGCAGTTGATTTTTCATAAAGGTCAGACATTACAATTATAATATCTATTGACATTTTCTTTGGTGGAAGCGTATGATTCCCGTGAAGGTGTAATTACAAAAGAACGGGAGGTTCGGGTATGTCGCAAAAGACATTTCGTGTCCTGGAGGCAAGCGCGGAAAAAATATATGAGGGAACTTCACTCAGGCGGTTTTCCGAGAAAAATATGGCTTTCAAGAAGGTCTCCGAGGATTTGGGGCGGCCCTGGTTTGAGGCGTGGATGGAAAACATGCTGGGACAATACAAGAAGGCGCAGATTGGGGACAAGGTTTACGTGAAGGATGTGAAGGAGGCGCGCACCCATATCGCCCTCTGGGTGGGAGCCTCCACCTGGAACCGGCTCACCATGCCATACGGGGAAGGGCATGAAAACGAGGGATTCATGAGCTGGAAGCCCATCAATGTCCCGCCCCCTTTTAGAGGCAATCCCGAGCCTGACCCTGACCCGGAGGAGCTGACGAAGAAGGTGAAACAGATCGCGCGTTTTGTGGGCGCGAACCGCGTGGGAATCGCGAGGCTCAACCGGAAGTGGGTCTATGAGGAGACATGCCGGAACATCTATTCCGCCGAGGCGCCGGTGACGAAGAGGATTGTGTTCAAGGATGTCACGGAACCCGAGGAGACGGAGACGGAACTCATCATCCCGGACGATGTCCGTTTTGCCGTCGTAACGATTATCGACGTGAATCGGACCCTGGCAAGTATTGGGTCTTCTTCCATCGACACCAGCGTGGGGACCAACATCGGCTATTCCCGGATGGGCATCACGGACGTGGCCCTGGCCGAGGCGATCCGGACCTTGGGCTACACGGCCATTCCCTGTAAGAATGGAACGGGGCTGAGCATCCCCATGGCCATCGACGCGGGGCTGGGACAATTAGGGCGAAACGGTCTCCTGATTACCCCGGAGTACGGGGCCTGCGTCCGGATCGGCAAGGTCCTGACCAACATGCCGCTTGTCCCGGACAGGCCCATCGATTTCGGGGTAACGGAATTCTGCGAGAATTGCATGCGTTGCGCCAAGACCTGCGAGGTAGAAGCCATTTCTTTCGGTGAACGGACGACGGAACCCCCCGTGGGCACGGGGAATCCCGGGGCACTGAAATGGTACATTGACGGAAAGAAATGCCTTAACTACTGGATCGACTCCGGCGCGTCCTGCACCGCTTGCCAGGCCGTCTGCCCGTTTACCCAGAGCCGGTACGAGCTCCTCGATCCTTCCACGGTTTGGGAAATGGATGTGCCCATCCCCTTTGGCATAGAGCGATGAAGCAGAGGTATTGTTTGTAAAAAGCCCCAGGTCTTTTTACATCAGTGTATCAATCCCGGGCTATTTCATCCTTGGCCTTGGCCTTCCGGGGGGGCGGGGTCTCAGGGGAGGCCGAGGGGAGTCAACGCCAGGAATCCATGTGTCGTTGTTGATGCCCGAGGATGGTCTTTGGCCGGCTTCCCAGTTTCCCTCGATCCATTGGCCATTGTTTGCCCAGTGGCCCGAGACCCAAACCTGGTTTTCATCCTCGGACCTCATAAGCTTCCAGTGACCCGTGATCCATTTATCCCCGTCCCAATGAGGGGAGATCCATTTCCTTTCG
Source organism: uncultured Thermodesulfobacteriota bacterium (assembly GCA_964589315.1). GTDB lineage: Bacteria > Desulfobacterota > S145-22 > S145-22 > S145-22 > JAOZMY01. Next base: position 4,595 of record CAZPTH010000047.1, read on the forward strand.
GGGGGAATGTTTTCTATCCGCGCCCACCCGTTGCCGGTCCAACGGTAAGGCCCTTCGTTGGGTGGCGCGGGAACCATGACCCATTTTCCCCCGGACCGGATCCAGACCTTTCCCGCTGGGGGAGGATAAGGAGAATCATCGGCATGGGCCGTCATGCCTCCCTGTATAATCAAGAGGAATGCAATCAGGGAAATGAAAAGCAGAAAAGTCCTGAGGGTAAAAAATTGTTTTCTCCCGGGTGATTTCATGGTTTTTCTCCTATACGGGTTGTTGAAGGGGTTTCTTCTCTGTTAACTTCTGATAGATTGCCCTTGTTACCTCGCATGAAAGGCCTGCCCTGTCACAGAGTTTCAGGATAGTTTCTCCAAAGATTTCCCGTTCGTCTCTTTTATCGGGTTTAACGAAATCGTTTTGGAAAGAGGTTCGTGTGTCCTGGGGAAACCCTTTGGCCTTCTCGAACGCATCGCCGGCGGTATCAACCGCAAGCGGAATCCCTTTTCGCTCGGCAAGGCGGACAATCTCATCCATGATTCCCCGCACGTGTCGGCTCAGTTCTGTAGAGGCAATGACCTCACCGATGGTCTTGTCGAAACAGGCCGTAACCAGGCTGAAAGGGGCGATGAAGAGATATTTTTCCCAGATCCTTGGATACGGCTCTTCAGCGAACTGGTGATTGATCCCGGCGGATTCGAAGAGGTTTCGAATCCCCTCAGGGGAAAAGTCTGGATGATGGGGATTACGGCCAAAGACGATCGTGCAGGGACCCCCGGTCTGAACGACGAGCCCGGGTTCTTCAATATGCGAGCTGATGTAGGCGCAGCCAGGAAGGACAGTAGCGTCGGGAATGACCTCCCGTATCCTTTCGTCAATGTCGATGCCGTTGAGCAGGGGGAGAATGACCGTTCTTTCGGAGACCCGTTTTTTGAGCGCTTTGAGCGTATCGTTCAGGTCGTACCCCTTGACGGCGATGATACAGAAATCGAGAGGGGGAAAATCACCGATATTGTCAGACGCGACATCAGGGTGACAGGTAAAATCTCCCTCGCTGACCGTTTTGACCGTCAGCCCGTTTTCCCGGATGGCTGTGAGATGGTTACCCCGTGCCAGGAAACAAACGCGTTGTTCCGGTAGCTTGGCGCGACAGAGTTTTCCTCCAAAGTAGCCCCCGACGCCGCCGACACCGATGATTCCAATGGTTTTAATCGTCACATCATTCCCCTTACACCTATTAAAGGGGGTTTAAGGGGGTTTGTCAAGTGACCGGGAAGGCCTTCGGTGATTTCCTCAAATGTGAGGTCAGGGCTCGCGAAAAGGGACTCAAATCTTGACTTTTGAGGGGATTCGGGATAGGTCATGGGGCATGGAGATTGTTGCGCTCGCAAGCGGGAGCAAGGGGAATTCCCTCTTTATAAAATCGGGAAAAACGGCGGTGTTGATCGATGTCGGGTTGTCGGCAAGGGAGATCGAGCGTCGGATGGCAATGGTCGGCGTGTCGCCTTCCGAGCTTTCCGGAATCGTGGTTTCCCATGAGCACAACGATCATCTTCGCGGCGTGGGGCCACTGGCGCGCCGGTTTGATCTCCCCGTCTATATCACGGAACGAACTTACCGGGTGGCGGAGGAGTCGCTTGGCCCCCTTTCTGAGCTTGTATGTATCGATCCGGATACGCCTTTCGAGATCGGCGCCCTCTGGTTCAGCCCTTTTCTGATCTCCCATGACGCGGTGGAGCCCCTGGGGTTTTCACTGACGGACGGGCGAATGAAGGTGGGGATTGCCACGGATCTCGGGGTGGTCACCCACCTGGTCCGGGAAAACATGCGGGGGGCGCATGTGGCGATTGTGGAATCGAATCACGACCCGGACATGTTGATGGAGGGGCCTTATCCATGGGATCTGAAACAGAGGATCAAGGGACGCAAGGGACATCTTTCCAATCCAACCGCTACCCAGTTTGTTCAGGCCCTTTTTCATACGGACCTGGAACGGGTCGTCCTGGCCCACTTGAGTGAGATCAACAATACGCCGGAAATGGCTTTGAGGTGTCTTTTTGAAACATCGACCTGCCGATTGGATCCGGAACAGGTTGTTGTGGCGCGGCCGGATCGGCCTGTGAGGGTGATGTGATTGAGAGAAATGTTGATACCTTGACAGGGCTTGAGGCTTCTTTAACACGAAGCGCCTTAGTCCGAAGGAAGTTTGAGCCTTCGGCCTTCAGCCTTCGGACTTCAGACTAAAAACCGCGAGGCAAGTATGATACCAAGATACACGAGAGAGGCGATGGGGTCCCTGTGGACCGACGAGGCGAAGTTCTCCACCTGGCTGGAGGTGGAGATTGCTATCTGTGAGGGATGGAACAGGCTGGGGCTCGTCCCGGACGCGGACCTGAAGGTGATCCAGGAAAAGGCCGCTGTGGATGTGGATCGCATCAACGAGCTGGAAAAGATCACCCGTCACGACGTGATCGCCTTTGTCAGCGCGGTGGGGGAGAAGGTGGGCCCTTCCGCCCGGTTTATCCACCTGGGGGTCACCTCTTCGGATATCCTGGATACCGCCCTGGCCCTCATGCTCAAGCGCGCCTCCAGCTTGATTCTTGAAGATATCGACGCCATCATGGCCGTTCTCAAACGCCGGGCCTACGAGTTTAAGGACACCCCCCAAATGGGGCGGTCGCACGGCATTCACGCAGAGCCCATCACCTTCGGGCTCAAGCTCGCCCTCTGGTACGCGGAGATGGCGCGGAACCGGAAGCGATTTATCCAGGCCGTGGAAGATATCGCCGTGGGGAAGATTTCCGGCGCCGTGGGGACCTTCGCCAACGTGGATCCCAGGGTGGAGGCCTACGTCTGCGAGAAACTGGGGCTCACACCGGCGCCCATTTCAACCCAGATCATCCAGAGGGACCGGCACGCCCGTTTTTTTACCACGCTGGCGATCCTGGCCGGGACGCTGGAGAAAATAGCCACGGAGATCCGCCATCTCCAGCGGACCGAGGTCCTGGAGGCGGAGGAACGGTTTGCCAAGGGGCAGAAGGGGTCTTCCGCCATGCCGCACAAGCGCAACCCCGTGGGATCCGAGAACATCTGCGGCCTGGCCCGGCTGGTCAAAAGCTATGCCCAGGCCTCGCTGGACAACATCGCCCTCTGGCACGAGCGGGATATCAGCCATTCCTCCGTGGAGCGGGTCATCGCCCCGGACAGTTGTATCCTGATCGATTACATGCTCAACCGGATGAAAAACATCCTCGACGGCCTGACGGTCTATCCGGACCGGATGCTGGAAAATCTCAACAAGACCCATGGCCTCATCTACTCCCAGCGGGTGCTGTTGGCCCTCATCGACAAGGGCGTTTCCCGGGATGACGCCTACCTCATGGTGCAGCGCAACGCCATGCGGTCGTGGGAAGAGGGCAAGGATTTCAAATCTCTATTGGAGAACGATGACGACATCCGGCGCTATCTCACGCCCGCCGAACTGGCCGACCTTTTTGATATCTCGTATCACCTCAAGCACGTGGATACCCTCTTCAGTCGCGTCTTTGAGCAGGAAGGTGCATGAACCCTATTGATCCCTTGATCAGATCCATCGGGATTTCAGCCGGGATTTTTCTCATCTTTGTGTGTGCCGCGTTCCTGGTTCGGTTCATTATGAGCCGATGGTTGCAGAACTGGGCCAGAGAGACGTCGACGACTGTGGACGACCGAATCCTCGTTGCCTTGGGACACCCCCTCTTTTACATCATCCTGATCTATGGGATGGATTACGCCATTTCGAGGCTGCCCTTCGACAACAGGCTCATCCAGTCTTTCCGGGGGCTTATTTTTATTCTTGGGATCGTGGTAGTCACGACCATCGTTTACCGTATGGCCATGACCCTCCTTGAATGGTACGGGGAGAAACTGAGAAGAAGGGCGAGCACGACGAACCTGGTCCGGGAATTTATCCCCCTGACCAAACGGATTACGAGCATTGCTATCTTTACCTTGGCGGTCATTGTTGTCCTCAAGCATTTCAATTACGACGCGTGGTCTCTTTTAACAGCCATGGGCGTCGGATCCCTGGCCATTGGTCTCGCCGCAAAGGAGACGCTGACCAACATGATCTCCGGGTTTTCCATCATGATCGACCGGCCTTTTCGCCCCGGGGACCGCATCGAACTGGCCTCGGGAGAGATCGGGGATGTGCAGGAGATCGGCCTTCGCAGCACCCGGATCAAGACCTTTGACAACACGATTCTGGTGGTCCCCAACACGGCCCTGGTGAATGCCAGCCTGGTGAACTACTGTTATCCCGATTTCAAGGTCAAGGTGCGGATCAGGGTGGGAATCGCCTATGGAAGTGATATCGAGAAGGCGAAGCGGATCATGCTCGACACGACGAGAGAGGTCCCTTCCATTCTGCAGGATCCCCCGCCCAGCGTCTATTTCACGGAATTCGGGGATTCCAGCCTCCATCTTCTCATGATCTTCTGGGTCGTGGAATACACGCAGATGCTGGACGCCAAGGATCGCGTCAATTCCATGATCCACGAGCGATTTGCCAAAGAGGGGATTGAGATTCCCTTCCCCATCCAGACGGTCTTTCTGAAAAAGTGAATTCGGCGCCATTCCCGTATTACCGTTTCAGCGACTACCTGAAAAAGACCTTTGGGGAAAAGGTTTACCGCGTGCCGGTGGACGCGGGCTTTTCCTGCCCGAACCGGGACGGGACGAAGGGGATCGGAGGGTGCGTCTACTGCGACGCGCGGGGCTCCGCGGCGCCGTTCGTGAGGCGTAACCTTTCCATTCGGGAGCAGATCGAAGAAGGGGCCCGGCGGGTTTTGAAACGCTACAAGGCGCGAAAATTCATCGTCTATTTTCAGGCCTTTTCCAATACCTATGAATCCCCGGAGATATTGGAAAAGATCTATTCCCAGGCCCTCGGGTTTGACGGAATGGTTGGCGTGGCGATCGCCACGCGCCCGGACTGCATTGACCGGCCGCGGCTCGACGTGATCGAAAGGGTCTTCCAGGGGCTTCAGGTCTGGATGGAATACGGGCTTCAGACGATCCACGCGCAAAGCCTGGCCTGGATGCAACGGGGCCATGGCGTGGAGGCGTTCACCCGGGCGGTGGCAATGACCCGAGACTATCCTTTTCGTGTTTGCGCCCATATCATCTTCGGCCTCCCCGGAGAAACACGGGAGATGATGCTGGAGACGGTGAGATTTCTCGCGGGGATAGGAGTCGATGACCTGAAGATTCACATGCTCCACGTGTTGAAAGGAACCCGGCTGGCGAGGGAATACGAACAGACCCCGTTTGAGCTTTTGACCATGGAAGAGTATATTCCGATGGTGTGCGACGCCCTGGAGATTCTGCCCCCCACGGTGGTGATCCAACGCCTGACGGGGGACGCCCCTGCGGAGAACCTCATCGCGCCGACATGGATCCTGAAGAAGCAGGAAACCTTAAGCGGGATTTACGACGAGTTGATCAGGCGCGGAACCCGTCAGGGAATCTCCCGGGAAAAAAGCGGATGGGGGGAGGAATGAAAAAACACCTCGTCTCGATTGTTCGGTATGAGCATCCTTCCGTCTCCGTTCGAAAGGCGGTGGAACTCTGCGGGGGGCTGGAGGATTTACCGCGGGGAGCGAAGGTTTTTATCAAGCCGAACCTTGTCTTCTGGAGCAGATCGGTTCCCTTCCCGAAGTGGGGGGTGATTACAACCTCCCGTGTGGTTCAGGACGTGGTGGCGCTTCTCGCGGAGAGGGGGGTTACCGATATGACGCTTGGGGAGGGGATGGTGACCCTGAAGCCGGGGGATCGGGAGACCCTGGCCCACGCCTATGCCACCCTCGGATACGAGACCTTGAAAAAGCGCTATGGCCTGAAATTGATCAACGTTTTCGACCGCCCTTTCAGGGGGGTAGACCTGGGGGATGGGATGCGTGTCCATTTCAACGTGGACGTGTTGGAAAGCGATTTCGTCGTGGATCTGCCCGTGATGAAGACCCACAACCAGACGGTGGTCAGTTTGGGGATCAAGAACCTGAAGGGGCTGATTGACATCCCGTCCCGGAAGCGCTGCCACAACATGGAGCCTGGACGAGACCTGCACGCCTATGTATCACGCCTGGCGGACCCCATGCCGCCCATGTTGACCTTGATCGACGGGATCTACACCAGCGAAAGGGGCCCGGGCCCGGACGGGAAGATGCACCGGAGCAATCTTTTGGTGGCCTCAAAGGATGTGCTGTCCGCGGACATGGTGGGGGCAAAGATCCTTGGTTATTCACCCACAGAAGTTCCGTATATCTCCCTCGCGGCACGCAAAAAGAGCCGCCCCCTTGACCTGTCCGACATTGAAGTCGTGGGGTTATCGGTTGACGAGGTGGCTCAAAGGCACGAATACGATTTTACCTACGCCGAAACGGAAGAGGTTTCCCTGCCGTCTCCCCTCGCGAGACAGGGGATCAGGGGGATTTTTTATCGTAAGTATGACCTGTCCATGTGTACCTACTGTTCCGCGGTCAACGGCCTTCTGATGCTGGCGATCAGAGGGGCCTGGAAGGGGGAGCCCTGGGACGGGATCGAGGTTTTGACGGGGAAGGCCATGCGTCCCACGCCGGGAATGAAAAAAACAATCCTTTTGGGGAAATGCATGTACCAGGCCCACAGGGACAATCCTGATATCAACGAAATGATCGCGGTGAAGGGGTGCCCCCCCGAACCGGAGGATATTTATCATGCCTTGCGCCGGGCGGGCATCGACGCGGATCCGGAAATTTTTCGGAACCTGGAGCGGCTCCCCGGTCTTTTCATGAAGAGGTATCGGAACAGGCCGGAGTTTGAGGAGGGACATTTTTGGATAAAATAAAACATTGGTTGACATGAATCAACTCCTCGGGATATAAATGAAAACGGAATGAGGTCGCAGGGTGGACATTAAACGAGACTATTACGAGGATGTTCAGTTTTTCCACTCCGGCGTAACGGTTTTCTGGTTTCTTGCCCTCCTTCTCTTCCTCGCTTTATATCCCTTTCTTTTCAAGAACTACTACGTCTACGTGGCCAATTACATGGCCATCAACGTGATGGTGGCCATCGGGTTGAACCTTCTGGTGGGATACACGGGCCTGATTTCCCTTGGACACGCGGGATTTTTCGCCATCGGGGCTTACGGGACGGTGGTTCTCATGTCAAAGCTTCACTTTCCCTTTCTATTGGCCCTTCCGGCCGCCGCCCTTTCGGCCGCCCTTTTCGGTTTTTTGCTGGGGCTTCCGGCGTTGCGCCTCGAGGGACCCTATCTTTCCATCGCGACCCTGGGGTTTGGACTGACGATTACCAAGGTGATCGGGCGCCTTCCCTTCTTCGGGGGACGACAGGGCCTCCACACGCCAGCCCTCGTGATTGGCCCCTGGCACCTGGATACGGACAGAAAATTTTATTACCTCGTGATTATCCTTATGCTGATTCTTGCCATGGCTGCGAGAAACCTCATAAAGACCAAAGTCGGGCGGGCCTTTGTCGCCATCCGGGACGCGGACATCGCCGCGGAGACGCTGGGGGTCAACCTCACGATATACAAGACTCTCGCCTTTGCCGTCAGCGCCTTTTACGCGGGGATCGCCGGGGGGCTTTACGCCTTCGTATTGCGTTTCATCGAACCGGAGATGTTCAACCTTCTCATGTCTATTATCTTCTTGGCCATGATCGTGGTTGGAGGGCTGGGATCCATCTTTGGGGCGGTGGCCGGGGCGTGCCTGTTGAGCTGGCTGGACCTTGAGTTACGGAATATCCTGAGTATCCCCTACCTCGGGGCGTGGCTGGAACAGTTGTCCAAAAGCTATTTTTCCATCACCGGCGTTTCGAATATCCAGTTCATCATCTACGGGCTCATCATGGTGCTTATCATGGTTTTCGAACCCCTGGGAATCTACGGGTTCTGGCTCCGGACGAAACGTTACTGGAAGACGTGGCCCTTTTGAGGGAAGGGGAGGAACAATGACGGACCTTTTACAGATGCTGGCAAGCGGGATCGCCGTGGGAAGCTTTTACGCCATGATGGGCCTGTCGATGGTCTTAATCTACAAGACCTCGGAGGTTATCAACTTCGCCCAGGGCGAGATGGCCCTTGTCTCCGTCTATTTTACCTATTTTATCCTGACCTATTACCATGTCCCCTTCTGGATGGCCTTTCCCGGCGCGTTGATCTTTTCCGTTTTTCTCGGGTTTTTCCTGGAATTTGCCGTGTTGCGAAGGGCCAAGGAACCGAACGTCCTGGGGATGATTATCATCACCATCGGCATTGAAATGATCCTGCTGGGGCTCGTTTCCTGGAAATTCGGGGCGGATCCCAAGACGTTGCCGTTCCCCGTTTCCCCTTACGGCAGCGTTACGATCGGGGAGATCTTTCTCAGCTCCATGGAGGTATTGACCTTCTTCGTGGCGATCGTCATGATGCTGCTTCTCTTCCTGTTCCTGAGATTTACCAAATTCGGCGTGGCCATGAAGGCAACCCAGCAAAACCTTACCGCCGCACGGCTGATGGGGATTCGAACGAAGCGTATCCTGCTCATCACATGGGGTATTTCATCCTTGGTGGGTTGCGTGGCGGGGCTGCTCATCGCCCCGGGAACCATGCAGCCCTACATGATGTGGGATCCCATGCTCAAGGGATTCGCCGCGGCCGTCCTCGGGGGGATGACCTCCCTGCCCGGATCGGTGGCGGGGGCCTATATCATCGGCATCGTGGAGAACCTTTTCGGGGGATATATCTCCATCGAGTTCAAATCGGTGGTGGCCTTTTTCATCATCGTCCTGGTCCTCTGTTTCAAGCCGAGCGGCCTGTTCGCCCGGCATTACGTGAAGAAGGTATGAAATTAGGTAAAAGGTTAAAGGCTATAAAAGCTGAAGACTGAAGGCTGAAGGGGAAAGGCTGTGATTCGTAAGGTGTGAGGTGTGCATCGTGAAGTGTAAGGTT
>CAZPTH010000048.1:0-13424 GCA_964589315.1 uncultured Thermodesulfobacteriota bacterium
ATCCGCCGGGGCCTTGATGGGCAACCGGAAGGCGCCGTCCGCTTCGTTTATTATGACCCCCTCTCCAACCGTGGCAAAGAGGTCATCCACCCATTCAGGGGGCACCCCCGCCCACTTGTGATCTCCAAACGGTCCGCTCACCACCATTCCACAGCTTCCCGGGTTCCATCTCAAGAGCGCTTCACGTTTCAGCTTCTCCGGGTCTTCCGCCTCCACGAACCAATCCACCGCGACGGGAAAGGGGCGTTGAACCTTGGTGGTCGTCGTTAAAAGGACTGGGTATCCCTGCGCGGCAAGGGCCCTTCCCAGGACGCCGAGAAAGGTGGTCTTCCCCCCTCCCCCCGTCAAGGCGAGATTGGCCTTTTGGGGAAGGGCCAGATGTCGGATAACATCCGTGATGGTCAGAAACATGATAACTCGATATTACTTGTTATAGAGAGAGAGAACAGCCTCGAGGACACCCCCTGAAACAGTTCGGGCCTTGTCGGAGATGGTAAAACAGTTAAGGCGCTGTCCACGGGGATCCACATCCCCCGACTTCATTCCTCCAAAAACCCGGACATCATCCCGAAGAATCCCCCGCAAGACGCCGGATATCTGCGAACGCATGGGGGCCTCTCCAACCCAGCCCACGGTCTCCCCCGCTTCCACCCGGTCGCCAATCCCCTTGACGGCGCGAAAAATCCCATCCGCCGGCGCGCGCAGGACCCGTTCCACCGTGTAGCCCAGGGTACTGCCGGGAATCCCCGTATCGGGTTCCGCCGATCCCTCGTAGATCACCCTGCCCAGGTGATGCCCCCGGTTCGTTTCAATGACGCAATCCACGTCTTCCCCTGCCGTGAAACCGGGGCCAAGCCCGATAACGAGGGGGGCAAACCCCCTGAAGGTACCGATATTCCGCTTCGCCAGAGTGGCGTCAACGACGACATCGAAAGGGATCTCGTCTTTGGCCTTCAGATCCGGGTCCACCAGGACGGCGATGCATCCCTGCCGCCATGCTTCCTCCGCCTGTAAAGGGGTCTCAATCCGGATGGCCCGCACACCTTCCACCTCCGTCTCCCCGTCAAAAACGGCCTCCGAGAAACAGACGGCCCGACGGATGGAGAGGGGAACGGGTATTTCCGTCATCAGGACGGAGAAATGACACCGGAACAGGCGATGCGCGACGCCGCTGGCCATCTCGCCAGCACCTCGAATCAGGATCTTCAGGTTCAACGGATTCATCTTCCCAGAGGGCAGTAATGGTTTAGCTTGAGGAGCCTGGCCGCACCGCTGATGGTGATGCCGTAAAAAACCGTCGGCCTGTCTGCGACAATAAAGGCATCGATGGTGTCGTTGACCAGGGTCGTCCCCGTCGCCAGGATGAGGTCACACCAGGCCACAATGGATTCACAGGCCTCCGGAGACTCAATGGTGACGCCCGATTTATTTTTTCCTATCTGCTCCGGGTCCCGGTCGCAGATACGGACCTGGTAGTTCTTGGAAACTATCTCCAAAAGCCGAGGCTGATGTCCGATCATCCCCACCTTTCGCGGGGAAAACCCCGCGAGGATCGCGGGAAGCTGGGGAGCGCATTCCACTGGTTCGGCATCCTTGCAGTGACAGCTCTTATCGATCATTCCCATAAAGCGGAGAACGGCATTGAGCGTCGCCACGAAGACGGCCCTGTGATAATTGGAATCCATGGGAAGGGATAAAACGTCGCCGAGCGTGCCCTCGAAATTCCCGACCTGGTCGGTGTAGGCCTGCCCCGCGAACCCTTTAAAGCGTGCCTCCATCATCTGTTCCTTCCCCTTCAGGAGGGGATAGTCATCGTGCTCGGGGTGCCCGATGGCCTCTTCCGCTGTCAGGGGGCGGGCGACGACCGAAACTGGCTCTCCGAGAAAGGTATGGGGGGCGATGATTTTTCTAAACCTTCGCCGCGTTTCCTCTAAAACTCGCCCCATCCCTACGCCCCTTTCCCGAAGGGGCAGACAGGATAGGTACACGCCTTGCAGTTGAGGCATAGGCCCCCATGCCCCAGGGCTACCACGTCTTTCCGTGTTATGGGATCATTCGCCATCGCCCTTGGAAGAAAGATGTCGAGCACTGTCGCCTTGAAGAAGAAAACCGCCGCCGGGATTCCCAGGATGGGCACGTCATCAAGATAGGCGCAGGCAAACATGGCGCCCGGGAGAATAGGCGATCCGTAAGAGATAACCCGTGCCCCACTCTTTTCGATCCCTTCGAGGGTCACATCATCCGGATCCACGGAAAGCCCCCCCGTGGTAATGACAACCTCACACCCCTTTCCCTTCACCATTTCAGAGATGGTTCGAGCAATCGCGTCGATATCGTCCGGGCAGGTCTCGTGGGCCACGATCTCCCCCCCCAGGGCCTCAACTTTTGGGGACAGGATCTCCATGGAACTGTCGGGAATGCGCCCCGAATAGACCTCTTCCCCGGTGACGGCGACCCCGACACGCCTCCGGTTAAAGGGAAGGAGACGCAGGAGAGGCGCCTGTTCCTTCACCGTCTTCAGAACCTGTTTGAAGGCGCTCTCGTCCATGGCCACGGGGATGATCCGTGTCGCCGCCACAGTCATTCCCTCTTTACAGACGGTATGCTGATGCACCGTGGAGCAGATGATATCGCCCGAACCATTGATAAATTCAAGCAGTTTCAGGTTGATCTTCAGGAGGCCATGCCCTTTCGCCTTCAGGTTGATGCGCCCCTCACTGGGCCCCACCCGTTCGAATTCATCCCCGCCATAGGCATTGGCCAGGGCGACAGCGGCGTCATCCTCGTGGATGTATCCTTTATCGGGGTCAAGGACGTAAACGTGGGCCTTTCCCATATCCTTGAGCAGGGGAATGTCCTCCTCTCTCAGGATATGGCCGCGCTTGAAGGCCGGTCCCTTCACTTTACCGGGAATGATCTGGGTCATGTCATTAGCCAAGGGTTTCCCGATGGCCTCTTCTATCGGTAACTTTTTCATTTGCCTTGTTTCCTTACTTTTTTTCAGGAGGTCATTTTACGCTATTTTCTGCATGAGGCAACCATTTTCTTCACGGCACCCCTGAGACGTTGGGTTCCCCCTCCCTCGCTGACAATACGCAAGGCCGCCCTGGGATCGATCACGGCCATGCCCGCCAGAAGGGTTACACCGGTAGATTCAAAAACTTGGGGAGCCATGGGGGTCGAAGGCCCCAGCATCACGACCTCCCTTGCCCGCCCGGTATGAGCCGCAATCTCCTCGAATGTGTGATTGATAAGCGTCGTGGCGGAAAGGATAACCACCGAACAGGTTGGAAGCAATTCAGGAATCTCCTCGGGGCCATGCAGGTTCTTTCCCCTTTCCAGGTTTTTCTCAAAGATGAGGATTTCGCAACCCGCCTTCCTTATCATGGGGATAATGGGGGCGAAGAATCCCACCATGCCCACCCTTTCTCCCTTTTGCAGCCCGATGATCGGGAAAAAGTCCTCCCCGAGAGACGTCGGCAGATTTCTTTGCAGCAGGGCGTTAAGGGTGGCAAAACCAACGGCTGCCGAGATAACGTCCCCTTCCGTCATCAGGGCAAGGAGGTCTCCCGCCTCCTTGCCTGCGAGCTCTCCAGCCATCTTCAGGGCCGTACAGGTATGGCCTGCCTCACCACGAAAGGTGTAGGCGAGCCCTACCCCGCCGTCATCCACCTGGACAGCCGTGTATCCTAAACCGATCCGCACATCCGTGACACGGGTGTCCTGGGCAAGCTCCATTCCATAACGTTTAAAATTTTCTGTAATAGTCATGAGGTTACTCTTCCTCTCCACGAATATTTTTTAAATCCGAAGGGGTATCGATATCGGCGATCACAGAATCATCGTCCCAGGGGACGAAAGTGACCTTCGCCTTGTTTGTTTTGATGATGTCCCGTAACCCTTTGTCTCCCTCGATTTCTGATATTTCCCCCCTGAATGATGGCTCGTGAATAATGACCGGGTGGCCGATCCTGCCCGCAAAGGTGGGAACCATGATTTTGGCCCCTTCCCGTCGATACTGTTCGATCAGCCGGGTGATAATCTCGGGTGTTATTCGCGGCATATCGGCAAGGGAGATCAGGACCCCATCCCCGCGCTCCATCTCCTGCAATGCCGAGAACCCCAGCTTAAGTGAATTCGCCATGCCGGTTTCCGGGGCTTCATTCACGATCAGGCGCGCAATCCCTGCCGAGTTTTCCAGAAGAAAACCGCTGAAATCAGGGCCCGGGCTGATTTGAAACGCCCCTCTCCCGGGTTCACTCAAGACTCGGAAAAGCCCCTTTGACACCACGACGATAAGGGGTGAAACGGGTGCCTCCAGGTGAACGCGAAGGGAATGGTCGAATAACGTTTCACCCTCATGAAGGGGAGCAAGAAGTTTCTGGGAACCGAACCGCCTGGAAAGCCCGGCGGCCAGAAGAATACCAGGAATCATTCCTTCCCGTTAAGCTCAGGGATCGGGACAACGACTGCGCTCTCTGCGAGGAAGTCTCTTCGATACATCTCCACCCTGTTCCTGCCACGATTCTTCGCGAGATAGAGCGCCACATCGGCATCCTGGAGTACCTGTTCATACGTTCTCGGATCATCCTGATCCGGAAGAAAGATGGTCACGCCGACACTGACTGTCAAATTGACCTTTTCATCCTGGCTTTTTATCAATAAAATCTTTTTCTCAACGGCCTTTCGGATTCGCTGGGCCACCGTGTAACACGTATTTAGCTCCGTTTCCGGCAATACCAGGCTGAACTCTTCTCCGCCGTAACGGGCGACGATATCGTAGGAACGCGTCTGCTTTTTAATGGTGTTCGCAAGGGACTGCAGCGCCTTGTCACCCAGTTGATGCCCCCACTTGTCATTAAAGGTCTTAAAATAGTCGACATCGATCATAACAACGCAGAAACTGCTCTTGCTTCTCTGGGCACGTTCCCATTCCTTCTCCAAGAGTTCCATGAAGTGCTTGTGATTGTAAAGGCCGGTCAAACCATCCGTATAAGCCATGTCGGACAACATCTTGTTAGCTATTTTCAGCTGCTTGTTCGCCCTTTCGAACTCCTTGCTTCGATTTTCAAATTGCACCTTCAAAGCCTGCAGTTCGGAAAAGGCCTTGATCAGCTCTTCGTTCTTCTTTTCCAACTGCTCATTGGCATTCCTCAGAAGGAGTTCCGCCTGTTTTACATGGCTCAGATCGATAATCCTCCAGAAAATAAGTGATCCCCCGTTCGAGCTCTCCCCCAAAAAACCTGAGAGCATGGCATTGAACGGCTTCCCCTTAAACCGCTTCAATTCCACCTGCGCATTCGACAAGGAACCCTTCTTCTCGAGCCGTTCCAGGATACGCTCTCTCTCTTCCTCGTCCGCAAAGACGGTTTTCACGTTTATCCGGTTCCTCTTCAGAATCTCAATCAATACATCCTTCGACTCGGGTTTCTTAGACGTCAGAGATGTGATCCCTAAAAGTTTGGCTCCCGTCCAGTTGATGTCTATAATTTCCCCTTCCTTGGTCGTCACGAGCAGTCCATCGTCCGTCCTCTCAAAAATGATGGTATAGAGGGATTGGATAGACTTCAAACGACGATTTTGCTGCTCAAGTGTCATTCGAAGGGTTTTCAGCCTCTCAAATTTTGCTTCCTGTTTTATCCCCACGACAAGCCCAACAAAGCCGAGAACAACCGGGAGGCTGTCCACGACAAACAGAACGGGATTTTCCCCGTGAAGGGTTCTAAGGGTCATCCATAAGGAATGCCCCGTCGTGAAATTTACCGTTTTAAAAAGGTACAGAATGGCATAGGCAATGGCCATGAAAAAGAAACCAAGAATAAAACCACCCATGGGAAAGGTTTTAATCGATTCTCTTGGCATCTTGTTATTTTGACTTCCCATTCAATCCCCAAATCTTTATTTAAATCTAATTGAAAAGTATTTCAAAAATTGTTCCCATTGTCAATAAGAACTCCCTTAACGATAAACTTTTATGGCCAACAACTAAAAAATCATGGCAAATCTCTCCGGGGGGCTTCCATGAAAAACTCACATTACCCCTTTAAAACAAGGGGGGAAGCCTCTTCGCTCCCCCCCCAAAACACAGCCACACGAAGGTCTAGAAAAACCTTACTTTTTGAAAACACTCAAGCCAGCAAATTCCGCTATTTCCCCGAGTTCCTCTTCAATCCTGATCAACTGGTTGTATTTACAGATCCTGTCTGTCCTCGAGGCGGAACCAGTCTTTATCTGTCCGGTGTTAGCCCCCACGGCAAGATCCGCGATGGTGGTATCTTCCGTTTCGCCGGAACGGTGGGAGACAACGATCCCGAAACCCGCCCTCTTGGCCATTTCAATCGTTTTCAGCGTTTCGGTCACGGTTCCGATCTGGTTGAGCTTGATAAGAATCGCGTTGGAAACACCCTCATCAATTCCACGCTGAAGGCGTCCGGGATTGGTTACGAAAATATCATCCCCGATCAATTGAATCTTATTCCCGAGATGCTGCGTCAAGATTTTCCAGCCATCCCAGTCATCTTCCGCGAGACCGTCTTCAATGGCGACAATCGGAAAGTCCTTAATCAGCCCTTCATAAAAAGCGACCATTTCCTCCGCCGTTTTCTCCGATTTCTCTTCCGCCTTCATCATATATTTACCATCCACATAAAACTCGCTCGCGGCGGGGTCCATGGCAAGAAAAATATCCTTTCCGGGTTCGTAGCCCGCCTTTTCTATCGCCTGAACAATAAATTCCAGGGCCTCGCGGTTTGAGGAAAGGTTTGGCGCAAATCCCCCCTCATCACCAACGGAGGTTACATGGCCCTTGGCCTTCAACACCTCTTTGAGATGATGAAAGACCTCGGAACCCATTCTCACGGCATCCCTTACGGTTTCCGCGCCAGCCGGGACAATCATAAATTCCTGGATGTCCACGTTATTATCCGCGTGTTTCCCCCCGTTGAGGATATTCATCATGGGGACAGGGAGGAGATGAGAATACGCTCCCCCAAGATACCGGAAAAGCGGAATTTCCAGATACTCCGCCGCCGCCCGGGCACACGCCATGGAAACACCCAGGATGGCATTGGCCCCTAACTTCGACTTGTTGGGCGTTCCGTCCAGGTCGACCATAAGCATGTCGATCTCCATCTGATCCAGGACATCCAGTCCAATGAGGTGAGGGGCAATCTTTTCCTCTACGTTTTCAACGGCCTTCAGGACCCCTTTTCCAAGATAGCGATTCAAGTCTCCATCTCGCAGCTCTACGGCCTCATGCTCTCCCGTTGATGCCCCTGATGGGACGGCCGCGCGTCCCACGATGCCGCTTTCCAGGACAACCTCTACCTCAACTGTGGGATTCCCACGGGAATCGAGAATTTCACGGGCAAAAATATCGAAAATACCAGACATATCCAACTCCTTCTTTCGTTTAAGGGTTTAAAATCTTCATTCCCAAATACATATAATACACCCCGGAGATTACTGTCAAGACGACGGTCAGGACATAAAGGGCCAATAAGTGATGGGGCAGAAAGGCGCAAAATTGAGCGCACAAAACGGCCAGAACTGTCACGATTTGTAAAACTGTTGTCGCCTTACTGATCAACCTGGGCCTGATTTCATAGCTGTATCCAAAAATCACGATAATAAGTATCCCCAGGGCAATAATGACATCCCGGCTAACCACCACAACCGGGAGCCAGAAAGGAATCAGATGTAAAATCCCCAGGGTAATATAGGCCGACGTCAAAAGGAGCTTGTCTGCCAGGGGATCGAGAATGGCACCGAGTTTTGTCTTCTGGTGGAGAGAACGCGCAAAAAGGCCGTCCAACCCATCCGTGACACCCGCGACAAAAAAGATCGCAATCGCGTAGGAAAAATGGCGATACGCAACTGCTATCACAAAAAATGGGACCAGCAGGATCCTCGTAAGGGTCAGGAAATTGGGTAAATTCATGAACCCATCACGGGAATTTCAGCTCATCCATGGTAAGAACCGTAACCGGGAGGTCCTTCCCCCTGACAGGTGATCCGGGGGGGACATATTCGATAGAGAGTTCCGACACATTCCTCAACAAGGAAGAAACGACTTTACGATCATAGGTTTTCCGAACGATCTTGACGGCCTCGACCTCCATACGATTGTTGACAAAGATCTCCAGGCTCAGCAGGTTATTCAGGTCTCCGGGGCCCACGTAATTTACATTCAGGGTCCAATAGGTCTGCTGGGGCCCGGCCATTTTCGGCCCCCGCTGGTAGATACGGATTTGATAGATCCGCGCCACCCGTTTGGAAATGACCTTTGCCGCTGCCGGGGACGCAAAAACGATCCCCAGCAGCGTTAAGAGGCCTATTACCCGTACAGAAAATTTCTTCATTTCATTCCTCCGTCAGTTGCTCGGACGGGTCAGGAATTTGTAAATCCAGCCCATCACCCCTGACTCCGTCTGGACCTGATACCAGTCGCCCTTCTTCTGGAGGATCACCAGCTTTTCACCCCGCTTTGCCGTCGTAACAATGGGGCTGTTCGTGGAATGGGTTTTCCGAATATTCGCCTTGAAGGCCTTGACCACAACGAGATCGCTCGTGTCTCCCCCGCCTTGCGTTGCGGGAGCCTGGGATTCCGGGCGATTTAACTGATGTTGAGGTCTGGGTGCGGCCTGTCCTCCCCCTCCCTGTTGCGGGGCACTAACCGGCATCCCCTGCGCGTTGTAGTGGTAGTACTGGGCAGGTGTGCGGCTGGCGACAAAGTCGACGGCCTTCTTGATACAGACACGGATGGCCTTCTCCATCGGGGTGTTCTTCCATCCGCCCAGACCAATGGGCATCTCGGTTGTCCCTCCGCCAATGACGGCACCGAAAATGGCCCCATAGTCCGTTGACTTTCCTTCCACCGTCGTGGCCGCAAGGATTCTCGACGTCCTGGTGTCCACGAGGCGCAGGTCAATGGCCATGTAGGCCTGTTTCGCGCCCCCTCCCAGACCCACGTTCAGCCCCGGAATGACAAATCCACCGGCGCCGCCCCGGTAATTGGGCTCAAACGCCGTCACGGCCCCGTAAACAAGGATCTCGGCTCCTTCAACCTGACCAATGGGGGCCGCCGTGCTGGGCCTGACCCTTCCCGAGGCCCCCAGGTCCTGTTCCTTCAGGATATCTTCCAACTGCTGACGTTCCAGGACAATAAACCGGTTTGTGTTAAACAATTCGGTGGTCAGCATCTCGGCAAGGCCATCACCTATCTGGGCATAATCTCCATAGATATTACCACGTGCCTTCGCCGCCTTGACATCGAACCGCGCCACGGCAATCCTCGCCTTCGGCCCATTATAATATTCGGCCTGTGCCTGCCCGATAGAAGGTCCTCCCGCTCCACTTGTCACTTCAGCCGTCGGCGCGCACGCGATAAACAAGGCAACCAAAACCGTAACCAACCCGATTCCAAGATATCTTTTCATAGCAACCTCCTAAAGAATCATTTATTGCATGACGGGCTCGCCGCGATTCACCGCCAGGTTTTTGAAGGTCGTAAACTTGCTCAGGAAAGAGAGTCTCACGATCCCCGTGGGACCGTTCCGCTGCTTCCCAATGATGACCTCCGCAATGCCCCGGTTGGGATTCGCCTCGTCCCGGTTATAGACCTCATCCCTGTAGATAAACAGGATCAGGTCTGCGTCCTGTTCGATCGCACCCGATTCCCTCAGGTCCGCCAATTCGGGCCTTCGATCCTTGCGGTCCTCCACACGTCGATTGAGCTGAGAGATGGCAATAATCGGAACATTCAACTCCTTTGCCAGGATCTTCAGGGACCTGGAGATCTCCGAAATCTCCTGTTCCCTTCGTTCCGCCCCCGAGCGGCCCTTCATAAGCTGCAGATAATCAACGACGATGAGACCTATTCCGTTTTCCGCCATCATTCGTCGGGACGTGGCACGGATTTCGAGAACTGTCGTTGCCGATTCATCAATAAAGATGGGGGCCTCTGCCAGTTTCCCCGCTGCCTGAATCAGTCGCTGCATCTCGGGTAAATCGATATAACCCCTGCGGAGCCTCTGGGAATCGACCTGGGCCTCGGAGCAGAGCATTCGAGTCACCAGCTGGTTTTTGGACATCTCAAGGGAAAATATACCAACACCGATTCCGTGCTGGCTGGCACAATGTTGTGCCACGTTCAGGGCGAAGGCGGTTTTCCCCATGCCCGGTCGTCCCGCCACGATGATCAGGTCCGAAGGCTGAAAACCGGCCGTGTAACGGTCCAGGTCATCGAAACCCGTGGGGACCCCCGTGATGAACTCCCGTGATTTTGCCAGGCTCTCGATGCGCTCAAAACTCTCCTTGACCACGTCACGGATGGGGTAATAGTCTGGGTGAACCTTGTTCTCCGCGATGGTGAAGACCTGTTTTTCCACCTCGTCAAGAAAGGAATCCACATCCGTATCCAGTTCAAAGCATCTTGAAAAGATATCGCTTGTCAACTGAATCAGCTTCCGTAATGTGGCTTTTTCCTTAACGATCTTTGCGTAATGGACAATGTTCGCAGAGGTCACGACCACGTCCGTCAGGCCGGTGATATACTGAGCTCCCCCACAGCGTTCGAGGAGCTGCCGTGCCTGGAGGCTCTCCGTCAAGGTGATGAGGTCAATGGGATCCCCGCGCTCGAACAGGTTCAGGATCTGCTGGTAAATGGCCTGATGCGCCTCGTGATAAAAATCCTTCGGCTCAATCAGTTCTATCACACTGCCCAGGGCCTCTGGATCGAGTAAAATCCCCCCCAGAATGGCCTGTTCCGCCTCCGCATTGTGGGGTGGAACGCGCTCAGATGGGGGATTGGGTAACGGAAGTGTCATTTCTCCTCCGCTTCAACCTCCACCTTCAACGTGGCGGTAACCCCATCCGCCAACCGGATAGGGACCTGAAAGCTTCCCACCGATTTAATCGGCTCCTCAAGATGAATTTGCCTCTTTTCCACATCGACTCCATGTTCCTTGAGATAAGCCTCGAGATCCATATTCGTCACGGAACCGAACAGCTTTCCTGTCTCGCCCGCGGCCTTTTTAACCTGACAAACCATTCCCTCAATTTTCTCTTTCAAGGCCTCTGCGCTCAGCCGTACCTTTTGGACACGGTGCTGGGCAAGCTGTTTCTCATGCTCCAGTTTCTTGAGATTACGCGTTGTTGCCCTGATGGCCTTATTCGTTGGAATCAGGAAATTTCGGGCGTATCCGTCCTTCACCTTTACTACGTCACCGATCTTTCCGAGTTCGGGAATTTCTTCCATTAAAATAACTTCCATTACTTCCTCCTTGTCATCTTAAGTGCCCCATAAGATGCCACACTCGTGTCCAAAATTCAAGTTTGAAGTTCCCGGTTCCGCTTCTGATTCCCGCTCACCTCGGCGTTGCATCGGGCAACCCACCATCGATGGGTAGCGTGGCACCCGTGGTCGGTGTCTGCCGGGTTACGAAGAAGAAAACCCCGTTTGCCACGTGATCGGCCCGCACCTGGATTTTCAGCAGGTTCCGGTTCCGGTAGTATTCTTCCAATCCCTGTTCATCAAGCCCCCGGGCTTTCATCCGTTCGGGGCCACAGACTTCCCACAGGCCCGATTTTCTTCCTTCTCCCTTAAAGACGGCATCCGGGGCAAGATTATTCACGCGAATTCCATGTGGTGCCAGCTCCAGGCTCGCCACCCTCGCAAGCTGATGAGCCGCCGCCTTTGTGGCGCTGTAGGCCCCAAAGCTGCTTCCCGGTGATGGAACGTTTTTCGTTGAAATGTGGACAACGTCTCCCCCGGTCGCCTGGGCCTTCAAGATCTTGATCCCCCACTTCAGAAACAACAGCGTCCCCTCCACGTTGACCTTCTCGATCCGCCGAAAGTCTTCAAGGTCCAGTTCATCAAGGGCCTTGACAAACGCGATCCCCGCATTGGAGATGAGGATATCCACCCCCCCGTATTTGAGGCAGATAGCCTCAAAACCTTTTCTTACTGACGCCTCATCCGTCACATCCATGGGAAGCGCGAAGAAATTTTCCCCGAACTCTCCGGTGAGCCTGGCCTCCAGATCCTCCAAACGTTCTCCCTCCAGGTCTGTCCCCACAACGATACACCCCTCTTCACAAAGCTTCCTGCATATAGCCGATCCGATCGCCCCCGCGGCCCCGGTGATGACGGCTATCCGGCCAGCGAGCGGGAGAGCCTCCCCAGAGAGCTTTGCCAATTGAGGGCCCCAGTATTCCATCTCAAAGAGCTTTTCCTCCGGGATACCCAGGTAGTTTCCTCCCATCGCGATAATATCCCGTTTAACCCTGAGTGTCGCCTTGGCCAGGTCCGCCGTGATATTTGCCTCCTTCAAGGTGGACCCTGTGCAGAAGACCCCCAGGCCGGGGATGACAAGAATCCTCGGGCTGGGATTGAACATGGGAAAGCCCCTTCCCGTTCGTTCGACCCCCCGCTTATAATAGGCCTGATATCTTTGGGAAAAATCGTGAACCGTTTCATGAATCTGACGCGAAAAGGCCTCAAGGTCGTCAAGGGACGGGCTTTCGACCCATGCCATCCACGGCTTGGTTCGAATGAGGAAATCGGCTGTCAGGACTGGCCCCTCGATGATCTTCCTGAAATTAGGGTGAGAGATCAGGCCAAGGGTCTCCTCGTCCCGCAGGATCCGAAGGATGACAGGCGAAAACGGATGGTCGGGATCCCGGGTTCTCCCCGCCAAGGCCCCTCTGACAATGGGTGCGACCTTCGCTACAAGCGTATTATCCGAACCTTCGGAATCTATGACAAAAAAGGTCCGAGAGATCTTACCCTGAATATAACTTTCCGCTTTATCGACCAGTTCGAGGTGCGTTTCATATGAAACGCGTGGGTCATCATCAAAGGTAAAAAGGCCATGATGCATCAGGACAATTCCTCGAACATTCGGCGACGCGTCAAGGGAATCCGCGATATCCTTACTCAGGTAAAAACCGGGGTGGATATAGGGTCGGATGAGAACATCATCCCCAAGGGCCTCCCTCACCCTCTCCTCTCCGTTATCCTGGTTAGTCAATGTCAGGATCGCGTTGGCATGGGTATGATCAACATAGGCCTTTCCGATCCACGCATGGGCGAGGGCCTCGATGGAAGGGTTGAAAGAAAGGGGGCGTAACATGGCCACGCGCAACTGCTCAAACATGGCGTCATCCCCAAGCTCATCAAGTTTCCTAAGCCTCAGCAGGGTCTCAAGGTCGAGGGGAACGAAGCCCTCGGGACCAGCCGTTGCCATGTTCCACCCGGATCCCTTTACATAGAGAGCGGGGACCTTATCTCCGAGCAGCGTCGTAAACGGCGCCTTCACGGAGGTATTTCCTCCCCCGTGCAGGACAAGATCGGGATCCTTTCCCAATAACTGTGAGGTATAGACACGAACGGCGAGGGCCTCACCAAATTTTTTGGCGTAGCG
>CAZPTH010000049.1:0-12656 GCA_964589315.1 uncultured Thermodesulfobacteriota bacterium
TCAATGAATTTCCCGGTGTGACTCACAATTACGAGCGCAAGGCCTATTATAATATCTGGTTTACCCTGACAGCGCCTTCCTGGGAAAAGGTTGAAGAGACACTGAAGGAAATTTCTGTGAAGACCGGGGTTGATGAAGTCCTCCACCTCCCAGCTCGGGAGATCTTCAAAGTCAAGGTTCAGTTCTCACTTTAGCCCCAACAGCCCGACATTTTTTCAAAAGGAGGGAACCGATGACCTCTAAAACCGATGAGAACCTTTCTCGGGGATTCACGGATGAGAGTGAAACCCACATGCGGTATCTCGCGTTCGCCCGAAAGGCGGAAGAGGAGGGACTTGTAAACGTTGCACACCTCTTCAGGGCCATTGCGGAGGCGGAAACCGTTCATGCCTTGAACCATCTGGACGCCCTTGGCGGGGTAGGGGAAACAGTTGAAAACCTGAAAACCGCCGTCGAGGAAGAGGAAGGGGATTTTTTTACCCTCTACCCGGAGTTTATCAAACAGGCCCGGGCAGAGGACAGGACAGAAGCGGTTATGAGTATGAGTTGGATCCTCAAGGCTGAAAAGGCCCATTTCTCCTTTTTCAAGCGGGCCTTGGACTCGGTGAGCCAGGGTAAGGACTTTGAGGAAGAGACTTATTTTTTGTGCACCAACTGCGGGTATGTCGTCTTTGACGTGGCCCCTTCAAACTGTCCCGTTTGCAGGGCGCCCCGGAGTATGTTCCGTGAGATCGACTGAATTTGACATGCTACCGTTTTCGAATATACTTGGATCAGGAGGCAAGGAATCGTGAAGAAAAAATATCTGATTGTTTTTATTCTCCTTCTTTTTTTATTGATTTCCCTCTCCGGGGCCCACGCCACGTCAGTGACTCCTTATGAAATCTTCAAGGGGAGCACGCTGAATCGGATCATCAAGAAGGGGGTCATCAGGGTTGGTATGGAGGTAAAATATTTCCCGTTCGAGTATTCGGATAAAAAGGGGAATCCCATAGGGTTTGACGTGGACCTGGCCAAGCTCATCGCGAAAGAACTGGGGGTGAAACTGAAGATCAGGGATACCGAGTGGACGGGGCTGATTCCATCACTCCAGACCGGGAAAATCGACATAATCATTTCCGGGATGACCCGGACCCTGACCCGGGCGAAGGCGGTGACCTTTACGGATCCCTATTTCATCACAGGGTTGTGCGCGCTGATCAGCAAAAAACGAAGCCCCGGGTTGAGCTCGGTGGACCAGTTGAACCAGAAAGGAAAGATTATTGCCGTCAAAACCGGGACAACGGGAGACCTTATCGCGACGAAACGGTTCAAGAAGGCACAGATCAATCGGTTCAAGGATGAGACCGCGTGCGTGCGGGAGGTGGTAACGGGACGGGCGGATGCCTTTCTTTATGATCAGCTTTCCATTGCGAAACACCAGAAAGAAAACCCCGGAAGCACCTACGCCCTGCTCAAACCATTTACCTATGAGCCCTTCGCCATGGCGATCCGAAAGGGGGATTTTGATTTCCTCAACTGGTTGAACATCTTTCTCGAAACTATTCGGGCCGACGGTCGTTACAAGGCACTCTACGACAAGTATTTCCATACCCTGATTCCCTGAGGCGATGGCAAAAAAACTCCTGGCCAGGGTGGTGATCGGTCTCATCGCCCTGATTGTCTTTTATACCCTTCTGTCAAGTATCGATTATCACTGGGACTGGCGGATTCCCTGGGAATACCGGGAACTCTTCATCAGGGGGATGATCTACACCGTGATCATTTCGGTGGCCTCTATCGTCTTGGGGCTGGTGATCGGGGTGTCCAGCGGAATTGCGAGCATTTCGAAGAACCCGTTTGTCAATCAGTTGTCCCAAATGTATGTGGAGCTTTTTCGGGGAACCCCGCTTTTGGTTCAGATCTATATCTTCTATTTTTGTGTGGCGACCATCGTTCACCTGGACAGCCCGGTCGTCATCGGAAGCGTGACCCTGGCGTTTTTCTCCGGGGCTTATATCTCGGAAATGGTCCGGGCGGGTCTTGAGTCCATCGACAAGGGGCAGATCGAGGCGGCCAAGGCAAGCGGGCTGAGCGAATGGCAGACCCTTCGATACATCCTCTTCCCCCAGGCATTCCGCCGCATTATCCCCCCCGTGACGGGCCAGTTTGTTTCCCTCATCAAGGATTCCTCACTTCTCTCGGTGATTTCGGTCCGTGAATTGACCAAGGCTTCAGAGATCATCAACGCGACCACCTATCGGACCTTCGAGGCCTATCTCCCTCTGGCCGTTCTCTACATGCTTTTGACCTATCCCCTCTATCACATTACCCGGCTCCTTGAACGGCGCATGTCCCGGAGAGATTGATCTCAGAGGAGGCAGGGGAGGGGCCGCCTGAGTAAAGTATGGCTCTGGTTGATGGTGACATCCCACGCGAATATTTCAACCCCGTTTTTTACGGCCTCCCGAAGCTCTTTTCCGTAAACGGGATCAATTTCGTCAGCAGGCCTGAAGGCCTTCGCGTCCATGCGGTGAATCAGGTAGAACATGACACTCCGGTGGCCTTGTTGAACCTCTTTCTGGAGTT
Source organism: uncultured Thermodesulfobacteriota bacterium (assembly GCA_964589315.1). Lineage (GTDB taxonomy): Bacteria > Desulfobacterota > S145-22 > S145-22 > S145-22 > JAOZMY01. Next base: position 2,569 of record CAZPTH010000049.1, read on the forward strand.
CCTTCAGGTGTTTCAGCCCCCTCGAGGTAACGGCATCGGGAAAACAGGCGATTCCTTCCTCCACGAGGGTGCAATTCTTTACCTCGATGAAACAGGGTGGTTTTCCCTCGTCGGTCAGGAGGATATCGATCCTCGAATTTTTACCATAACGTATCTCCGTCTGGAGACGCCCATAACCCGTCAGCCCGGGGATTCTGCCGTGCGAAATAGCTCGGGTGACGAGATGGTTGGGACGCTGCGTGTTGACGCCCACGAGGCTCGAAGGGAGTTGAATCATTTCCAGCGTATAGGCTGTTTTTCTCCCGTGTCCATCAGCGTGTGAGAGGAAGACGGGGTTTCCTTCAGAAATAAGTCCCTTCATGCTTCCCGAGTTGGGGCAGTGGGCGGTCACCGTTTTTCCATTTTCTAATTTTACATCGACGAGAAACCGCTTGTAACGTCGGATCAGTTTTCCCTTCGCCAAGGGAGGCCACGGGATCGCGTCGGGGGGGCGGGTGGAGGCGCTCATCTGCCCTGTTTTCTGAACCGCCATTGTTGTCTTAATCCCAGGGCGATGAAATAGACGATCATAAGGATCGTATAAACGGCAGCGGGGAGGGCGGCGGTTTTTCCAAACAGGACGAGACCGATTCCCGCGGCGGTTCCCGCGTTCTTCTGGGTCCCAAGGAGGTTGAGGCTGACCCGGAGGGGAGGGGCCAGGTTGAAGAGATGGCAAAGGGTTTCGATAACAGCACCCAAGACAAAGGTGGAGATGAAGGCGAGGATGATAACGGGAAGAACGAAGGCGAATTCATCGAAGAAGATCATTCGGTTGAGCCCGATGATGGTGTAGATGACGATGAAGAATCCCCAGTTGGTGATGAGCCCCTTGTAGGGAAGGATAGTCATGTCTATCCCCTTGTAAACGAGGATACGGGAGAGGACGATAGGGGCGATAACGAGCTCCGTGAGGATGAGGAGAATTTTTGCCGGGTGGATGAGGCTTGACCCGAGGATAGCGAGGCAGATGAGAGGTGTCAGGACGAGCCCGCTGAGGTATCCCCCGATGGTCGCGATGAGTGAAAAGGTGGTATCGCCCTGCAGAAGCCCGGTAAAGGGGATGATGGCGACAGCGGGAGGCACGGAGGCAAGGAGGACGATCCCCGTCCAAAGCGTTTTATCGGAAATCATCCACTTTCCCATCATCAGGAGAAGGCCTCCCTGGACAAGGAAAGTAAGGAGAATCCCGGTGATAACTGGCTTGGCCATATTTCTGGGATTTTTGAAGAGGCTGGTGGGAATTCCCAAGGTGGATACGGTCATAATGACGGCCAGGGCGGGTAGCACAGCCTCCTTGGTCAAGCGGGCGCCCTGGCCCGCGATAAGCCCCAGCCCGATGGCGAGAACGAAAATGAAATCCCGGTTTTTCAGTAGCTTCAGTGCCCTTTTCATTCAGAACTCCTCGCCTAAATATAGAGAAAGCCTCCCGTTGAGTAAAGGAAAAAAGAATAAAAGTTGACAGGTATGGCTGAAAAGGCGTTGGGGACAGGGTCAGGAAATTTTCCGCATCCAGAAGGCCACAAAGCCGTCTTTCCCGAAGGCGAGGTTGACCAGTTGCCACCCCTCTTTCCCGCGCTTGTTCAGGAGTTCCTCGAGGTGTTTTACCTGGTCTCCCTGAACGGTCTCAATGCTGCATGTTCCCAGTTCGGAACAGAAATAAACGAGGTCCTTAAAGGATTCCAAGGAGTGACGGGTGATTTCGTATTCAAAACGGTCCATTTCACATCTCCTGAAACAAAAAACACATTAACGCATGATGTAGTGTAATATCAACAAGTTATATGCAATAATTCAAGTAGAACCTATTTCTTAATCAGCGTCAGATGAGGCTTTCCAACACGAGGCGTCGGGGTTTTTTTGAACTGTCCCTGTTTCCGTTGTTCTTCCAGGCGCTTGATGTTGTCGTTGAACATGTTGTTCTTTGTGATGACGGAATTGATGATGAAATAGATGATTACGGCGCGTTCCCAATCCCTCGTGGCGTCAAAGTGCTGGAGTCTCGTATGATACTTTGCCCGAAGCGTAGAAAGGGACGCCTCATCCAGCGAGAGAATCTGATCCGCAATTTTTTCGAGCACCTTTTCTATCATTGTTCTGCTCCCTTTCTGTTAAAAATATGACGCAGCCCGGCTAAAATGTCAAGTATCGTGTGAATTTTTACTTACAGCATTGCCTCGGCGAAATCTTCGGCGCTGAATTCCTGGAGGTCTTCCGGTTTCTCACCAATCCCGATGAGATAGATAGGGAGTTTGAATTCCCTTGCCAGTTGGAGAAGGATACCCCCCTTGGCAGTGCTGTCCAGCTTCGTCATGACAAGCCCCGTCAATCCAATGGCCTCGTGGAACAGCTTCGTCTGAGACACGGCATTCTGGCCGTTTGTGGCATCCAGGACGAGGATCTTCTCGTGGGGAGCCCCCGGCATGACCTTGTCCGCGACTCGGCACATCTTTTTCATCTCTTCCATGAGGTTCTTTTTCGTGTGAAGCCGCCCCGCCGTGTCGATCAGGGCGAAGTCGGCCAGACGGTGCTGGGCGGACTGAATCGCGTCATAAACCACGGCGGAAGGATCCGACCCCTCCTGGTGCGTGATAACCTCGGCGCCTGCCCGTTCCCCCCACAAAACGAGCTGGGGAGCCGCGGCGGCGCGGAAGGTATCTGCGGCGGCCAGGACAACCTTTTTCCCGTCGTTTTTGAGCCGCATGGCCAGTTTCCCTATGGTAGTGGTCTTTCCCACACCATTGACCCCGACGAAAAAGACGACGTAAGGGGCGATGGGAAGATCATCGAAGGGCAGGCGTCCCTCGCACGGCGCAAGAATCTCCTTCATTTCATTCCTGATGGCCGCCTTTAGCTGGTCAATGTCATTGATGTCTCTACGCTTGATTTTCCTGCGGACAGACTCGATCAGTTCCTGTGTCGTTTCGAATCCGATGTCAGAGGTGATAAGGATCTCCTCCAGATCATCCAGCGTTTCTTCATCGATTTCCTTTCGGCCAATGAAGGCCGTTTCCAGTTTTTCATTCAACTGCTCCCTGGATTTACTGAGCCCGGAGCGCAGACGTTTGAAGAATCCCTTTTTTTCCTTTCCCAAGGTCAGATCTTTCCTTTCTCTTTGGCGATGCGCAGAAATTTTTCAGCCGTGTTACGCGGTGGAGGCGTCCAGTTTTCCCGTCGAACCATATGGATGGCCTCGGTGGGACATCCCGTGGCGCAGACCCCACAGCCAAGGCAACGGTCCGTGTTAAAGATGGGGATATTCTCCGTGTCGTCGAGGACGATGGCATTCACGGGGCACCGCTCCTCGCATAGGCCGCAGCCCACACACGTTTCCGCGTCAACACGGGGGAGAAAGCCAGAGGGCGCGACGGCGTGGGGGATATGCAGGGTGTTGATGCCTGCCAGGAGCCCGCAACAGCACGGGCAACAGTGGCAGATGAAGGCCACCCCTTCCTGGACGTTGTCGGCCAGGTGAACCAGCCCCAGTTTCTCGGTCCGATCCAGGACTTCCAGCATTTCGTCGACACTTGCCTCCCGAGCGAAACCCCGACGGATGAGGTAGTCGGCAGCCGGCCCCAGGGCGGTACAGACATCGTCAATGGGGGCGTCGCAGACCGTTCCTCTGTGCTGGGCCTCGTGGCGGCAGTAACACATCTGTAATGAGCCGATCTTCGCGCTTCGGATGATTTCGGAGGCCTTCTCGTAGGGGAGCACCTCGGTTTTAATGGGTTTGATGAGATCTTCGAAGACAAGCGTTCGGGACATCTGGGTCTCGGAGCCAAAAAACTCCTTCCCCAGGCCGTCTTCCATCCGGTAGCGGTGCATCAGTTCCGCCAGCCGTTTCATGGGAAGGCCGGTTCCCGTGCGCATAAACGTGAACTCGAAGAGCCCGATCATCAGGGGAGTCAGGCGCCAGTAGGTTTTCCCGTTCTTGACCGTATCGACGATGAGGCCCTTGTTGGCCATTGTCTCGAGAAGAGGCGCGAGCTTTTCAGCTTCAAATCCCAATCGTTTGGCAAGGTCTTCCGTGGTGGTTGCGTGGAGGGGAAAATTAGCGCCGATCTTTGCCTCTTCCTCCGTATAAAGGATCTGGAGGATCTCCACGAGGGAGTCGGCGAAGGGCGCGCCGACGGGGTTTTTGTCGAGCCGCTCGATGAGATCGAGGAACGATTTCTTGATCTGGGTCAGATGGGCCATGTTATCTCACCAGGAAGGGTTCAGGTTTCTTTGTGACTTTTCTCTCTCCAAGGGACGTCCCGCAGCGTCGGCATTTGTATTCATAGAGTTCCCCGTCGGGGAGGATCAGGAGAAGGCGCTCGATGACCGGCATGGCGGCCTTGCATTTGGGACAGTATAGACTCGTTGCGTTCAGGTTCTGAAACTGGTCCTGTGGGTGGTTCGCTCCCCCCATGGGGGGACGGTGACCATAAGGAGAATTGCCATATCCGATGCCTCGTTTAACCATGGACCCTTTTTAACAGAGAACCTTGTGAAGTTCAAGTTAAATCGCAGGTATTGGGAAAATTTATCTTAAAATACAGGATGTTATAAATTGCACCTGCAAGAATTGGAAGGGAGGGCTGTCCATGTTTTTTGCCCTGTCGAGGGGGCAAACATTGTCTTTAACGGGGAACTGTTATAAAAGGGAAAAAATGATTGGAAGGAAAGAAGGTATGAAAAGACCGTCTGAAAAGAAAGGGAAAATCTATCTCATCGGAGCGGGCCCTGGAGACCCGGGCCTCTTAACCATCAAGGCGAAAAAGGTGCTCCAGCACTGTGACGTAGTGGTCTATGACTACCTGGCCAATCCAACGTTTCTGGAATATGCGCGGGAGGATACGGAGACCATCTATGTGGGGAAAAAGAGCTCCCACCATACCCTGTCTCAGGAAGAGATTAACCAGCTTCTCGTCGACCTGGGAGAGCAGGGAAAAGTCGTCGCCAGATTGAAGGGTGGAGATCCCTTTATCTTTGGACGGGGAGGCGAGGAGGCCCAGGAATTGAAGACGCGTGGCATTCCCTTTGAAGTTGTTCCCGGGATTACTTCGGCCATCGCCGCGCCGGCCTATGCGGGCATTCCCCTTTCCCACAGGGATTTCACCTCTACCATTGGAATTGTTACGGGGCACGAACGTCCGGACAAGGAGAAGAGCGCCATCGACTGGGAAGGTTTGGCCCGTTCCATGGGCACCCTGGTGTTTCTCATGGGTGTCAAGAACCTTACAAGTATCTGTCGGAATCTGATGGAGGCGGGGAAACCTCCTGATACCCCTGCCGCCATGGTTCGGTGGGGAACCACGCCCAGGCAGCAGGCCGTTACCGGAACCCTTGCCACCATGCCGGAGGTTGTTAGGAACGCGGGGATCAGGCCCCCGGCCATTCTCGTGGTCGGGGAGGTGGTTACCCTTCGTGAGTCCCTGAACTGGTTCGAGACCCGCCCCCTGTTCGGAAAGCGCATCGTGGTGACCCGGGCGCGGGCCCAGGCAAGCGATATGCGGCAGAAACTGGAAGATCTCGGGGCCGAGGTGATCCAGTTTCCTACCATCCGGATTCAGCCGCCGGCCTCGTGGGAACCGGTTGACCAGGCCATTGAAGAGCTTGACACGTACGATTGGGTCGTTTTTTCCAGTATGAATGGTGTCCAATCCTTTTTTAAACGTCTCTTCGAAAAGGGGCGGGACGTCCGGAGCCTGGGCGGGAAATCCGTTGCCGCGATCGGGCCCAAGACAGCGGAGGCCCTCAGGCAATTTGGCATCTTTCCCGATCTTGTCCCGAAGGACTACAAGGCGGAGGGGCTGCTGGCGGTATTCCCCGAAGGGGATAAAAAGCGGATACTTTTCCCCCGCGCCAAGGTGGCGCGGGAGGTTTTGCCTGAAACCCTTAGGAAGAGGGGACACCGTGTTGAGGTCGTCCCGGTCTATGAGACGGTGATGGAGGAACCAGATCCGGAGGTCAAGGGGGCGATTCTGTCTGGCGAAGTGGATCTCGTTACCTTTACGGCCTCCTCGACGGTGCATAATTTCGTCGAAATCATGGGAGGAAGGGAGGGGATCCAGGGCCTTCCGGAAACACTCAGGGTCGCGTCGATCGGCCCCATCACGAGTCAAACCCTGAGGGAGTACGGATTACCCGTTCACGTGGAAGCCCCCGTTTACACCATCGACGACCTGATCCGGGAAATCGTCGCGGCATTTGCCTCGTAAGCGATTCTCCGGGGGTATTTCTCAATAGTGATACCCGCTGCTGTGTCCCTGGTTGTCCATCTGGTGTCCGATGAGCGCACCGCCGAGCGCGCCGGCCATGGCTCCAAGGATGGCACCGTTCCGAACGCTATCTTTATGTTTGTGGTTCAGGTTATTGCCGATGACCGCGCCTCCGATGGCACCCAGCGTTCCCCCGTATAGGGCGCCTCTCTGGGTATTGTTCATACTGCTCATGGTTGTGCACCCGGTCACTCCTACCGTGAGAAAACTCGCTAATACGATGAATATCACGAATCGTTTCATGGTCGGCTCCTTTCTTTCCCTTTTTGCTATTAAGACGGAAGGGGTGAGGGCTTTATTCAATTGCAATTTACAGGTGAATTGTTTATATTGACACCATCTAAAAACCTGAAAGGAGGCTGTCATGGTACAGAAGGCTGAAAAAATATGGAAAAACGGCAAGCTGATTGCCTGGGATGATGCCAATGTCCATATCCTGACCCATACCCTTCATTACGGTCTTGGCGTCTTTGAGGGAATTCGATGTTATGAGTGTGTGGATGGCCGGTCAGCCGTCTTTCGGTTGAGAGAACACGCGGTTCGCCTGCTCAATTCCGCCAAGATCGGTGAAATGGAAATTCCCTTTTCCGTGGAGGAGATCGAGCAGGGGATTAAGGACACCCTGAACGCCAACGGTCTCAAAGAGGGCTACATCCGTCCTATCGCCATCATTGGTGAGGGGGTCATGGGGGTTCATCCACAGGACAACCCCATCGAGCTTTTCATCGTCACGTGGCCCTGGGGGGCCTACCTCGGAGAAGAGGGGCTGCGGAAGGGAATCCGTGTAAAGATATCTTCCTACACCCGGCACCACGTCAACATCAGCATGACCAAGGCAAAGATCTGCGGGAACTACGTCAACTCCATCCTTGCGAAACGAGAAGCGGTGCGCTCCGGGTATGACGAGGCCCTGCTGCTCGACACGGAGGGTTACGTTTGCGAGGCGTCGGGGGAGAATATCTTCATCGTGGAAGGAGATACCCTGAAAACGCCACCGTTGACCTCGATTCTCCCGGGGATTACCCGGGACTCCATCATGACCCTTGCGAAAGACATGGGGCTCAACGTGGTGGAGCAGCGCTTCACGCGGGACGAACTCTACACGGCGGACGAGGCCTTCTTCTGCGGAACGGCAGCAGAGGTTACCCCGATCCGGGAGGTGGATGATCGAACCATCGGCAAGGGGTCCGCAGGAGATACCACCCTTCGAATCCAGGCGGCCTATTTCGATGTGGTCAAGGGCAAGGATGAATGGGCGGAGGGACGCTACACCCACTGGCGCGCCTACATCGATGAATAGAGATGCCGCCGACCCTGATTATCGACGGCTATAACCTGATACGGAATTCGCCAACCTTATCTCCCATCGACAGGCAGGATATTGAGGAGGGGCGGGAAGCGCTGATTTCCCGCCTCTCCGAGTATCGGAAGGTCCGCCATTTTCCCATCACGGTGGTCTTTGACGGAACAGGTTTCTACCACCTTTCAGCTACCGCGGAAAACCGCATGGGGATCAGAATTCTTTATTCCCACAAGGGACAAACGGCGGATGATTTCATCGTATCTCTTGCAAGTCAAAAGGGGAGGGAAACGGTCGTCGTCACTTCGGACCGTGGAATCTGCGACCGCCTGAAAAAGACGGACTGTTTTTGTATCTCCTCGGAAGCCTTCGACGCCAAAATCGACAACGCCCTTTATGAACTTTACAAAGGCCAGAGCATGGAAGATGAGGAAGAAATGGACATCCATCCAGGCCGAAAAAAGGGTGCATCCAGGAAACTCCCCAAAAAAGTCCGCCGGCAGAGGGATATTCTCCGCAGGCTGTAATTGTTAAATCCTGAGCACGCACGTTACGCTTCACCCCACGAAAATCCAGGCGCTGTTTAAGTTTTGATTGAAAATTTCTGAAGTTCAAGTTGACAAGTGCCGGTTTTTTTAATAGAGAAAAAATGGTTTTCTTAACGCATGCTTATTGAAAATAATCTCTTTTAGGAAGAGAACGTCGCCAAGGATAACTATCCGACTTTCAACCTACAGTGCTTTTCCGGTGCGAGGCAGGCGCAGGGCGCTCAAACAGAAATCTCTCCATAGGAAACCCCGCATTACCCCCACCCTTAGGCATTGGACAAAACCAGATGAGGAGGGAAAGATGAAGAACAGGAAGGGAAGTGGTAAAAGGATTTATGCGGGCATACTTTTTTTTGTCATATGTATTCTTTTGTCAGCCGTTTCTTCGCCTGCCCTGGAATGCGTTTTCAAGGACCCCCAGTATTCCTTCCAGTGCCTCCGGACCATGGGCTACAGCAGCACCGGGGGCGCGGACATTGGCGAGTGTCTCAGCACGGCCTATCGCATCAAGGAAAGAAACAATGAGAGCTGGTATAAGGAATGGTATGCAACGGCGAAACGTCTGGAGGGAGCCGCCGATCGGTTTCTAACCGAGGGACATAAAAAAAGCGCGAGAGAAGCCTATTTTCGCGCCTCCAATTACTACAGGACGGCGGAATTTTTCCTGCATACCAATCCCAAGGACCCGCGCATCCTTAAAACGTGGAGAAAAAGCCGCGAATGTTTTCTGAAGGCGGCGAAACTTTCCGAATCTCCCATAAAATCTATCAAGATTCCTTACGAAAAGACGACCCTGCCTGGCTATCTCTGCCTTGTGGACAATTCCGGAAAAAGAAGGCCGCTGCTCATCATCCATAGCGGTTTTGACGGCACGGCGGAGGAGCTTTATTTCGAAATTGGGCGTCTCGCGGTGGAACGAGGCTTCAACTGCCTCCTGTTCGAGGGACCCGGGCAGGGGGAGGTCCTGCGTGTGCAGAAGATTCCGTTCCGGCCGGACTGGGAGCGCGTGGTAACACCCGTTGTGGATTACGCGATGAAACTTCCTGAGGTGGACCCGGAGAGGATCGGCCTCATAGGTTTCAGCTTTGGCGGCTACCTGGCCCCTCGCGCCGTTGCCTTTGAGCATCGCATCAAGGTCTGCGTCGCCAACGGCGGGGTATACGATTTCTATGCCAATGCCATCAAAAAGTGCCCACCGAACATCAAGGAAATTCTCAAAAGTAAAGCCGCATCGAAAGCGTTTGACGGGGAGATTATGAAAATCATGAACAAGGATGTGGATGTGGGCTGGTTTTTTGGAAATGGCATGTTCACGTTCGGGGCGAAAACGCCGACCGGATTTCTCAAGAAACTCAAGCCTTATAACATGAGAGACTGCGCGAGAAAGATTAAATGTAACATGCTGGTGGTGGATTCGGAGGGGGACAAGGATCTCCCCGGCCAGGCCAAGCAACTATTTAACGCCCTGAAATGCCCCAAGACTTACATGCTTTTCACAAAGGTGGAAGGGGCCGGGGAACACTGCCAGATGGGGGCGATGATGATATCGAACGAACGAATCCTCAACTGGCTTCAGAGCACGTTGCTCAAGAAGTAAACGGAAAAACAGGTAATAGGACCTGGCACAGGCACCTGTCAGGATTTAGCAGGGGTTGGCACGGCACGCGGGCAGTCAGCTTCGTATGAATTGTTGTTTTCTCTTAGCCTTGTACTCCCCGTGAAATCCGCCCCTGTTAAATAACACGTATGTGATTTAACAGGGTAAACTATGCTGTGGCATTATTCCCTGATGAAACAGATAAGAAACGGTTTCATAGGGTTAAAATTTCACTTTTCACCTTTCACTTTTTTTCTTCCCCAGCTTCGATTCCGTTCCGTTCAGAATACGCCGGATGTTTGCCCGGTGTTTGATAATGATCAGCGCCGCCATCACGCAGGCGA
>CAZPTH010000050.1:0-12527 GCA_964589315.1 uncultured Thermodesulfobacteriota bacterium
GTTGAATTTGGCGAAGCCAAGCATTCAACCGGGATGAAACAGGCGAAGCCTCAGCGATAGCGGGTTTCACCGGGGCTGAAGGCTGCTGCAACTTTTTTCCCGATCCGGTCATGTCTCAGTCCGACAGCAGAAAAGCGAGGATGGCCTTCTGGGCGTGCAGGCGGTTTTCCGCCTGATCAAACACGATGGATTGAGGGCCGTCGATGACCTCGGCCGAAACTTCCTGGCCCCGGTGTGCCGGCAGGCAGTGCATAAACCAGGCCCCCTCTTTGGCCCGAGCCATCAGCTCCGGCGTCACCTGGAATCCCTCAAAATCCTTTAACCTCTTCTGGGCTTCTTCCTCCTGGCCCATGCTGGCCCACACGTCCGTGTAGACCACCTCCGCACCGGCCACCGCCTCCGAAGGATCGTTGGAAACAAAGACCCGGTTTGTCGGCGCCTTCTCCATAAATTCCGAATCGGGTTCATACCCCGCTGGGCACCCCAACTTCAGGGTAAAATCGAGTTGGCTCGCCGCCAGGATCCACGAGTGGGCCACGTTGTTTCCATCCCCCACGTAGGCGACGGTCATCCCTTCAACGCTTCCCCGACGCTCGTAGATGGTCAAAAGGTCCGACAGGATCTGGCATGGATGGGTGGCGTCCGTCAGCCCGTTGATGACAGGAATCGTCGCGGCGGCCGCAAGATCCGAAACCGCCTGGTGGCTGTAGGCCCGGATCATGATCCCGTCCACGTAACGGGAGAGGACGCGCGCCGTATCTTCCACTGTTTCCCCGCGGCCTAACTGCATCTCCCCGGCGTGCAGGACCAGGGGCGTGGCTCCCAACTGGGCGATCCCCACCTCGAAGGAGACTCGGGTTCGCGTGGAGGGCTTTTCAAAAATCATGGCAATGGTTTTCCCGAGAAGCGGCCGATAGGGAATCCCCCGTTTTTGAAGGGCCTTCAGCCGATGCCCCTCTTCAACAATCTGTAAAATCTCCTCCCGTGTCAGGTCCAGGAGGGTCAAAAGGTCACGTTTCATCTCTACACTTCCTCAAAAATGTCTTCTAAAATTTTAAACATCTCTTCTACTTCTTTTTCAGAAATAATCAAGGGGGGAAGCATCCGAAGCACCGATTCCTGGGTGCAATTGATAAGAAGCCCCCTCTCGAACGCCTTCGCCACCATTTCCTTGCAGGGAACAGACAGTTTTATCCCCACAATAAGCCCCCGTCCCCGGACCTCCTCGATAAATCCGAACCGGGCGGCCATTTCATTAAAGCGGGCCCGAATCAGGTCTCCCATTTCCAGGACGAGGCCGAGAAACGTTTCATCCGTCACGTGTTTCATGACGACCAGGCCCGCCCGGCAGGCCACGGGATTTCCCCCGAACGTGGAGCCGTGGCTGCCCGCCCCGAGGGTCTCGGCGTATTTCTCTTTCGCCAGCATCGCCCCGAGAGGCAGCCCTCCCCCAAGGGCCTTCGCCAGGGTCATAACATCCGGTTCGATCTCCGCCCACTGGTGGGCAAACAGCTTTCCCGTTCGGCCCATTCCCACCTGGATTTCATCCATGATGAGAACGATATCCCGATCCGAGCAGAGGTGCCGAACGTCCCGTAGATACCGGTTCGGCAATACCACGGCCCCACCCTCTCCCAGGATCGGTTCCATCATGATGGCGCAGGTTCGCTCCGAGACCGCCCTTTCCAGGACCCCAAAATCCCCCGCCGGGACATGCGTGAAGCCATCGAGAAGGGGGGCAAACCCTTTCTTGACCTTTTCCTGCCCCGTGGCGGAAACGGTCGCCAGGGTCCTTCCGTGAAAGGAATCTTCGAGGGTAATGATCTCGAAGCGATTGTCTCCGTAGGTCTCGCGCGCGTACTTCCGCGCCAGCTTGATGGCAGCCTCATTGGCCTCGGCCCCGGAATTACAGAAGAAAACCCGGTCGAGGGAGGAATGTCGCACCAACTGGTCCGCCAGTTCCGTCTGGGGCGGCATGAAGTAGAGATTGGAAACGTGTACGAGGGCCTTCGCCTGTTCGCAAATGGCTTCCGCGATTTCCGGGTGGGCGTGTCCCAGGTTCATCACCCCAATCCCGCTCAAGAAATCGAGGTAGCGCTTCCCCTCGGTATCGAAGAGATAGGCCCCCTCTCCGCGCTCCATGGCGGCGGCGTACCGGTTATAGGTCGGGAAAAAGACCTTCCCGGAAGTTTCCCTGATTTCGTCAAATCCCTTCAAGATTCCTCCTTGACCACCTCGGTCCCGACCCCGCCCTTCGTAAAAACCTCCAAGAGCACGGCGTGCGGCAGGGTTCCATTGATGATGTGGGTCTTTTTTACCCCGTTTTTCACGGCGTCAACGACGCAGTGAATCTTGGGAATCATGCCACCCCGGATGGTCCCGTCCGCGATGAACGCCTCCGCCTCCGTAACAGTCAGGGAGGAGATCAGGTGCTTGTCCCGGTCCATCACGCCGTCCACGTCGGTCAACAGAATCAGCTTTTCCGCCTGGAGGGCCTCGGCGATACGCCCGGCCACGTGGTCCGCATTGAGGTTCAGGGCCTTGGCATCCGCCCCCTGTCCCACCGGCGCCACCACGGGGATGAAGCCCTGAGCAATCAGGGTCGCCAGGATACCGGGCCGGATCTCCGCCACCTCCCCGACCTGCCCCAGGTCCACCTCCTCGGAACGGCTCCGGGCCAGCTGGAGACGCATCTTCTTCGCGCGGATCAGGTTGCCGTCCTTCCCCGAAAGACCGACGGCGTTTCCGCCGAAGGTGTTGATGCGGCGGACAATCGCCCCGTTGACGAGACCGGTGAGGACCATCTCCACCACGTCCATGGTTCGTTCGTCCGTGACCCGCAACCCCTCATGGAACCGGGTCTCGATCCCCAACTGGCCAAGGACCTTGGCGATCTGGGGACCGCCGCCGTGCACCACGATGGGATGGATCCCCACGGCCGCCAGGAGCACAATGTCCCGCGCGAAATCATCTTCCAGGGCCGGATCCTGCATGGCATGTCCTCCATACTTGACCACGACGGTCTTTCCGGCAAAGGCCTGGATATACGGAAGGGCTTCAATAAGGGTTTCAGCGCGGCGTATCAGGTCTTTCATCTGAAATCCTACAATATGTAACGGCTCAGGTCCTCGTCTTCCACGAATTCCTTGAGCTGTTCTTCCACGTAATCGGCGGTAATCGTAACCCTGGAATCGGCCATTTCGGGCGCCTTGAAGGAGATATCGTCGAGGAGCTTTTCCATGATGGTGTAGAGGCGCCGGGCCCCGATGTTCTCCGTCTTCTCGTTGATCTGGGTCGCGATCTCCGCGATCTTCTCCACGGCTTCCGGGGCAAACTCAAGCTTGATCCCCTCTGTCTCCATCAGCGCCTTGTACTGTTTGATGAGGGCGTTCTTCGGCTCCGTGAGGATACGGACAAACTCGTCCTTCCCCAGGGAGTCCAGCTCCACGCGGATGGGGAACCGCCCCTGCAGCTCCGGGATCAGGTCCGACGGCTTGGAGACATAGAAGGCCCCCGCGGCGATGAAGAGGATGTGATCGGTCTTGACCATCCCGTGCTTCGTGTTGACCTTTGTCCCTTCGACGATGGGAAGGATGTCCCGCTGAACCCCCTCCCGGGAGACGTCCGGGCCATGGCTCTGTTCCTTCCCGGCAATCTTATCAATCTCGTCCAGGAAGATAATCCCTCCCTGCTCCACCAGGGTGAGGGCGTCCTTCACCACCCGGTCCATGTCGATGAGCTTCTGGGCCTCTTCCTGGGTCAGGATCTCGAGCGCCTCGGGGATCTTGACCTTTTTATGCTTGGTTTTCTTGGGGAGGATGTTGTTGAACATATCCTTCACGTTGATCCCCATCTCCTCGATCCCTGAGCCGGAGAAGATCTCGAACATGGGCATGGACGTCTGGGTAATCTCCACGTCCACGTAACGTTCATCCAGGCTCCCGTTTCGCAGGAGCTGGCGCAGCCGATCCCGGGTCGAGGGCGCGGCCTTCTTTTCCCCCACGATTTCCAGGGGCTTCTCCCCGGATCGCATGCCCTCCGGGGGATGAGGGGGAGCCGGCCGCGGCGGCAAGAGGAGGTCGAGCAGGCGTTCCTCCGCGATCTCCCGCGCCTTGTATTCCACGCGCTTGTTCTCCTCGTCCTTGACCATGTTGATGGCGATCTCCACCAGGTCCCGGATCATCGATTCCACGTCCCGTCCCACGTAGCCCACCTCGGTGAACTTGGAGGCCTCGATCTTCAGGAAGGGGGCGTTGGAGAGCTTAGCGAGACGCCGGGCGATCTCCGTCTTCCCCACGCCCGTGGGACCGATCATGATGATGTTCTTCGGGGCAATCTCGTCCCTCAACTCCTCGGGAACCTGCTGGCGCCGCCAGCGGTTTCTCAGGGCCAGGGCCACGGCCCGTTTGGCTTCGTGCTGTCCCACGATATACTTGTCCAGCTCCGAGACGATCTCGCGGGGCGTAAAGGTATGAATATGTGTCTCTGTCATGGCAGTTTCTCTATAACAATTTCCTGGTTGGTGTAAATACAAATCTCCGAGGCGATCTCCATGGAGGTCTTAACGATCTCCTCCGCCGTCATCTTCGTGTGCGTGAGCAGCGCCTTGGCCGCCGCCTGGGCGTAGGCGCCGCCGGACCCAATGGCCGCAATGGGTTCGTCCGGTTCGATGACATCCCCGCTCCCGGAGAGGATGAGGATGTGTTCCGTGTCCGCCACGATGATCATGGCCTCCAGGCGCCTGAGAAACCGGTCCGTTCGCCAGTCCTTCGCCAGCTCCACCGCCGAGCGCACCAGGTTCCCGCCTGTCTTCTCAAGTTTTTCCTCGAAACGTTCGAAGAGGGTAAAGGCGTCCGCCGTGGCACCGGCAAAGCCGGCCATCACCTTGTCTTCGTACAGGCGGCGGATCTTCCGGGCCTTTTTCTTGAAGACCGTTACATCGAAGGTGACCTGGCCGTCGCCGGCCATGACCGTCTGGCCATCTTTACGCACGCACAGGATCGTTGTTCCGCGAAGGTTCGTCATCGTCTACTTCCTCGGGTGAGATTTGTCGTAAACCCGCATCAACTGATCCAGGCTGATGTGGGTATACTTCTGGGTGGTGGAAAGGCTGGCGTGTCCCAGCATTTCCTGGATGGACCGGAGGTCCGCTCCCGCCCCCAGCAGGTGGGTTGCGAAGGAGTGACGCAGGGCATGGGGATTGATTCGACGCGCCATGCCCCGCTTGAGGGCATAGGACTTGATCATCCGTTCCACGCTCCGGGCCGTCAGGCGCGTCCCGAAACGGTTGAGAAAAAGGGCCTGGCTTTCCTTTTTCCCCTTTTGCCGGCGCGTCAGCTCGTCACGTTGTTTGAGATAGGCCTTAATCGCCTTGATAGCCTTGCCGCCCACGGGGACGATACGTTCCTTGTTCCCCTTGCCCCGGACGCGTATCAGCTGAATGGACAGGTCTACCTGCCCCACGTTCAGGGAAACGACCTCGGAAACCCGGAGTCCGCTGGAATAGATGAGCTCCAGGATGGCCCGGTCACGCAGGGCCAGCGGGTCTTTTCCCTCATCCCCGTCCAGGAGGTGGAAAATTTCATCCACACTCAGGAAGTTGGGCAGTTTCTTGGGAATCTTCGGGGCGGACACATTCTTCGCGGGGGACGCCGAAAGCCATCCCCGCCGCTTGAGGAACGCGAAAAAACCCTTCAGGGAAGAGACCTTGCGCGCGATAGAGGACGGCGCGTGAGAACGGTAAAGCGACACCACGAAACGACGCACATCCACATCGGTAACCTCCTCGACCTTCAAGGAGTCTCGTTCCCGCCCTTTCTCTTCAGCGAAAAACCCCTGGAAATGTTTCACGTCCTTTTCGTAGCTCTTCGTCGTGTTGGCTGACAGGTTTCTCTCCGTTTCCAGGAAAGAAAGATAGGCCCGCAGCGCTTCCTGAAACGTCATCCCTTCCTCCGATTTTCCGCATCCTATCTCAATCCAACCCAATAATCAACAGGGATTCCCGCGTTCCTTCCCGTAACACCCCAATAATACATGAATTCTCAAACGCGAATTAAAATTGCTTGTCAAGAAAATAATTCCCATGCTATTTTATTTCAAAAGGCGTTGAAAGGGGGTGACACACCAACCAACAAACCATCCATCAAAAGGGAGGGACACACCATGAAAAAAGCTTTAGCAAAAAGTTTCAAAGGGTTTCTCGTCATCGCGCTTGTCCTTGGGTTGTTGGCCGGGTCTTCTTCACTTCTCCAGGCCAAGGATGTCATCAAGTTTGGATGCGCCATCTGTTTCACGGGTAAAAACAGCCGAACGGGAAAACTCTACGTCGATTCCTATAACCTCGCGAAAGACGCCATCAACAAGGCGGGAGGCATCAAGGTTGGCGACAAGCGATACCCCATCGAGATCATCTACTACGACGACAAGAGCAACGACGCGGAAAGCGCCAAGCTGGTGGAAAAACTCATCGTGGAAGACAAGGTGAACTTCCTCCTCGGCCCCTACACGAGCTGGATCACGATCCCGGACAGCCTGGTGGCGCAGCGTTACAAGATCCCCATGGTGGAAGGAGGCGGTGCGTCGGGAAAAATTTTCAGCCGTAAAAACCCCTATATCTTCGGAACCTTGCCGGCCGCCAGCCAATACTTCAGCTCGACCCTCGAGATGCTGGCGGGCTTCAAGCCAAAACCCAAAAAGATCGCCATCATCTTCGGAGACGACAAGTTCGACATCATGGTCGCCAAGGGAGTCAAAAAGCTGGCGCCAAAATACGGGTTTGACCTCGTTTTGTATGAAAAGATCTCCGAGAGTTCGGCGGATTTCAACACGATTCTCACGAAGGTCAAGTCCCTGGCCCCGGACGCCCTCCTCATGGCGGGACATACCATCGGTGGGATCAACCTGATTCAGCAGGCCAAGGAACTGGATGTCAATGTCAAGATGATTTCCATGACGGTCGGCCCCTCTGAGGCAGACTTCCGGAAGTCCCTCGGCAAGGATGCCGAATACATCTTCGGCGTGGCGAGCTGGTCGCCCCAGATGCACTATAAGGGCATCATCTTCAAAGACACAAAGGACTTCGTGGAGAAATTCAAGGCGAAGTATCACTACGATCCCGACTACCACAACGCCTCGGCCGTGGCGGTTCTCGCCGTCTTTAAAAACGCTATTGAAAAGGCGGGGTCCCTAAATCCACAAAAGGTGCGGGACGAGATCGCCAAAACAAACATCGAAACCATCTACGGGCCCGTCCGATTCAAACCCAACGGTCAGATCAAGGGCAGCAGCGTGGTTCTCCAGATCCAGGGGGGGCAGGTCTACCAGGTCTATCCAAAAGGGACAAAGAAACCCATTTATCCCATGCCGAAGTGGAAGGAAAGATAATCAAAGACCACCGGGGGAGGGGTTTCCCTTCCCCCTTTTTTCCTTCAGGTATCCAGGAAGTCAGGAAACCAAACCTCTTTAATCTATTCCTTTTTATCAGCGGGAGATGAAATCGCGGGCTGCAGGGCCATGAAGGTTCTTTTCCCGATTTTTGCCTGCCACAAAACCTTGAGAGGCACATGGGCCAATTGGGCGAATTCCCCCACGTTTCTCTTTTTCAGGACGACCGCCGCTTTTGGCGAAGTTTTCAGGAATTTCATCTCCCACGGAACGAGCGTGACAACAGGCACCATGGTCATACGCGTATAAAAAAGAATCCCCTCATGCTCCACGCCGGCCAAGACCCTCACGTCAACCCCCCGATCTTTCAGCACCTGAACCTGTTCACCCACGGTGCGCAGGGAGTTCAACGGGTTGAACAGGGGTATCACCCACCTCGCCCCGACAAAAAAGACGGCATAGAAAGATAAAATCAAAACCCAGACGGTGGCTTTCGTCTTCTTAGTCCCGTTCAAGAAACAGAGAAGGGCCCCCGCCACAATGACCAGGATCCCCATCCCCACAAAGGGCTGATACGGCAAGACAAGATCGGGATAACGTATCTTTATCCCATATGGAGCGAAAGGGAGGGCAATCCCTGCCACGATGGCCAGAACCCCCAGGAGATAGACAGGAATCCTGAACCACGGGGTTGACCTGGTTGTCCCCTGATAAACCGCGCTGATATAACTCCCGACATAGATACATCCCGCCGGGAGGAGAGACAGGATGTAAAGCTGCCGCTTGCTCTTGGAAAAGGAGATAAAGAGGAGGTTTGCCAGGGCCCACACGAGGATAAAGAGGTAGGAGGACCGGAATTCCCCACCTTTTCCCTTTTTCAAGGAAAGCAGGATGGCCCCGGGCAGGAAAAGGATCCACGGCAGCAGGGCCTCCGGGTAGGTATAGAAATAGTAGAAAAACCCCTTCCGGTGGTCGAGACCGTGGAGGTAGCGCGTCACCGTCTGTTGAAAGAGGAGTTCCCGGGTAAAGGCCTTTCCGCCGAAAAAGCAGGTCGGCCCCAGGCCCACGACAAGGACGAGGAGAAAAATCGCGAAGCCGCTGACCCAGGGAATCTTTTTCAATGTCCCGAATTCCCCCTTTAGAATCAGGTAAACGATGAGGGTGAGGAAGGGAACAAGGATCCCCAGGGGTCCCTTGGTTACCGTGGCCACACCGGCAGAGAAAAAGGCCAGCCGGAACCAGAAATTACGACGGCCATCCTGTTCAAGCCCCCGCAGGATCGCGTAGAGGCTGATGAGAATAAACAGGGTCATGGTCGTATCCAGATTGACCCGGTTGGCCAGCCAGAAGAATTCGCTCGTCGTGGCCAGCAGCAGGGCGGAGAAAAATCCCGTCCACGGGTCAAAGAGGCGCTTCGCGATCAGGAAAGCGAACAAAACGCAAAGCACGGCGCTCAAGGCCACGGGAAACCGCGCCGTCCATTCGTTTATCCGCTGAAAAACCTTGAAGGACCCCGCCACCATCCAGAAAAAGAGGGGGGGTTTCTGGGTATACTCCCGCTCGTTGATTCGAGGAACCAGGTACTGGTGGGTAAGAACCATTTCCCTCGCGACCTCCGCGTAGCGCAGCTCATCCGGCCTCCACAGGTCCCGCTTCCCAAGATTCGTGAAAAAGAGGGTCCCCGAAAAAAGGAGAACAAACAAAAGCATCCACGTAACCCACAACCTGCTTCCCGTAATTTTATCCACGCCTTCTCCCGTATTTACTTCACGTGCCAGACCTTAAAGGAACGAATTCCGTCCTGCTGTTATTCCACCTTTCCTTCGTGGTATTCGTGGATGGAACGGATGGTAAATCCACGCTTCTTCATCGACTCGATGCCATTGACAGCCGCGTAGGCCCCGTAAATGGTGGTGATGCAGGGAATGCCGTGGCTCACCGCCTCGGTCCGGATGGCAATCTCGTCTGCCTTCGGTTTCTTTCCGCTGGGGGTGTTGATAATCAACTGGATCTGGCCGTTCTTGATAAAATCAACCACATCGGGACGCCCCTCGCTCACCTTGTAAACGTACTGGACCTCGATGCCGTTCTTCACCAGGACCTTGCGGGTCCCCGACGTGGCAATAATTTTGAAGCCCAGGTCAACCAGTTTCTTCGCCAGGAAGATAACCTGGCGCTTATCCTTGTTCTTGACGCTGATAAAGACATTCCCTTCCTCAGGGAGGGCATTGCCCGCGGCGATCTGCGATTTGGCAAAGGCCGCCCCGAAATCCCGGTCCACCCCCATCACCTCGCCCGTCGATTTCATCTCCGGCCCCAGGACTGTATCCACACCGGGAAAACGGTTAAAGGGAAAGACCGATTCCTTGACCGTGACATAGGAGATATCCCTCTCGGAAATCCCGAGCTCCGCGATCTTCTTCCCTGCCATGATCTTGGCCGCGATCTTGGCCCAGGGGATGCCCTTCGACTTGCTGACAAAGGGGATGGTCCGGGAAGCACGTGGATTGACCTCCAGGACGTAAATCACATCGTTCTTGACGGCGTACTGGACATTCATCAGCCCCACCACATTCAATTCCCCGGCCAGGGCATAGGTATTTCGTTTGATGCTTTCGATCTGTTCATCCGTGAGGGAAAAGGGCGGAATGGCGCAGGCGCTGTCCCCCGAGTGGACGCCCGCCTCCTCGATGTGTTCCATGATGCCGCAAATAAGGGACTGTTCCCCATCCGCCACGGCGTCCACGTCGATCTCGATGGCATCTTCCAGGAACTTGTCGATAAGGATGGGATGCTCCGGTGAGGCCTTGACGGCAGATTTGATATACCCCTCGAGGGATCCCTCATCGTACACGATCTCCATGGCCCGTCCCCCCAGGACATAAGAGGGCCGAACCACCACCGGATAGCTGATGGTCTTTGCCACCTCCCTGGCCTCTTCGAAAGAGGTGGCGATGCCGTTGGCCGGCTGAACCAGCCCCAGCTTGTTGAGCAGGGCCTGGAATTTCTCCCGGTCCTCCGCGCGGTCGATGTCTTCCGGGTCGGTCCCCAGGATGCGAACCCCCGCCTTTTTGAGGGGGATGGCCAGGTTCAGCGGGGTCTGTCCCCCCAACTGGACGATGACGCCGTGCGGCTGTTCCCTGTCCACGATCCCCAGGACATCCTCCAGCGTCAGGGGTTCGAAGTAGAGCTTGTCCGAGGTGTCATAATCGGTGCTGACCGTCTCCGGGTTGCTGTTGACCATGATGGTCTCGTAACCCAGTTCCTTCAGGGCGAAGGAGGCATGGACACAGCAGTAATCGAATTCAATCCCCTGCCCGATCCGGTTCGGCCCGCCCCCCAGGATCATGATCTTCTTCTTTTCCGAGGGCCGGGTTTCGTCCTCCGGCTCGTAGGTGGAATAGTAGTAGGGGGTATAGGCCTCGAACTCCGCCGCGCAGGTATCCACCAGCTTGAAGACGGAGGTAATCCCCTCCCCCTTGCGCGCCGTCCGAATGGATTGTTCATCCGTCTCCAACAAATAGGCCAGTTGCCGGTCGGAGAACCCCATCCGCTTCGCGGCCCACCAGAATTCTTTGGGAAGTTTTCTTTCGCTTTGGAACCGCGCGGTTTGCGCGCGGATCTCGTCCTCGAACCGAACGATCTGCTCGATCTGGTCGAGGAACCACGGATCGATCCCCGTCAGCTCCTGGATCTCGGTCAGTGGCATCCCCGCCTTGAAGGCGTAGCGGAGGTAAAAAATCCTTTCCGGGCAGGGATGCACCAGCTTTTGCCGCAGGGAAAGCTGACAGGCGTCCAGCTTGTGGGACTCGATCCTTTCTCCGGGCAGGCATCCCACGTCGAGAAGCGGGTCGTCCTTCCCGTCCGCCCCCAGCCCGGACCGTCCGATCTCCAGGGAACGGAGCCCTTTCTGAAGGGCCTCCTTGAAGGTTCGCCCGATGGCCATGGTCTCGCCGACCGATTTCATGGAGATCCCCAGGGTTTCCTCCGCCCCCGGGAATTTTTCGAAGGTGAACCGGGGAATCTTGACCACGCAGTAGTCGATGGTAGGCTCGAATGAGGCGGGCGTCTCTCTCGTGATGTCGTTGGGGATCTCATCCAGGGTGTAGCCGACGGCCAGCTTCGCCGCGAATTTGGCGATGGGGAACCCCGTGGCCTTGGAGGCGAGGGCCGAGCTTCGGGAGACGCGGGGATTCATCTCGATGATCACCATCCGGCCCGTCTCCGGGTGCACGGCAAACTGGATATTGGACCCGCCCGTCTCCACGCCGATGGCACGGATCACCCGGATCGCCGCGTCCCGCATCTGCTGGTATTCCCGGTCGGTCAGGGTCTGGGCCGGGGCCACGGTGATACTGTCGCCCGTGTGCACGCCCATGGGATCCAGGTTCTCGATGGAACAGACAATGACCACGTTGTCCCTGGCGTCCCGCATGACCTCCAGCTCAAACTCCTTCCAGCCGATGACCGACTCTTCCACCAGGACCTCGCTGATCATGCTCTGCTCCAGACCGTCTTCCACGATATGGCGCAACTCATCCACGTTGTAGGCGATGCCGCCCCCCGTGCCCCCCAGGGTAAAACTGGGGCGGATAATCAGGGGAAAGCCCAGGTCCTTGGCCAGCGCGAGGGCCTCTTCAAGGGTGTGGGCCACACCGCTTTTCGGCAGGTCGAGGCCCGCCTTCGCCATGGTTTCCTTGAAGATGTCCCGGTCCTCCGCCTTCTTGATCGTCTCGTAGGTCGCCCCAAGCATCTCGACCCCCAGTTTCTGGAGCACTCCCCTTTCCCAGAGGGCCACGGCAAGATTCAATCCCGTCTGCCCACCCAGGGTGGGGAGCAGGGCGTCCGGGCGCTCTATCTCGAGGATCCGGGCCACGATTCCCGGCGAGAGGGGTTCGATGTAGGTCCGGTCCGCCATCTCCGGGTCGGTCATGATCGTGGCGGGATTGCTGTTGACCAGGACAATCTCGTATCCCTCTTCCCTCAGGGCCTTGCAGGCCTGGGTTCCCGAGTAGTCGAACTCGCAGGCCTGGCTGATGACGATCGGCCCCGAACCGATGATCATGATCTTCTTTATGTCCGTTCGTTTTGGCATCTATTTATCCTGAGTGAAACTCCTGTTATCTTTCCTCTACCCCTGCCTC
>CAZPTH010000051.1:0-12434 GCA_964589315.1 uncultured Thermodesulfobacteriota bacterium
CCCTACCCTTGCAAAAAAGAAAAGTCTGTGTTAACAAGGGCACCGATTTGTAAAAATCACTTCCGGCATTCCTTTGGTGGCACGGGGTGTCGCTGAGCCGGGAGGAAGAAAAACCGAAGGAGGAATGTATGGCAGTCATCACCATGAAGCAGTTGTTGGAGACGGGGGTCCATTTCGGACATCAAACCCGTCGCTGGAACCCAAAAACCAAACCTTACATCTTCGCGGCAAAAAACGGTATCTACATCATCGATTTGCAGAAAACCGTTCCGCTTTTTGAGAAGGCGTATCACTTCATCCGGGATACCGTTGCTCAAGGCGGCGAAATCCTCTTCGTGGGAACGAAGAAGCAGGCACAGGATTCGATTCGTGACGAGGCCTTGCGCTGTGGGATGCACTTTGTCAACCACCGCTGGCTGGGTGGAACCCTGACAAACTTCCATACCATCAAGAAAAGCATCGAACGCCTGAAGAAACTGGAAGAGATGGAAAGCGGTGAAACCAGTGTCATCTTCGAAAGCCTGCCGAAAAAGGAAAAGCTCCGTCTCCGGAAGATCCGGGTAAAACTGGAACGGTCGCTCGGTGGGATCAAAAACATGGAATCCCTTCCACAGGCAGTTTTCATCGTGGATACGAAGAAAGAGTATATCGCGGTAGCCGAGGCCCGTAAGCTGAAGATTCCTGTCGTGGCTATCCTGGACACCAATTGCGACCCGGACGAGGTGGACTACCCCATTCCCGGTAACGACGACGCCATCCGCGCCATCCGCCTGTTCTGTTCCAAGATTGCCGACGCGGTCCTCGAAGGGAAGCAAATCCGGGAAGAGATGATGCAGGCGGAACAGGACAAGGAGATGGCGGAACCGGAACCCCCGGAAAAATCGATTATGGAGATGGGAAACGCCCCGGAATTGGAAGAAGAAACTGAAACGGAACCCGAGCCCACGCCAGAAGAAACGGCCCCCGCCGAGGAAAAGGCAGAGGCCCCGGAAGCGGAACCTGAGGAAACCAAAGAAGCGGAAGCCACAAAGGAGGAAGCATAAATGGCGATTGGAGCACAGGAAGTCAAAGAACTGAGAAACCGGACGGGCGCCGGTATCATGGACTGCAAGAGCGCCCTGACGGAAGCCAATGGGGACATAGATAAGGCCATTGAAATTTTAAGAACCAAGGGACTCGCCAAGGCGGCCAAAAAGGCGGGACGCATCGTCTCCGAAGGCCTGGTGGGATCCTACATCCACGCGGGCGGTAAGATTGGTGTCCTGGTAGAAGTAAACTGTGAAACGGACTTCGTGGCCAAAACGGACGATTTCAAACAGTTCGTGAAGGACATTGCCATGCACATCGCGGCCAGCTCTCCCCAATACGTGAAGCGGGAGGATGTCCCGGAAGAGGTCAAGGAAAGCGAAAAGAAGATCTACGAGACCCAGGCGAAAGAGGCGGGAAAACCCGAAAAGATTATCGACAAGATTGTCTCCGGTAAACTGGACAAATTCCTCTCGGAGATCTGCCTCCTTGAGCAACCGTTTATCAAGGATCCCGACAAAACCATCAACGATCTTCTCCAGGAGACTATCGCGAAACTGGGAGAAAATATCTCCATTCGCCGGTTCGTCCGGTATCAGCTCTGCGAAGGGCTGGAAGACGAGGCGGCATAAGGTAAAAAGCCATGTCTGAAGCCCTTCCCTATCAACGGATTCTCCTGAAACTCGGGGGCGAAAGTCTCTGCGGCTCCGAAAATTACGGGATCGATGATGTCATCCTTGGACGACTGGCAGAGGAGATCAAGGAAGTTCAGGCGCTCGGCGTTCAGATCGCCATCGTCATCGGGGGAGGGAACATCTTTCGCGGGGGACCCGCGACGGAAAGGGGCATGGACCGAACCACGGCGGACTACATGGGTATGCTGGCCACGGTCATCAACGCCCTGGCCCTCCAGGACGCCCTGGAGCGGTCAGGGGTTTTTACCCGTGTCTTGACCGCCATCGAGATGCATGAGATCGCCGAACCCTATATTCGGCGGCGGGCCATCCGTCACCTGGAAAAGGGCCGCATCGTCATCTTTGCGGCGGGAACCGGCAACCCCTATTTCACGACCGATACCGCTGCCTCTCTCAGGGCCCTGGAAATCCAGGCAGATGTCATCCTGAAGGCAACCAAGGTAGATGGCGTCTATGACAAGGACCCCATGACTCACGCGGATGCCAAACGATTTGGCAAGCTCACCTACCTGGAGGTTCTGGAGAAGGGGCTGAAGGTCATGGACACAACAGCCATCTCCATGTGCATGGACAACAAGCTTCCCATCATCGTTTTCAACCTTTTCAAGGAAGGAAACCTCAAGCAGGTTATCCAGGGTGCTCCCTTGGGAACCCTCGTAAAGTGATAAACCAAGGAGGTCAATGATGAATCCCCAGTGGGAAAAAGATTTCAAGGGACGAATGCAAAAAAGCATTGAGGCCCTCAAGGGCGAATTGAACCGGGTCCGAACGGGACGCGCCTCTATCGCGCTCCTCGACGGCATCAAGGTCGATTATTACGGGACCCCTACCCCCCTGAACCAGGTCGCGACGCTGGCAGTTCCCGAAAGTCGCCTGATCACGATTCAGCCCTGGGACACAAGTATCCTCGGAGACATCGAAAAGGCCATCCTGAAGTCTGAGCTGGGCCTGGTGCCAACCAATGATGGCAAGGTCATCCGTATCTCGATCCCTCAGTTGACGGAGGAGAGGCGGAAAGAACTGGTGAAGCTCGTCAAGCGTCTTGGGGAAAACGCCAAGATCGCCATTCGAAACATCCGCCGGGAC
This sequence comes from uncultured Thermodesulfobacteriota bacterium, assembly GCA_964589315.1. Lineage (GTDB taxonomy): Bacteria > Desulfobacterota > S145-22 > S145-22 > S145-22 > JAOZMY01. The sequence continues at coordinate 2,808 of CAZPTH010000051.1, forward strand.
GCCAATGATTTTGTCAAGAAGAAAGAGAAGGAAAAAGAAATTTCGCAGGACGAGATGAAAAAGAATCAGGAGGAGATCCAAAAGCTGACGGATGATTTCATCGCTGAGATAGACAAGATGATAGAGTCGAAAGAAAAGGAAATCATGGAAATTTAGCATACGGCTGAATTTCAAAAAGGAGGTGAAGGCGCGTGTACGTAATTACGGAAGAATGCGTGGCCTGTGGGACCTGTGCAGAAGAGTGTCCCAGTGAGGCTATCGAGGAAGGGGATATCTACGTTATCGACCAGGACAAGTGCACGGAGTGCGGGACCTGTTTTGAGGTCTGCCCAGTTGAGGCTATCGTCGAGAAGTAAATTCCCTCATCAAATTGGCATAAAAAGAGAAAGCGGGGTAGAAAAAACCCCGCTTTTTTTCATCATCCATTCATCCTCTTAAATAATCTTGTTGAGAGAATATTCTATAATCCCTTCCGCTCCCGCCTTCTGAAGTTTGGGAATAAGATCCCGAACCTCTTTCTCTTCCAGGACGGTTTCAACGGCAAACCAGTCACTCTGGTAAAGGGGAGAGATGGTTGGGGCATTGAGACTCGGGAGAAGGTGAATCACCGTATCCAGGTTCTTCTTGGACACGTTCAGTTTCATTCCCACCATCCCCATGGCCTTCAGGGCGCCCGTCAGAAGGAGGGCAATCTGTTCAATTTTTTCCCTCTTCCATGGGGATTCCCAGGCCTCTTTATTGGCAATCAGCTGGGTGTTGGTCACGAGAAGCTCTTCAATGATCTTGAGGCCATTGGCACGTATGGTGTTCCCCGTTTCCGTGACCTCGACAATGGCATCCGCCAGGCCCTCAATAATCTTGGCCTCCGTGGCCCCCCACGAAAATTCGACCTGGACATTGATGTTTCTCTCGGCAAAGTAACGCTTCGTAAACTGGACAAGTTCCGTGTAAATCTTCTTCCCTTCCAGGTCCTCAATCCGGTTGAAGGGCGAATCTTTCGCCACGACAAGGACCCATCGAGCTGGCCTGCGGCTCGCCTTGGAATAGACGAGATCCGTAACGACCACCACGTCCGAGTCATTCTCCAGGGTCCAATCCTTCCCCGTGAGGCCCACGTCGAGGGTCCCCTGCTCAACGAATCTCGACATTTCCTGGGCGCGCGCCATGACGCACCGGATCTCCGGGTCATCGATTCCGGGAAAATAGTTCCGGGAATAGAGGGTAATACGCCATCCAGAACGTTTAAAGAGATCGAGGGTGGCAGATTCAAGGCTCCCCTTGGGGATACCCAAAGTCAAAATATCATTCATTTGTAAACCTCTTTGGGATCAAAAATTGGCGGTTCGATTTCCTTGAAGACACCCCCCTCGTCCCTTTTTCGGTAGAAACAACTTCGATGTCCCGTGTGGCACGCGGCCCCTCCTACCTGGTGGACCTTCAGGAGAATCGTATCCTCATCGCAATCCACGTAAATTCCCTTGACCTCCTGGATATTTCCTGAGCTCTCGCCTTTCACCCAGAGCTTCTGCCGGGAACGGCTCCAATAGGTCGCCTTTCCCGTCTCAAGGGTCTTCTGATAGGCCTCTTCGTTCATATAGGCAAGCATCAGCACATCACCCGTCTCGGCATCCTGGACGATAACGGGCACCAGCCCGTTTCCCTTCTCGAAGTCTATTTTCATGTCAGGGGTAACCTTCGGGACTTAGTCTTTGAGGCCCTTGACCAGGAAGATCCGGTAATCCACATGGGTAAAGGGGTGAACCTTCGGAAATTTCTGAAAAAGCCAGCCAGACCATATCACGGAGCCATTCTGATAAATCTTAACCTTGGCCGCGGGGTTCTTCTGCTCGTTGTCCTTCGAGGTAATCAGGGACCCACCCATGGTAAAATTCGGCAGGAAGTAAAGGACCTCAATCTCGAAAGGCGTCCCCTTGATCTCCGTCTTTTTCCCGATGGGAAGGACGATGCTCATCTGTTTTTTCGTCTTGATGGTATGAATGGTAAGGACGACCTTTTTCCAGGTATTCTTGACATCCTCCGGGACCTGAACCGTAAAATCCCCCATCTTGGTCATCCCGCCGTGATGAAACTTCTCAGGCGGCGCGGGCTTTGCCTCAGGGGCGGGGGCCGGTTTGACAGGTTTGGTTTCGGCCTTGGCCTCTACCGTGGGAGCCTTTTTCTTGGAATCCTTTGTTGAAGAATCGGATTTCGAACATGAAATACCGAGAAACGCAACAATCATAAAGGTAATCAGGATAGGTGTTATACGTTTGATTTTTCCATACCTCCTTTGAATTTAGATGGCGGAGAGAGAGGGATTCGAACCCTCGGTAGGGTTTTAAGCCCTACACTCGCTTAGCAGGCGAGCGCCTTCAGCCAGCTCGGCCATCTCTCCGTTCCCATATTTATCGGACTTATACTTATAGAATAACTCGACCAAAATGTAAAGAGAAAAGTCCGATTCCCGATCTCCCTGCCCTTAAAACTTCACATGGTCATAGCGCCTCTTATTACTGGGAAAACCCGCTAAGGACCTTCATGGATTTCGCAGTAAAGCGACAGGGTTTCGCGGCCGGGCCTCAAGCTGCAGAAATTTTAGTAGAAATATTGCACTTTTCCGGGTGATATGTTAGTAAACGCTTCAGAATCTCAAGGAACAAGGAGACAAAATTCATGGAAAATTCGAAACCAGCCAAGCGGACGGGGTTCAAAAGGATCACCCTGCTTTTAATTCTTGTCGCTGTCCTCGGTGTCCTCATGGGCGGGGGATTGATTGGAATCAGGGCGGCCACGGACAAGGAACCTTACGAAAGCCTCAAGGTTTTCACCGATGTCCTGCATATCATCGAAAAGGATTACGTCAAGCCTGTCAAGACCAAGGAGCTCATCTACGGGGCTATCAAGGGGATGTTAAGTTCCCTGGATCCCCACTCCTCCTTCATGACACCCAAGATGTATAAAGAGATGCAGGTTGAGACCAAGGGGAGCTTCGGGGGGCTCGGCATTGAAATTACCATGAAGGATGGGGTCCTTACCGTCATTGCCCCTATCGCGGATACCCCGGCTTACAAGGCGGGAATCAAGGCGGGAGACCAGATTATCGCCATCGAGGGAAAGCCGACGAAGAATATGACCCTCATGGATACCGTTCGGAGACTGAGAGGAAAGAAGGGGACGAAGGTAACGATTACCATCATGCGGAAAGGGTTCACAAAACCGAAGGACATCACCATTGTCCGCGCCATTATCAAGATCAAGAGTGTCAAGTCGAAACTTTATGAAGGCCATTACGCCTATATCAGGATCACGCAGTTCCAGGAGAGAACGGACAATGACTTTGTTAAAGCCGTCCAGGATCTCAAGAAGAAAAGTAATAATCAGATCTCCGGGCTGATTCTCGACCTTCGAAACAACCCGGGAGGGCTGCTCAACCAGGCGGTTAAAATCGCGGATCGATTCATCAGCCAGGGCCTGATCGTCTCTATCAAGGGTCGTGACGAAGGTGACAACATCGCCTTTCAGGCGAAATCCTCGACGACAATCATCAAATATCCCGTGGTTGTCCTGACAAACGCGGGCAGTGCCAGTGCCTCTGAAATCGTGGCCGGGGCAATCCAGGACCACCACAGGGGAGTTATCATGGGGGGCCAGACATTCGGGAAGGGTTCGGTTCAGACCATCATCCCCCTGAGTGACGGGTCCGGGCTTCGGTTAACCACGGCTCTCTATTACACTCCGAGCGGACGCTCCATTCAGGCAGAAGGTATTACGCCGGATATCATGGTTTCGCCCGAAGTTCTCAAGGCCGAATTCCTGGCGAAGAAGGAAAAGGCGAAGGAACACCCGTTTATCAAGGAAAAGGATCTCGCTCACCATCTTGAAAACGTCAGCGGAGAAAAGGTGAAAAAGGAAAAGAAGGAAAAGCAACCTGCCAAGAAAACCCTGGAACCGAAAGATCCCTTGATTGAAAGGGCCATTGAGGTCTTGAAGGGGGCACAGATCCTGGGGAAATGCCAGCAGGTGAAATAGCCGCTGTTTGTGCGAGGGACGGGCTGGAAATAGACACATGGTGAAACAGACGAGCCGAGGCAAGTCCCCTTCAAAGCGCCGGACCACCGCTTCCAGGTCAAAAAAGACAACACGGACCAAGACCAAGCCGCGTTCTACCCGGAAGAAAACAACAGGGAAAAGGCGCAAAAAGTCCCTAACCCTTAAACATACCATTCTGATTCTCGCCTGCGTGGCCCTTGTAATCGCCGGTGTTTCGTGGGGAATCCTACATTACCGCGGGGGAAAAGCCCCCCTTAAACCCTCCTGCCTCAAGAGCCAGAAGGCAATCACGACCCTTATTCTAAGCACCCTGTTTCAACAGGGCTTTTCACAGAAAGATGTCAGCTGGAAAAAACACGGAACTAAGATATTTTTCACCATTAAGGCAAGCAAAAAGAAATTTAAACACGTCTACGCGAGACTCGATAGGGAGCTGCCCCAAAACTTCAAGGGAGCCCGGCTTCGAGAAAAGGGACCTAACACCCTGGTCATTTCTTGCGGGAGGCATGTAACGCATCGCCTTGCCTTTATTCCTCCTCCCACCGTCTCATATCCACCCCACAAGGCAAAACAGGCCAAGCCCGAACACCTCCCGGCTCCACCCGTTTCACCGGTTAAAAAGGCCAAGCGGGTCAAAATTGCCATCGTTATCGACGACATCGGCAATGACCTGTCCATCGCCAGGGACCTCCTTGATCTCCCGGTGCCCATTACACTCTCCATCTTTCCCTATGCCCCCTACTCGAAGGAGATCGCCAAGGAAGCCAAAAAAAAGGGGCATGAAGTCCTCATGCACCTCCCCATGGAACCGGAAGGGTATCCGGGAAAGGGAAAGGACCCCGGACCCGGCGCGCTCTACGTCTGCATGAAGCCTGAGGACATTATCCGGCAACTCAACAAGGACCTGGACCAGATCCCGGAGATCAGTGGTATCAACAACCATATGGGGTCCCGGTTTACCTGCTCCAGGGAAGGGATGAAGGCCGTCATGGAGGTCTTGAGAAAGAGGAACAAATTCTTTCTCGACAGCCGGACTTCCGCCAAGTCTATCGGGTACCAGGTTGCCAGGGAAAGCGGAATCCCCACCATCCGACGGGACGTGTTCCTGGACAATTCCAGGGATGTCAAGAAGATCAGGGAACAATTCGACCTGCTTGTGGAAAAGGCTAAAAAGCGAGGTTACGCCGTCGGGATCGGCCATCCCCACCGTGCAACCTACCTGGCCCTGAAAAGGGCGATAGAGGATTACCGGGACAAAGGAATCGAGTTCGTCTTTGTATCTTCCTTAGCCCGTTAGGGCGTTGAATTTTATTTTCAATGCCTTCTCAACGTTTTCAGGGACAAGCCCCTTGACACACCCCCCGAGCATGGCCACTTCCTTGATGGTACGGGAGCTGACAAAAAAATAGTCCTTGGCGGTCATCATAAAGAAGGTATCGAAGTTTTCGTTCAGATGCCGATTGATGGAGGCCATGTGAAACTCGTATTCGAAGTCCGATGTGGCTCTCAGTCCGCGGATGATGACACTCCCCCCCACTCGCTCCATATAATCGACAAGGAGTCCCTCAAAACTGTCCACCGTCACACCGTCAAGGTCTCTGGTGGCCTCCTCAATGAGGACCTTTCTCTCTTCGAGAGTAAACAGTCCCTCTTTTTCGATGTTATGGGCAACGGCCACCACGATATGATCGAAAACCCCCAATCCTCGTTCAATAATGTCGAGGTGACCATACGTAATCGGGTCAAAGGAACCGGGATAGATTGCCTTTATCATGTCTCATGCCTCGCTTTCCGTGGACGGGTTAAAGGGACTGAAAATATAAATTTTTGAATATCCATAGGTTTTTTCCTTGATTTCAACAAGACCTTCCGGAATCGTGAGCTCCGTCGTCTTCCCCCTTTCCAGTACGATCCACCCACCTGCTTTCACAATACCAGTTGAGGAGAGCGACTTCAATACGGGACCGACGTTCATCTGGTAAGGGGGATCCATGAGGACGATGTCGAAGCTCACTCCCGCCTGGTGAAACTGTCTAAGCGCCTTTTGCGCCGTCGTACATAGAATTGGATCCCGAAATCGCTGGGTTACCGCCGCGAGGTTATTTTTCAGGACCTTGCAAACCACCTTGTCATTTTCAACGAAAAAGACCTGTCTCGCCCCCCTGCTCTTCGCCTCTAATCCCAAGAGCCCACTTCCTGAAAACAGATCCAGGACGACGGCGTCAAAGATCCTGTTCCCGATCATGTTAAAGATGGCCTGGCGCACCATGGATCGCGTCGGGCGCACCTTCTGGTTTTTGGGAATCTTAATCAATCGGCCTTTATATTCTCCCCCTGTAATCCGGATCATACAATGCCTCCAACCTGGATTCCTATCCCCTTCAGGAACACCTGCATCCTCTCCGGATGGGACCCTTTCCAGTAGATTTTCCGGCAGGCCGGGCAAATCTTGAAGGAGGTGTGTGTCTGATAAATATAGTCCGGAACACGGTCTTTTGCGTCATCGCGGGGTATCTCAACGAGGATTTGGTTACAGCGGATACACCGGCTTCCCACCTTATCCGGCTCTATTGCATGCGGAAAACGCTTCACAAACCAGCTCAACTGTTCCTCCAGGCGATCAGACGGGACCTGTACCACTTGCCCTGACCCCTTAAGATCCCTCCTTCTCGTGAGGAGGACCCCATCATTCTGAATCTCCATGCCCGACTTTACGAAAGGCGCATCCAACCCGAGATAACGCAGCCACTTCCCCAGCCTGAGAAGCGTGGGATCGATAAAGAAACGCGTGGGTTTTGAGTCTGATCCCATGTGACACCATGTGATTCGAAATTCATCACCCGCCGGATACAGCTTACATGACTATATGCAGGTTATTGACAAAAGGGATTCAATCAGGAACTTGGGATATTTTCAAGGATTCTTTTGACATCTCCCCAGAAGATTTTCCCGTCTTTCAGCGCATCCAATATGAATCCCCTCAGCTTGGGTTGAATCATACTGTAAATCTTTCTTGCCTTTTCATTTATGGGAAGATCCATGAGGGCAAACTCCCTGACCTCATGGGTAATGGGCAAGATTTCAAAGAAAGAAATCGTTTTCTGGTAGCCGGTCTGATTACAGCGTTTACATCCAACCGGCTTATAGAGAACGACCTCCTTTGTGATCTCCTCCGGCAGAGATGACAGACCTTCAGATCCGATCTCCTGTTTACAGAATGGACACAGGGCAGGAACGGGCTGCTGGAAAATGACGATATTCGTGTTCAAAAAGGAGAAAGTCGGGTCCTCCCCAACCTTGAACAGGGTTTCTATCGTCCGAATCATGGAATCCTGCACCATCGCCCCATAGATTTTCGGAATCCTCAGGACCATGTTCAGGGTCTCCTCCAGGATTTTCGGGCTCTTGATGTCATCTATCATCATGACATCCACGTCGAGGGAGGACGTTTCGTACAGCGTCTCGAGGATCTGCTCGTTGGTAAAATCCTTTGTTTCTATCTGGAGAAAATGTTCGTTCTTAAAATAGATCTCCCGTTCAAAGGTAATGACATTGTCGTTCTTCAGATTCATATTGGTCAGGAGGCACGACATGGTCCGCGGGATGACATCCTGGGTCGGGGTGACAAGGAGAACCATCCCGGGGAGAACCTGGGTTCGGTTTCTCACAAGATTGATCTGGCCTTCCGTCATTCCCAAATCATCCAAGGTAAGAAATTCCCCCAGTCCCCTGAAGGGATGGAGGATGATTTTCTCACCTGTAAACCCCTTGATAATGATAAGGCGATAGGTGATTTTCTCTTCACGCACCTCATATTCGAAGCGCCCCTTGGTAATCAGGCCTCCATTAGGCTTATGAAGATCAGCAAGTAATTTCAACTGATTAAGAAGAATCCCATGCCATTCAGGAGACCCTCTAAATTTGGTAAAGAGTTTCTCCCCAAGGCGAAACTTGACAAGAAACTCGTTCCCTTCCACGTCAAGATGGATAGAGGGGGTTCCTTCCAGTTCGGCAGAGATGAGGATGAAATTCAGGAACTCCTTCCCCGATATGTCCTCAATGCACCGCGTGAGCTGGGAATGCTCAAAATAATCCGACCACAGCTCCAATCCCCTGTCGGGGACTGCCTGCACATGGGAGATACCGTAAAAATCGTCCAGGACATTGTTGATACTCTCCCGGTCGCTGATGGCAATCTTCAGCCGTTTTCCGGTCACCTTCTTAAGGGTATTGAGGATCTCCGTGTTGGTAGGATTATGAATAACAACGGATAATTCATCCTCCGTGCTATAAACAGGGAGGATGGAATAGCCCCGCGCGATTTCTTCCGGTATGGATTTGACCACATCGGGTTCAATAAATTCGCTGCTGAGATTACTGATATAGGGAAGATTATACTGATCCGCCAGGACCCAGTAGAGTTTATCCTTTGAAATGGCGCCGATCCGAATAAGGGCCTCTCCCAGAAAACACGATTCCTTCTTCTGAAGATCGAGGGCACGTTTCAATTGCGACTCCGTGACAAGTCCCAAATCGATGAAAATATCCCCTAACCGGCGCTCTTTCTTTGTAAAATCTCCCATTTTTCTCTCCACAAAGCCTGGCGAGCAAACCTTAATTAAAACGTACCGCTACATGTCATTCCTTACCCTTGGATTCCCCCTGCCCCGTTTCTGTATCCGAAGGAGCGGCTTCTTTCTTCTCTTCTTCAGGTTTTTCGAGATCTTCCGCTTCCTCTCCCTCTCCATTCTCACCGTTTGAATCCCCGTTGTTCTCCTCGTCCCCAACGACCTTCATGCTTCGGATAATCTCTATCTCTCCCTGAAGCTCCTTAATTTTTTCATTGTAATTGTAAATATTCTGAAGCACCTCCCTCACGTCGGCCTGATCAAGGGGGTTAGTCACCCCATCCGTCAGGTACCGATGAACGAGTTCTCCCAATGTCGTGTAGTTCTTTTCTATCTTTTTTTTGTAGCTGTTGATATCGATTTTCTTCTCAGAAATCTTCAGGAGCTTGCTGACTTCCGAAACCACCACATTGGTTCCATCCTTCAAGGCCTGAATCCCCGATTCCGCCCCTTTTTTGATATTATTCTCGAAGCCCATCTCCTACCTCCTCATGCAGGTTAAAACCTTGTTATTAATTAACAACATGACGAACTATTGTCAAGTTTGTAAAAAATCAGGAAAATAAGAAAAACATCGGAAAGGAAATGCCTAAAACGAAGGTTAAAGTTTTCGGCATATCACAACCGTCCGTGTCAGATAGAGTTCCGGCCAGCTGAAAAGCTGAAAAAGGGGTAAAGAAAAGCCATGCCTCTCCAAAAGCCTTTTAAGATTTTCCCTTGTTTTTTTGCCCTCCATGGAGTGAAAAATAATAATTTTCCCTCCCCTTCGCAAACACCTCTCACCGCAGGCGACAAGTTCATCCAATGGTATCCCCGCCTTTGACCAGAGACAGTCAAATTTCCGCGACATAAGTTCGGACTCAGGGCTTACCGCCTGTTCGACAACACTGGCACGGTCGATTCGGAGGGTATGGAGGATATGATTCAAAAAGACAGCGCGCCTTTTCCG
>CAZPTH010000052.1:0-12413 GCA_964589315.1 uncultured Thermodesulfobacteriota bacterium
TCGTGGAACCCTATCGGTGCGACGACGCGGAACTCATCATGGTGACTGCCGGGTCTCTCGCCGGGCCGACCCAAATGGTGGTCGACGGCCTGCGGGAGAAGGGGATCAAGGCGGGACGGGTTAAGCTGAAGATGTTCCGGCCTTTCCCGACGGAGGAACTGGAGGAAGCTCTCAAACCGGCGAAAAAGATTCTCGTCCTGGACCGGAACCTCTCCCCGGGGACAGGGGGAATCTTCGCCCACGAGATACGTTCCGCCCTGAAAGGGGACGCACGGCCCGTCTGGGGATTCGTGGCCGGCCTGGGGGGCAGGGATATCACCCCGGACCTCATCGAATCCATGTTCTTCGACGCCCTCGGGGCTGAGGCCCCCGTTTCCAATACGATTTTCAAGGGAGTTCGACTATGATTGAGCCAACTTACCGAATAGAGGAATCGGAAGAGTTGTTGCATCCCGGTCACCTGGCGTGCCAGGGATGCGGGGCGACTATCGCCATCCGCTATGTCCTGAAGGCCCTGGGGAAGAGGACAGTCGTGATTATTCCCGCCTGCTGCTGGTCGATTATCAGCGGCCTGTTTCCCTCTTCCTGTCTCGATGTCCCGCTGATTCATACCGCCTTCGAGACCGCCGCCGCGGCGGCGACCGGGGCGCGCGCGGCCCTCGACATGCAGGGGCAGGAGGATGTGAATGTCCTGGCCTGGGCGGGGGACGGGGGGACCTTCGATATCGGTTTCCAGGCCCTCTCTGGCGCGGCGGAACGGAACGAGAATATCCTCTACTGCTGTTATGATAACGAGGCCTACATGAACACGGGGATTCAGCGTTCCTCGGCGACCCCCATCGGGGCCTGGACCACCACGACGCCGAAAGGCGGGCTGGAGGACCGACCCAAGAAGGATATCGTGCAGATCATGGCGGCACACAATATCCCTTACACGGCAACGGCCAACGTGGCCTTTCCAGACGACCTGTACCGGAAGGCCAAAAAGGCCGCCTCTATCAAGGGGATGAAATTTATCCATATCCTTTCACCGTGCCCAACCGGATGGCGGATTCCCTCCTCAGAGTCCGTCGAGGTGGCGCGACTCGCGACCCTGTCAAACCTGTTCCCCCTCTATGAGGTGGAACATGGGTCAAAACTCACGATTACCTATCACCCGACCAAGACGGTCCCCGTGAGCCAATACCTTGATGCCCAGGCCCGTTTCCGCCTGATAAGCGCTGAGGAAAAGAAACAGATCCAGAAGAACGTGGACGCGTACTGGAAGAGGCTCCTCGAGATGTCGGGAAAATAGGAAGGGACATTGATGATGGGGTTTGAAGTGATTCCACACAGCCTTGCTTGAGCAGGGGCAACTCGGGAGAGAAAATCTGTCTTTTTTATCCTGTCCATCCGTCAGGGTTTTCCCCATGGATTTCTTGAAAAGCACCCCGTAAACTGGTAAAAAATCAAAAATCTTGATGCCTGAATCGGGAGGGTGTGTATGAAACGCGTGGGATTCATATCAACACGTATCGCGGGAACGGACGGGGTATCTTTAGAGACCTTCAAGTGGTACCAGGTCCTCGAACGAAACGGGTATGAGTGTTTTTTCTTTGCCGGGCAGTTGGAGACTCCCCCGGAACACTCCTTTGTTGAGCCGAAGGCCCATTTTGAGCACCCGGATATCCTGGAGATTCAGGAGGACTGCTTCGGGAAACGGGTCCGGCGTCCGTCCCTCAGCTCCAAGGTTCATGAACTCAGAAAGTACCTGAAGGCGAAGCTCTATGTCTTTTACAAGGAATTCAATCCTGACTTGCTGATCGTGGAGAACGCCCTGGCGATTCCCATGAATGTCCCTCTGGGAATGGCTATCACGGAATTCATCGCCGAGACGGGGGTGCCAACCATCGCCCATCACCACGATTTCGCCTGGGAGCGGGACAGGTTTCTCATCTGCGCCATCCAGGATTACGTCCATTACGCCTTTCCCCCCACGCACCCGAGTATTCGCCACGTGACGATCAACTCCAACGCGTCCCGCCAGCTCAGTTTCCGGAGGGGGTTGAGTAACGTGGTTGTCCCCAACGTCTTCGATTTTGCCAATGCTCCGGAACCCTCTGATAAGGTAGACGCCCTGAGGACTGCCCTGGGGTTTGCCAAAGATGAACTCTTTATCCTCCAGCCGACCCGGGTAGTGCCGAGAAAGTGGATCGAGCGTGCCATCGAGCTGGTTTATCTCATGGAACTTCCCAAACCACGCCTGGTGATCTCCCACAAGTCCGGGGATGAAGGGACCCTTTACGAAAGTCGGGTCAAGGAGTATGCTGAAAGACTGGGGGTGGAGCTTATCTTTATCGGCGACAAGGTGGGGGCCTCCCGATGCTTCGGGAGCAACCATACCCACGATTTTACCATTGACGACGTCTACCAGGCGGCGGACCTCGTGACCTATCCCTCGGGATACGAAGGCTTTGGAAACGCCTTTGTGGAGGCCATCTATTTCAAGAAGCCCCTCGTTGTAAACCGCTACTCTATCTATATTGAGGATATCGAGCCTATCGGGTTTGACGTGATTTCCTTCGACGGGTTCGTCACCCATGAGATAGTGGAGCAGGTCAAGACATTTTTGAATTCCGATGCCCGTACGAACTCTCTGGAAAAGAACTATAAACTTGGACAAGATCACCTCTCTTACGAGGTCCTCGAGAAAAAGCTTCTTCCTATCATTCATTCCTTTGACTGACCCGGAGGAGGGACGAAAGATTTCACGGCAATTAAGAATCGGATTACTGCATTATTCCTGTCCACCTTTCGTGGGTGGGGTGGAGGAAATTCTTCGCCACCACGCCCAGGTCCTGGCCCGTCATGGTCAGGAGGTTTCCGTCATGGCGGGGATGGGGGAGTCCTTCAGCGAGGCCTTTCCCGTAGAGATTCATCCCCTTCTGGGCTCTCAAAATCCGCGGGTAAAGGCCGCTCATGAAGATTGCATGAAGGGGCGGTATGGTCCTTTGAAAGAGGTCACGGCGGAAATCTATGAGATCCTGCGCGCGTGGTCCCTGTCACTGGACGTGGTGATTGCCCATAACGTCCTCCATATGCCGTTTAACCTCCCCCTGACCCTGGCCCTCCGGCGCCTGGCCTTTCGTGAACCTGTCAGGGTTGTGAGCTGGGCGCACGATTCTCCGTATGTCCGGCCGGATGTTCCGGAATATCTCTTTCAACCCCCATGGATAAGCTTGAAGCTCCCCCATCCCAAAATTTCTTATGTGGCCATATCCGATTCGCGGCGTTCAGTTTTCGAGGAATATCTGGGGGAAATTGAATGGCGGGTCATTCACAACGGAATCGACCCGGCGACTTTTTTCTACCTGAGCCAGGAGTCCGTGCGACTGTTTAAAGAATTGAATTTTCCCGAGCGGGATCTGGTGGTCGTTCAGCCGTCGAGGATCACGCCCCGCAAGAACCTCGAGCTCTCCCTGGAGATCATTCATGGAATCAAATCCCTGGGTTGCAATGTCCTCTTTATCCTGACGGGTGCCTACGATCACCACGAGGGACGGGCCGTGGAGTACTACCAGCTCCTGAGGAAAAAGATGAATGACCTTGCCCTGGCGGATAATGTGGCGATCCTTGTCGAGTATGTCTTCAAGGACGGCACACGACTCGTCCCGCGCCGGACGTTTATCCGTGATCTCTACCTCATGGCCGATCTGCTCCTCATGACAAGCAGGGACGAAGGCTTCGGCCTGCCGCTGCTGGAAGCGGGGATGATCAAGCTTCCAATCGCCTGTTCACGAATCAAACCCTTTCAGGAGATTGGGACCGATGTCTGCTTTTTCAGGATTGAAGATCCTCCCCTGTTTATCGCGGGACGTATCATGGAATACCTGTCAAGGACGACCACCCATGAGATGTATCGCAAGGTAATGAGGGAGTTTATCTGGGACACCATCTGCCGGAGGGAGATCCTGCCTTTCCTGGAAGGTTTGGTAAGGGAAGCCCCCGCGTTTTCTTGACATGCAGGGTTGCCTTTGATACACAATTTTCATGGAAACCCGGAAGTTCCTGTGGGCGCCCTGGCGCATGACCTACATCAATGCCGAAAAGGAAGATGGCTGCGTTTTCTGTAATCGCCTCGGCAGTTCCCCGGAAAAAGACAGGGAAAACCTTATCCTGCTCCGGCGTCCGTTGGGATTCATCATGATGAACAAGTTTCCTTACAACAGCGGGCATCTTCTCATCATTCCCAACCGCCATGTGCCGGACCTTCGCGACCTTGATGACGACGAACTCCTGGGACTCCAGAGACTGCTGGCCCTTTCCCTTGACGTGCTGGAAGACCTCTACCATCCGGACGGATTCAATATCGGGATGAACCTGGGACGTTCGGCGGGAGCGGGCATCGAGGAGCACCTCCATTATCACCTTGTCCCCCGCTGGAACGGGGACACGAATTTTATGTCAGTCCTGGCGGATGTCCGGGTGGTTCCCCAGCATCTCCAGACGACCTACGATCAACTCAAGGAAGCCTTTTCGGCGAAAGGAATCACATGAAACTGATTAAGACCCTGATCGTGGCGATACTTTTTCTTATCGCCATCACCTTTGCCCTTCAGAACCAGCAGCTTGTGACCCTCAACTACTATGGCCTCATTCCGCCCTTTTCCGTGCCGGTGTTTCTCCTTGTCTTTTTTTCGGTTCTCATCGGAATTCTCATCGCCGGATTTGGGGATATCTATGTCCGGTATTCCCTGCGCCTCCGTGCCCGGAGAAGCGAAAAACAGTTGAAGGCGTGCCAGCGGGAACTGGAGGCCCTGAAGAAGGCGCAGGCTGAGGCGGAAACTGAAGCGTCCGCCGAAGTGACCGGAGAGCCTGAAAAGATCGGGGAAACAGAAAAGTCGGGGGAGCAGGAAAAATCCCCGGTGGCCTCGTCCACTGAAAATGCCTGAAAGGGAGTGTGATCCGGTTTCTCCCCTCGTAACACCCGAAAGGCTTGTGGAAATCTTCGCCGAATACCACGGCGTTTCCCTAACAGATTTGCGCCTTCCCGAGACGGCAATTCTCATCCCCGTCTATCCCCTTTTCAGGAAGTTGATGAAGGAGCTGAAGGGAGAAGCCATGGCCGCCTGGTCATGGAAACAGCCCCCCTTCTATGAATTTGAGATGGGACCATACGGGAAAGGGGTCGCGGCTTGTAGTCCACTGGGGGCGCCGAACGTGGCGATTGCCCTCGAGGAACTGGCCGCGCATGGGGTCCGAACGGTCTATTTCTTCGGATTTGCCGGCGGAATCAAGGGGAAGGTAAGGCCGGGAGATCTTGTCCTCCCGCCCTATGCCCACGTGGGGGAAGGAACCTCGCGGTATTATGGAGATACCCCCCTGACGTTTGCCGACAGGGAACTCCGGGAGAACGTCAGGAGGGGCTTGGAAGAGAGATTGAAAGCGCCCGTTTTTGGGTGCCCCGTCTGGACGACGGATGCCCTTTACCGTGAGACTTCAGAGGACATCACGAGGGCTGCCCGCAAAGGGGTCTGCGGGGTAGATATGGAAACCTCCGCCGTTTTCGGCGTGGCCCATACCCTGTCCGTCCGGGCCGTTGCCTTGCTGTGGGTTTCGGACATTCTGGGGCCGGATGGCTGGGAGCCCCACTTCCACAAGGGTGTCTTGAGACGCGCCATCGGTCGGCATGTCAAGGCGTTTAAGGAATTTCTTTCCTCTCAGGGCTGATGAGATGGCAAACGAAATAGAAATAAAACTCCTCTCCCCGGACAAGGGAATTCTCAAGGAGATTTTCACCTCTCCCGTGGTTGCCCCCTACCTGGAGGGAAAACCTGTCAGGAAGGTATTGCATGCCTACTATCTCGATACCCCTTCCCTTAGGCTGGCCCGGGCGGGGGTTGCCTATCGCCTGCGTAAGGAGGGGGATCAATGGGTGGCGGCGGTTAAGACGGATAAGCGTGTAACGAGAGACGGGCTCCATGTCCGGAAGGAGTGGGAATATGATTTGCCTGCCCCCATTGCCGATTTCAAGTTTTTCAAAGATCGGGCCCTCGTTCATCGACTCGCCAATGTCGTGGGGGATGAACCGCTTGTTATCCTCTTCGAATCCCGCGTGGTTCGGGAGGCTTCCCTGATGGTCTTTCCAGACGAAACGCGGATTGAACTGGCGGCGGACGAGGGAGAAATTATCTGTGGAGGTCTGCGAGAACCGATTCTCGAGGTAGAGCTGGAGCTGAAAGATGGAGACGAATCGCGGTTGGCGGGGCTGAGCAAATCTCTCCAGAAGGCGTATCCCCTCGTTCCGGGTAACCGGGGAAAATATGTCAGGGGACTGGCCCTCCTGAGGGAGTCGGGGGTTAAGGCCCTCAGGCTCGCCGATGATTTTTTCCGTGAAACGGAGCCCCGTGGGTAATCTCATGGTTCCTGTTGTCATCTGCCTGTCGTGAGGGGCGACACCGCCCCGGCGTGGAGGATGATAACATTTTTCCCCGCGTAAATATGGGTCTCTCGCGAAGGCGGATGACGGATCGATTGTAGGTATCATTCCCTGCCCCTTTCCATTTCTTACCCGGGGATAAGGGCACAGGTCCTTGCCCTGAAACGGTGATGATTCCAGGGGGGTAAAGATTTGCGTGTTGACATAAATCCGTATTGTGTCTATATTAATCAACAGAAAACATAAGGCATTTTGCGAGGGTGGCGGAACTGGTAGACGCACTGGACTTAGGATCCAGCGGTTTTGACCGTAGGGGTTCGAGTCCCCTCTCTCGCACCATGTGGAAAGGAAAGGTATGGACGTAAGGATCGAAGACGTTGGACCGGTAGAGAAAGAATTGTCTTTTGTCGTTCCAGCGGAAGAGGTGGATCAGACCCTCTCAAAGATTTACGGGGATCTGAGGAAAGAGGCAAAGATCAAGGGTTTCCGTAAAGGGAAGGTGCCGGAAGGGATCATCAGGGCCCATTTCAAGGAATACGCTACAAAGGAAGCGGAAAACCAGCTGGTGGCCGAGAGTTATCGGCAGGCCCTTTTGAAACATGAAATTCCGGTGGTATCGAGCCCGGAGATTCACTTCGACGGATTGGAAGAGGGGAAGGATTTTCACTTCAAGGCCACCGTGGAAGTTGTGCCGCAACTCCCCGAGATGACGGGATATGAAGGCATTCCCGTCAAGTCCAAACTTGTGGAAGTTCTGGACGTGGACGTGGAGAACGCCTTAGAGCGGATGCGGAATCTCCAGGGCAAACTTGTTGCCGCGGAGGAAGATTACGAGGCCGGAGAAGGCGATTATATCGTCATGGATTTTGAAGGAGAAGTCGACGGGGCCCCTATCGAGGACGAAAAGAAGACGGATGTCCTTCATAAACTCGGTGGACCCGAAACGCTTCCCGAATTCGACCAGGCCCTCATGGGTATCAAGGCGAAGGAGACGCGAACCTTCAAGATAACCTACCCGGAGGATTTCCCCAAGGAGGACCTGGCCGGCAAGGAGGTTACCTTTACCGTTACAGCGAAGGAAGTCAAGCGTCTGGAGCTTCCCGAGCTGGACGATAATTTCGCGAAGAGTTACGGTGACTACGAGAATCTCGATGCCTTCAAGGCGTACGTAAAGGAACAGATAGAGAAGGAGCGGGAGGACATCAACAAGCAGTGGATGGAGGAACAGATTCTTACCTTCCTTCTGAAACGCTTCGATTTCGAGGTTCCCAAGTCGTGGATTACGAAACAGGCCGAGTTCCTGCTTGAGAAATGGCGGGATGACCAGAAGCGCCAGGGGATTCAGGCCGAGGAAATCCCGCTGAAAGACCATCCGCAACGCAAGGTTTTCGAAGACCTGGCGGAGCGGCAGGTCAAATCGATGCTCGTATTGGACGAGATAGCCAAGAAAGAGGGAATCAAGGTTGAAGATTCCGACCTTGATGGCCACTATGAAAATATGTCGAAGAACACGGGGATTCCCCCGGAACAGATCCGCGGGTTCTATGCATCCAGGGAGGAACAGTTGAATTCCCTGAAGGATGAGATTCTTCGGAACAAGACGCTTCAATTCCTGAGGGACCATGCCGTCGTGGAATGGGTCAAGGAAGGTGAGGACGTAAAACCTGAAGAGGAAACCACGGAAGAGGCTGAATCCTCGACTGAAGAGAAAGGAAAAATCATTACACCATGAGTACACTGGTACCTTTTGTTGTAGAACAGGACGGACGGGGTGAACGCGCCTACGATATCTACTCGAGGTTGCTGAAGGATAGAATTATCTTTCTCGGGGCCCCCATTGATGATACGGTTGCGAATTTAATCATCGCCCAGCTCCTGTTCCTGGAAGCGGAGAACCCTGACAAGGATATCCATCTTTACATCAATTCACCGGGGGGGATCGTTACCTCTGGACTGGCAATTTACGATACCATGCAGTTCATCAAACCCAACATTACGACCCTCTGTCTCGGGCAGGCGGCAAGTATGGCGGCCATTCTTCTCGCCGCGGGCACGAAGGGGAAGCGTTTTTCCCTGCCCCATTCCAGGATTCTGCTCCACCAACCCCTGGGCGGTTTCCAGGGACAGGCCACGGATATCGACATTCATGCCAAGGAAATCCTGAACCTGAGGGAGCGGTTGAACGCGATCCTGTCAAAACATACCGGGCAGCCGGTCGAAAAGATACAGGTCGATACGGATCGTGACTACTTTATGAGTGGCCAGGATGCCCTTGAATACGGCCTTGTCGATGAGGTCATAGAAAAGAGAAAGCCAAAGAAGGAAGATTAAGGAGAGAGGTTACAGCCATGGGAAACGAAGATACCACAAAACCCGAGGTTCTGAGATGTTCATTTTGCGGGAAGACGCAGGATGAGGTAAAGAAGCTCATCGCGGGCCCGGGTGTCTATATATGTGACGAATGCATTCGCCTCTGCGATGAGATTATCGCGGAGGATGACAAGGAGGGCATGGGGACCCTGTCAGAGGCCCCCAAGCCGGATGAAATCAAGAAGGCCCTGGATGAATATGTCATCGGGCAGGAACGCGCCAAGAGAATCCTTTCCGTCGCGGTCTACAATCATTACAAGAGAATAAATTCCAACATGAAATACGAAGATGTGGAGCTTCAGAAGAGCAACATTCTCCTTATAGGTCCTACCGGTTCCGGGAAGACTTTGCTGGCTCAGACCCTGGCAAAGATTCTCGATGTCCCGTTTACCATCGCGGACGCCACGACCCTGACGGAAGCGGGATACGTGGGTGAGGACGTGGAGAATATCATCCTGAACCTCCTTCAGTCGGCGGATTACGACGTGGAACGCACGGAAAGGGGCATTGTCTACATAGACGAGATCGACAAGATTTCGAGAAAGACGGACAGCCCCTCCATTACCCGGGATGTATCCGGCGAAGGTGTGCAGCAGGCCCTGTTGAAGATTATCGAAGGGACCGTTGCCAATGTGCCCCCCAAGGGGGGACGGAAACACCCCCAGCAGGAGTTTCTCCAGATCGATACAACCAACATCCTCTTTATCTGCGGGGGCGCTTTCAACGGGCTGGAAAAGATAATCGAGCGTCGGCTTGGAGGGAGTACCCTCGGGTTTGAGGCAGATATAAAGACAAAGGTGGAAAAGGAACTGGGAGAAATCCTGAAAGAGGTGCAGCCCGAAGACCTGCTGCGGTTTGGCTTGATTCCCGAGCTGATCGGACGGCTTCCTGTTATTGCCACCCTCAATGAGCTGGACGAGGAAGCGCTGGTCGAAATCCTCAAGAAGCCGAAGAACGCCCTCGTCAAGCAGTACCAGCGTCTCATGGAGATGGAAAACGTCAAGATTACCTTCACGGACGGGGCCTTGAAGGCCATTTCTCGCGAGGCCATCAACCGAAAATCGGGCGCACGGGGCCTGCGGTCTATCATGGAGCAGGTTATGCTGGATCTCATGTACGAGATCCCGTCCAAGAAAAACGTCCGTGAGGTCGTTATCAGTGAAGAGGTTATTACCAACGATGAAAATCCCATCGTTGTTTATGAAAACGAGGTGGATGTAGCTTAAATGGAATATTCAGAGGTACCACAGGAATATATCTTACCCCTTCTCCCCTTGAGAGAAGTGGTTCTTTTCCCTTACATGATCGTTCCCCTTTTCGTGGGGCGGGACATGTCGGTCAGGGCACTGGAAGTCGCCACGGAAAGGGAAGGTGGCCGCCTCATGTTTGCCACCCAGAAGGAAGCCAAGATTGTAAGCCCTATGCCGGGGGATATCTATTCCGTGGGGACCATTGGGACCATTGTCCAGATGCTAAAACTCCCGGATGGCTCGGTGAAGGTCCTCGTGGAAGGGCAGCAGCGGGCGAGGATAGCGGAGTTCCTGAGAAAGGACGATTATTTTGCCGTCAGGGCCCGCAATATCCCCAAGAATCATATCGTCAGCCCCGAGGTCCTTGCCCTGATTCGGAGCGTGAAGGGGAATTTCGAGCGTCTGGCGAAGCTCAAGAAGGGGATTCCCTCGGAGATCGTCGAAGCCTTGAGAGACATGGAAGATCCCGAGCGCATCTCCGATTCCCTGGTAGGGCACCTGGACCTGAAACTGGAAAAGAAACAGAAATTCCTGGAAGAGCCTTCTCCCCTGATCCGTCTCGAAATGCTCCTGGAAAACATCCAGGCGGAGATCGAGATCATCCACGTGGAGCGAAAGATCAATCGCCGCATCAAGAAGCAGGTGGAACAGACCCAGAAGGAATTCTACCTGAACGAGCAGATGCGGGCTATTCAGAAGGAACTGGGCGAAAAAGGGGATTATCTCAACGAGATTCGCGAGCTGGAGGAGAAGATAAACAAGAAAAAGATGTCCAAGGAGGCGGTGGCCCGGGCGAAGGAGGAGCTGAAGAAGCTGAAACTGATGCCACCCATGTCGGCCGAGGCCTCCGTTGTGAGAAACTATATCGACTGGATCCTGTCCCTTCCATGGTATGAATACACGAGAGACAAGATAGATATCGACGAGAGCATGCGCATCCTTGACGAGGATCATTACGGGCTGAAGGAGGTCAAGGAACGGATTGTGGAATACCTGGCGGTCCAGAAGCTTGTTGGAAAGGTTCAGGGCCATATCCTCTGTTTCGTTGGTCCCCCAGGCGTTGGAAAGACGTCTCTTGCCAAGTCCATTGCCCGCTCCATGGGGCGGAAATTTGTCAGGCTTTCCTTAGGCGGCGTGCGGGACGAGGCGGAGATCCGCGGGCACCGGCGCACCTATGTGGGGGCATTGCCCGGAAAGATTATTCAGTCGATGAAGAAAGTCGGCAGCGGAAACCCCGTTTTTCTCCTGGACGAGGTGGACAAGATGAGCACCGATTTTCGGGGAGACCCGTCATCCGCTCTCCTGGAGGTCCTCGATCCGGAGCAGAACAACACCTTCAATGACCACTATCTCGACCTGGACTATGATTTGTCCCACGTCATGTTCATTACCACGGCGAATTATCTCCCCGCCATCCCCCCACCTTTGAGGGATCGGATGGAGATCATCAAGATGGCCGGATATACCGAGGTGGAGAAGCTCCAGATTGCCAAGCGGCACCTGGTGGAGAAACAGATCGAGCGAACCGGGTTGAAGGGAAAGGGGATTCAATTCACGGATGCGGCGATCTTACGAATCATCCGCCAGTATACACGGGAGGCCGGGGTCCGGAACCTGGAGCGGGAGATTGCCTCTATCCTGAGAAAGGTTGCCAAGGAGGTCGTGCGAAACGATACCTTTCCTTCCCTCAAGATAACATCGAGGAATATTCCGAAATATCTTGGCACCCCTAAATTCCGCCACGAGAAGGGGGAAAAGGAAGATCGGATTGGCATTGCCAAGGGGTTGGCCTGGACAGAGGTCGGCGGAGAACTCCTCATCATCGAGGTGACGACCCTTCCCGGGCGCGGGAAGCTGACGGTCACGGGAAAGTTGGGGGACATCATGCAGGAATCGGCCCAGGCCGCGGTCAGCTACATCCGGTCACGGGCCGATGAATTGGGCCTGAAGAAGAACTTTTATCAGAAACTGGATATTCATATCCACATCCCGGAGGGGGCGACCCCGAAGGATGGTCCGTCTGCGGGGATCACCATGGCGACGGCCCTTGCCTCTGCCCTTGTTCAGAAGCCGGTCCGGAGTTGTCTCGCCATGACGGGTGAGATTACCCTGCGGGGACGTGTCCTTCCCATAGGGGGGCTCAAGGAGAAGATTCTGGCGGCGCATCGCGCGGGGATTACGGATATCCTCATCCCGAGTGAAAATGAGAAGGATCTGAAGGAAATCCCGAACAGGATCCTGAAGGCGCTGAATGTGCACCTTGTGGAACACATGGATGAGGTCTTGAAAAAGGCCATCGTGGGGCACGAGTTTATCACCCTTGAAGAGGAGCCCTCCGTGACGGCGGATCGCCTTTTCCGGGGGAATTACCCGGA
>CAZPTH010000053.1:0-12154 GCA_964589315.1 uncultured Thermodesulfobacteriota bacterium
GGATAACGGGGAAGATCGCGTCTATTGAAAGGCAGATAGGGAAGGTCAATACGTAGACCGATGTTCCCGAGACGCCATAGTTGGTGGAGCCCGGGTGATGTGAAAATGCGCCATTTCACCGTGACGTTGTTTCATTCTTTCCCAAAATATATTATGGTCAAACAGAGAAGGGGTCGCGATCAGCAGAAAGGAAGGTGACATGACGTACCATGTGGAAGTCTTGATACCGGAAGAAGAGATAAAACAGCGGGTCCGGGATCTGGGTCGGCAGATAACCGAGGACTACCGGGAGTCGAAAGAAGTCGTCCTTGTGGGCCTCTTGCGGGGGGCGACGATCTTCCTTGCGGATCTTTCCCGCGAGATCGAGCTGGAGGCCAAGATCGACTTCATGGTGGTATCCAGCTATGGTAACTCGATGGAAAGCTCGAGAGAGGTAAAGATCGACAAGGACCTGACGGGCGACATCCTGGGCAAAGACGTGATTATCATCGAGGATATCATCGACACGGGATACACGCTGTTAAAGGTGAAAGACTATCTCCTGCTGAAAGAGCCTTCCTCCCTGAAGATATGCGCGCTGCTCGACAAACCGGAGCGTCGGGAGGTTCCTGTCGACGTGGATTATGTCGGGTTCAAGATCCCGGATGTCTTCGTGGTGGGTTATGGGATCGATTATGCCCAGAGGCACCGCAACCTCCCCTATATCGGCAAGGTCGTTCCCGATTAGGGCGTGGGGAGTTTTACCCCGACGCATAACCTTCCAGATTCAATCCCGGCAGTGAAACTTTTCAGATTCTCAAAAGAAGAACCCTTTCTCACATTGATAGCCTGAAAGAGAGTAGGAAAACCTGCTTCACGCATGCTAACTTATTGTTAAAAAAGACCATTGTCTGGTCTCGCCTGCTAAATTATTTCTGGCCCTGAACTTGCTTTACCCCTTTTACGGAAACGAATCACACGCGATGCATAACAACAGGAGGAACCAATGAGCACACCAGATTTTGCGAAGATCAACGAGCTTGCGAAGAAGTATGAACCGGACATGACGAAGTTCCTGCGGGACATGATCCGCATTCCCAGTGAAAGCTGCCAGGAGGAGCAGGTCATCCTCCGGATCAAGGAAGAGATGGAAAAGGTCGGGTTCGACCGGGTCGAGATCGACCCCATGGGGAATGTCCTGGGCTATATCGGTAACGGGAAGCATCTGATCGCCATGGATGCCCATATCGACACGGTGGGTGTCGGCAATCCCGAGACCTGGGAGTTCGACCCCTACGAGGGGTTTGAAGACGACGAGTGTATCGGTGGCCGGGGTGCCAGCGACCAGGAAGGCGGTATGGCCTCCATGGTCTACGGGGGGAAAATCATCAAGGATCTGGGCCTCGTGGACGATTACACCCTGCTGATGGTCGGCTCGGTTCAGGAGGAAGACTGTGACGGGCTTCCCTGGCAATATATCATCCGGGAATCCGGGATCAGGCCTGAGTTCGTTGTCTCGACAGAGCCCACGGATGGCGGCATCTACCGGGGACAGCGGGGACGCATGGAGATCCGGGTGGACGTGAAAGGCGTCAGCGCGCACGGTTCCGCTCCCGAGCGGGGGGACAACGCCATCTTCAAGATGGGACATATCCTGGGAGAGCTGGAAGAGTTGCACGGGCGCCTGAAAACGGACGACTTTCTCGGGAAGGGGTCTCTCACGGTTTCAGAGATTTTTTACACCTCGCCCTCCCGCTGCGCCGTGGCGGACAGTTGCGCCATTTCCATCGACCGGCGTCTGACCGCGGGGGAGGACAAGGAACTGGCCCTGGGGCAGATTCGGGAGCTTCCCGCGGCCAAGGCGGCCAAGGCGGAGGTCTCCATGTATTCTTACGCGCGCCCGTCCTACAAAGGGCTGGTTTACCCGACGGAAAGCTATTTCCCGTCCTGGGTGATTCCCGAGGATCACGTGGTGACCCAGACGGCGGTGGCGACCTATCAGGCCCTGTTCAACGCGGAGCCCCGGGTGGACAAGTGGACCTTCTCCACCAACGGCGTGGCCATCATGGGAATGTTCGGCATTCCGTGCATCGGGTTCGGCCCGGGAAAGGAAAAGGAGGCGCACGCGCCCAACGAGAAGACGTGGAAGGCTGACCTGGTGCGTTGCGCGGCCTTCTATGCCGCCCTTCCAAAGCTCTACCTTGAAAAGATCAATGGATAGGGATACCCGTGAGGGGCACCGGAGAAGCAAAGGAGGACGCATGAGCGACAAGCTGATGGTTGTGGCCATCGGAGGCAATTCCCTGATCAAGCGCCAGGACCTCTGCACGGTGGAGGACCAGTACCAGGCCATCTGCGAGACGATCGAGTATGTGGCCGACATCATCGAGCATGGATACCAGGTCGTGATTACCCACGGGAACGGCCCTCAGGTGGGATTCATCATGCTTCGGTCCGAGATCGCCCGGGACGTGGCCGGGATGCATATCGTTCCTCTGGTCAGTTGCGTGGCGGATACGCAGGGCGCCCTGGGATATCAGATTCAGCAGGCGCTGGACAATGAACTCAGGCGGCGAAATCTGGACGGCGAGACGGTGACGGTTGTCACGCAGGTGGTGGTGGATCGGGACGACCCGAGCTTTTCAGACCCCAGCAAGCCAATCGGCAAGTTTTACACGGACGAACAGGTGCCGGAGCTGAAACAGCACTACCCGGACTGGGTCTTGAAGAAGGATGCCGACCGGGGCTGGCGCCGGATGGTTCCTTCCCCGAAGCCCCGGCAGATCGTGGAGAAAGACGCCATCATTGCCCTGTTGAAAGACGGGTTCAACGTGGTGGCGGTCGGGGGCGGCGGCATTCCCGTGATCAGGGATGGGGCTGGCTATAAAGGCGTGGACGCGGTGATCGATAAAGACCTGGCGTCCAGCCTCCTGGCAAGGGATTTGAAGGCGGATGTGTTTCTCATTTCCACCTCCGTGCCCCATGTGTCGCTGAATTATGGAACCCCCATGGAAAAACCGCTGCACCGGGTCACCCGCTCCGAAATCGAGGAATACCTCAAGGAGGGGCATTTTGCGCCGGGCAGCATGGCGCCGAAGATTATGGCAGCCATCGATTTTCTCAAAAGCGGGGGCAAAGAGGTGATTATCACCAACCCTGAAAATCTCAAGGCCGCGGTGGCAGGCGAAAAGGGAACGCATATCGTTCCTTAACAGACAGAAGAGGAGACAAAATGGACAAGACGAGCATAACGCAACTGATTCATGATGTGAGCCGGCTGGATTACCGGGGGATGTTTCTCAAGGATTTTCTCCTGACGTGGGAAAAGACGGATGACGAGATTTTTGCCACGTTCATGGTGGCGGACATTCTGAGAGGATTGCGACAGCGGAATATCTCCTGCCGCATTTTCGACAGCGGTCTGGCCATCTCCCTGTTCCGGGACCAGTCCACCCGCACGCGCTTCAGTTTTGCCAGCGCTGCTAATCTCCTGGGCCTTGAAGTGCAGGACCTGGACGAAAAGAAATCGCAGGTGGCACACGGCGAGACGGTGCGGGAGACCGCCAATATGATTTCCTTCATGGCGGACGTTATCGGGATCCGCGATGACATGTTCATTGGAAAGGGCAATGCCTACATGCGGGAAGTGGCCAGTTCCGTGCAGGCGGGATACGAGGAAGGGGTTCTGGAGCAACGCCCCACCCTGGTGAACCTCCAGTGCGACATCGATCATCCCACGCAGAGCATGGCGGACATGCTGCACCTGATCAACCATTTTGGGGGCGTGGAAAACCTGGCCGGCAGGAAGATTGTCATGAGCTGGGCCTATTCCCCCTCTTACGGGAAACCCCTGTCGGTGCCCCAGGGCGTGATTGGCCTGATGACCCGCTTTGGCATGGATGTGGTGCTGGCGCACCCGGAAGGCTACGAGGTGATGCCCGAGGTGCTGGAGGTCGCGGAACGCAATGCCGCTGAGTCCGGGGGGCGGTTCAGCCGGACGAATAACATGGCAGAGGCCTTCGAAGACGCCGATATCGTTTATCCCAAGAGCTGGGCCCCCTTCGCGGCCATGGAGAAACGGACGCAGCTTTACGAGAAAGGGGACTGGGATGGCATCGAGGCCCTGGAGAAGGAACTCCTGGCGCAGAACGCCGAGCACCAGGACTGGGAGTGCACGGAAGATCTGATGAAAAAGACCCACAACGGCGCGGCCCTCTACATGCACTGCCTCCCCGCGGATATCACCTCGGTCAGTTGTGAACGGGGCGAGGTGGCGGCATCCGTTTTCGATCGCTATCGGCGCCAGCTCTATCTGGAGGCCAGCTATAAACCCTACATCATTGCGGCCATGATCTTTCTGGCCCGGATGCGGGATCCCGCCGATACCCTTCTGGATCTGCTCGACGGGGCAACCCCGAGGGTTCGGTAGGATGACCGGGGGCCTGGGGGCACGCTGATGGAAGGGAGTCCTGCCTACCGGAACGACGCGTTCATCAAGGTCACCGGCCGGGCGCGCTACGCGGACGATTATACCTTTCCCCGAATGGCCCATTGCGTGCCGGTCTATTCCGATTACGTTCACGCGGAAAATCTGTCGGTGGAGACCCGGGAAGCGGAACGGCAGCCCGGGGTCCTACGGATTGTTACGGCGGCGGATATTCCCGGCGCTGTCCGCTACGGACAGATCGACCAGGACTATCCCATGCTGGCGCAGGACAGGATTCTGTCCCATGGGGACGTGGTGGCCCTCGTGGTGGCCGAGACCCGGGAAGCGGCCCTTGAAGCGGCAAAATGGATTGAGGTATCGGCGGATCCCCTGCCGCCCCTGACCGATCCCGAGACAGCCCTTCGCCCCGATGCCCCCGTGATCCGTCCCGGAACCCTGGACAACATCGTTAATCACCACAAAATCCGCCGGGGGGACGCCCGGCGTGTGCTTTCCGAATGTGACATCGTGATCGAACACACCTTCCGCACCTCCTTCGTGGAGCACGCCTACCTGGAACCCGAATCCGCTGTCTGCGTGCCCCGTCCGGATGGGGTTATGGAGGTGTACGGGAGTATGCAGCACCCCTTTACCACCCGCCGGTTCGTGGCGGCCATCCTGGGGGTTCCCCTTGCCCGGGTGGATATCCGCTCCGTGCCCGTGGGGGGCGGCTTCGGCGGAAAAGACGATACCGCCGCCATCGTCTGCGCCCGCGCGGCCCTGGCGGCCCACCTGTGCGGCCGTCCCGTGAAGCTCACCTACACCCGGCAATGGTCCATGCGGGAAAGCTACAAACGGCATCCGTATGTCCTTCACTACCGCATGGGGCTGACCCGTGAGGGGCGGATTCAGGCGGTGGAGGCCCGGATCATCGCCGATGCCGGGGCCTACTGCTCCACGACCCCGTGGGTGACCTGGCGGTCGGCGGTTCAGTGCTGCGGCCCCTACCGGGTGGACCATGTCCATGCCGATGTGTTCGGCGTGGCCACCAACAATGTCTTTACCGGTGCGTTCCGGGGGTTCGGATCCCCGCAGGTCAACTTTGCCGTGGAGCAACTGATGGACATGGCGGCGGAGAAGACCGGTCTGTCACCCCTTGAGATCCGGCGTATCAACGCCGTGACCCAGGATGGTGTGACCATCACGGGGCAGGTCCTGAACACCCACACCGTAAGCGTCCGGGAGGTGCTGAACACGGTGGCCGATCGGATCGGGTACGAGGAAAAACTGTCCCGAAGTTCCCGTGGGAAGGGAGACCCCGAGGCCCTCTACGGTGTCGGTCTGGCCCTCTGCTATCGGGGTGCCAGCCTGGGGGCGGAGGGGATGGATTTCTGCTCCGCCGTCATCAATTGCCAGTTCGATGGGTCCATCCTCCTGGAGGTGGGCATCCATGAAAACGGACAGGGGGCCGAATCGGCCATGATACTGACCCTTGAGGAGGCGTTGGGAGTGGACAGAAACCGGATTCTGTATCGACAGCCGTCCACTTCCACCATCCCCGACGGAGGCCCCACCGTCGCCAGCCGCGGCACGCTCATGGGGTGCGGCGCCGTGGTCCTTGCCGCCCGGAAGCTGAAGCGGCTAATCGCGGAGGCCCTTGCCGATGACCTGAGGTGTGCCCCGGAACAGGTGCGTTTCCAGGGGGACGCGGTTTTGGGGGAGAACGACGATCAAAGGCTTGGCTGGGATGAGGCCATGCGCCGGCTCTTTCTGAAGCGTGTCTATCCCTACAGCTTTGCCGGCTTCAGGGCCCCGCCGGTGACGTGGGACGAAGAAACCGGGCAGGGGGACGCCTACTTTACCTATGTCTACAGTTGCCAGGCGGTGGAGGTCCTCGTGAACAGGAAGACGGGCCGCGTCCGACTCCTCAACGTGGTGGCCGCCCACGACATCGGCAAGGCGGTGAACCGCCCCATGCTCCTGGGACAGGTGTATGGAGGGATCGCGCAGGGGATGGGGATGGCCCTGATGGAAAAGGTGGAAACCGAAGGGGGCGTGATTCAGAATGCCAGCTTTCGGAAATACCGGATTCCCAAGGCGATGGATTTGCCGGAGATGACCGCGATCATCGTTGAAAATCACGACCCCACGTCGCCCTCCGGCGCCAAGGGGATCGGCGAGCCCGCCCTCGAGATTATCGCGCCAGCCATCGCCAACGCCGTGTACCATGCCACGGGGAAACGATTCGACACCCTGCCGATCCGAATAGAAAAGGAGGAACTCTGACGTGGGAGAGATTATCGTCAACCGACGGCGTTACGAGGTGTCCGGGGCGGATGAAGCCATGTCTCTCCTGCGCTACCTGCGGGAGACACTTGGGCTGACGGGCACCAAGAACGGCTGCGAGGAAGGTGTTTGCGGCGCGTGCACGGTCATCGTGGACGGCGCGCCCCGGCGGTCGTGCCGCCTGAAGGTTTCAGATGTTCTTGACCGGGAAATCCTGACCATCGAGGGGATGGAAATGGAGGATGGCCGTCTGCACCCCATCCAGGAGGCCTTCGTGGAGGCCGGAGCGATTCAGTGCGGTTTCTGCACGCCGGGGATGGTCATGACCACCTACGCCTTTCTTTTTAAGAATCCGAGCCCCACGCGGGAAGCCATCCGCAAGGCCCTGAGCGGCAACCTCTGCCGCTGCACCGGTTATCAGCAGATTGTGGACGCCGTGGAGCTGGCGGCGCGGAAGATGCGCAAGACGGGATTTGTCGTGAGAGGCTTGTCGGCTGAAGAGGAAAGAACGTGAGGCAAAGCGTTCGAAGTTCAAGGTTCAAGGTTCTACGTTCAATGTTCATAGCGTCAATCGAGCAAGCTCAAAGCTCAAAGCTGAAAGCTGAAATCAAAACAATCCTTGAGGCCTGGGGCTTTGAGCCCCGAACTTTTATAACGCAGTCCTCGACCCTATCTTTTCACTTTTCACCTTTCACTATTTACTGGAGTTTGCCATGACCCTTTACCTGAAAGATGCCCGTTACCTTGATGCCGAGACACTGGAAATCCGCTCGACCCACCTTGCCGTGACCCCGGGGCCGGAGGGGGGGCTCACGTACCTGGAAGCCCTTCCCCCCGCGGACCGGCTTCATCCGGAAGACCGGGTGATCGATTGCCGGGGGCGGCTTGTGACGAAATCCTTCGCCTGCGGCCATCATCACATCTATTCGACCCTGTCGCGGGGGATGCCCGCCCCGCCTCAGGTGCCCACAAACTTCGTGGAAGTCCTCGAATTTATCTGGTGGCGGCTGGACAAGCGCCTCGATAAAGAGATGATCGAGGCGAGCGCCCTGGCGGCGGCCATCCACATGGCCAAGCATGGGGTGACCTTCTGTATCGACCATCACGCGTCACCTTTTGCCATCGAAGGGTCTCTCGAAACCATCGCCCGAGCCTTTGAAGAGGTGGGGCTGGGGCATCTGCTCTGTTACGAAATCTCATGCCGGGACGGCGACGGCCCCAGAGAGGCGGGGCTGGCCGAAACGGATGCCTACCTCTCTTCGGGGCGCAAGGGTCACGTGGGGTTGCACGCCTCCTTCACCGTGGACGACGCCCTGCTGAAGGCTGCGGTGGCGCTGGCGGACAAACACGGCACCGGTATTCATATCCACGTGGCGGAAGACGAGGCGGATCAGGCCCACTGCCTCGAAACCTACGGAAAACGGGTGGTGCAGCGTCTTCACGAGGCGGGCGCCCTGGACAGCCCCCACGCCATTCTGGCCCACTGCATTCACCTGAATGACGAGGAAAAGGCCCTGGTCCGGCAATCCCCCGCCTGGGTCGTACAAAACACGGAGAGCAACCTGAACAATAACGTGGGCGTTGCCAATTACCGGGAGCTGGGGGAGCACATCATGCTCGGGACGGACGGGATGCACAGCGACATGCTGCGCAGCGCCAAGGCCGCCTACCTGGTGGGGCAGGGAACCGAGGGAATCTCCCCCATGGAGGTATACCGGCGGTTCCGGAATATCCATGAATTCTTACGGAACATGGGGGCCGAAGGTGACGGAGGCAACAACCTCGTGATCCTCGACTATGATTCTCCCACGGACGTAACCCCTGAAAACTTCCCCGGGCACTTTGTCTATGGGCTGGAATCCGGCCATGTGGCCACGGTCATCGCCCAGGGACGGGTCATCGTGGAAGAGGGGCGGGTGACCACGGTCGATGAAGGGGAAGTATTGACCTTCGCCCGTGAACAGGCCCGGAGGTTGTGGAAGAAGTTGGAAGAATAGGTAAAAGGCAAAGGGTAAAAGGTAAAAGGTGAAGGGTGAATAGTGAAAAGTTGTTAAGTTTTAAGTTGTTAAGGCTTAGAATAAACGAGAAAAACGTGAGAAACGAGATAAACCGAATAGACGTGACAAACGAAATAAACCAGACAAACCAGACAAACGGGACAAACCAGACAAACGGGACAAACCAGACGAACGAGACAAACGAAACCAACGGGGGCAACCATGAGACAAGATGAGTTTGTGTGCGCGGACATTGAAACGCTGTTGACGTGGGTTCTGACGGACCTGAAAGAAAAACACGAGGTCTTCGGGTTTCCCGAGGAGATTTTCTTTACGCCAAAGGCTTCGGACCCCTTTCGGATGCGCCGTTTTGGGCGGTTGCTGGAGACCCCCATTGGGGTGGCCGCGGGGCCCCATACCCAGATGACACAGAATATTGTTTCCGCCTATCTGTGCGGCGCCCGTTACATCGAGCTGAAAACCATCCAGGTCCTGGACGAGCTGGAGGTTACCAAACCCTGCATCGACATGACGGACGAGGGCTACAACTGTGAGTGGTCCCAGGAGCTGCGCCTCGACGAATCTTTCGATCAGTATCTCAACGCCTTCATTCTTCTCTACATCCTTCGGGACATGTTCCAGTGGGGGGAGGGGGCCGACCCCGGATTTATCTTCAACATGAGCGCCGGCTACAATCTGGAAGGAATCCGAAGCCCGAAGGTGCAGCGGTTTTTCGACCGCATGGCGGACTGTTCCACCGAGCTGGAGGAGAAGATCGCCCGTGTGGAGGCGATTTACCCCCGGGTGCGGGAGCTTGAAATTCCCACGTGCCTGTCGGACAATCTGACCGTTTCCACCATGCACGGCTGCCCCCCCGATGAGGTGGAAAAGATCGGCCGGTATTTCATCGAGGAACGGGGACTGCACACGACCATCAAGTTCAACCCCACCCTCCTGGGTGCCGATCGGGTGCGGGAGATTCTGAACGACCGGCTGGGATACGAGACCCGGGTGCCGGACGAGGCCTTCGCCCATGACCTTAAATACGACGATGCCGTTGATCTGATCGCTTCCCTCCGGAAATCGGCGGAGGCGCGCGGGGTTCAGTTCAGCCTGAAACTGACCAACACCCTCGAAACGGAGAACGTCGAACAGAACCTTCCGGACAAGGAACCCACCGTCTATATGAGCGGTCGCGCCCTTCATCCCATCAGCATCAACCTGGCCGCCAGGCTGCAGGAGGCGTTTGACGGGGCGCTGGATATCTCGTTCGCGGGGGGGGTGAACGCGTTCAACCTTGTCGATACCCTGGCGTGCGGGCTCCGGCCGGTGACCGTCTCCTCCGATCTCCTGAAGCCCGGGGGATACGGACGGCTGTCTCAGTACCTGGAAATCCTGGGGCGCGAGATGGTCGAACGGAACGCCGCCACCCTTGAGGACCTGTCCCTGTCCCGGAGCGGGGGAGAAGACCCCCGGCAGGCGGCCCTTGAGGCCTTGAAGGCGTACGCGAAGGACGTGGTGGAAAGCGGCCGCTATGCCAAGGAACGATTCCCGTACAGGAATGTCAAGACATCGCGGGCGCTTCCTCTCTTCGACTGCGCCGCGGCACCCTGCGTGGAGGCCTGCGCGGCGGACCAGGACATCCCGAGATACCTCGACTTTACCGCCCGTGGTGAGGACGGCAAGGCGTTCCGTACCATTCTGGCGACCAATCCCTTCCCTTCCGTGCAGGGAATGGTGTGCAATCATCTCTGCCAGTTTCAGTGCACCCGCATGAACTACGATTCCCCGGTGTTGATTCGTGAAATCAAGCGGTTTATCGCGGAAAGGCGGGGGGCGGAAGACTATCCCACGCCTCTTCCCTCCAACGGCCGTCGGGTGGGAATCATCGGAGCCGGGCCGGCTGGACTCTCCTGCGCCTACTTTCTGGCGTTGGCGGGGTTCGAGGTGGAGGTCTATGAGAGCAAGGCCTTTCCCGGCGGAATGGCGGCCGATGCCATCCCCCCGTTTCGCCTTGATCAGGAGAGCCTTGAGCGGGATATCCGCGCCATTCTGAATATGGGGGTCCGCCTTCACGCGAACACCTCCATCGGGGCCGAGGACTTCGAAGAGATTCGCGCGTCCCACGACTACATCGTTATCGCAGTGGGCGCGAAGGTGAGCCTGAAACTGGGGGTTCCCGGCGAAGACGCCGAGGGGGTCCTGGATCAGTTGACCTTTCTCAGCGCCGTGCGCCGCGGTGAGAGGCCGGCGCTGGGGACCCGCATCGCGGTGGTGGGGGGCGGCAACGCGGCGATCGACGTGGCCCGCGCCGCGAAACGGCTTGTGGGGGAGAAGGGTGAGGTGAGCATTCTCTACCGCCGCACGCGTCGGGAGATGCCCTGCGACCCTGACGAGCTGCGGGAGGCCCTGGAAGAGGGGATCCTTCTGCGAGAGCTGACCCAGCCGACCCGCGTGCTGACGAATGAGGGGAGGGTCAACGGCCTTCAATGCGACCGGATGACGCTGGGGGAAAAGGATGCCAGCGGGCGTCGGCGGCCTGTTCGGGTGGAAGGGGCGGAATTTACCCTTGAGACGGATACGGTTATCACCGCCATTGGACAGCGTGTCCACCTCGATTTCCTCCCTGAAGGGGGGCTGAAGCTGGATCCCGAGACCCTGAAGACACTGTTGGAAGGCGTGTTTGTGGGGGGGGATGCCGTTCGGGGCGCTTCATCCCTCGTCAACGCCATCGGAGACGGCCGTCGCATGGCGGAGGCCATCATGAAAGACGCCGGCGGTTCTTCCTTCGAAACCCTTGCGCCGGAGGACGACCGTACCCCCGATTACCGCGCCCTCATGGCGCGTCGGATGCGGCGGGAGATCGGGCCTGTTCCGCCCGTGCGGAAGCCGGAAGACCGCCTCGACTTTGCCCCCACCATGGGGACGTTGCCCGAGGAAGACGCCCGCAGAGAGGCGGCCCGGTGCCTCCAGTGCGACCTGCTCTGTAACATCTGTGTCACCGTCTGCCCTAACCGGGCCAACGTAGCCGTGGCCGTCTCGCCGATCCGATTCCCCCTCCAGCGGGCGGCCCGAACGGAAGGCGGTGTATCCGTGGAGACCGTCGGACAGGAAGAGATTACCCAGCCTTATCAGGTCGTCAACATTGGTGACTTCTGCAACGAATGCGGAAACTGTGAAACCTTTTGCCCCTCCAGCGGGGCGCCCTACCGGGACAAGTTCAAGGTTCACCTGAGCCGGGAGAGTTTTGAGGCTTACGGGAAGGGGGTTTATTTTCCCGAGCCCGGCGTCATGGCCGGCCGGTTCGACGGGATGTCCGCCACGCTCCGGGATGCCGGGGAGAGGTTCGTTTACGAGGACGGAGAGGTCCGCGCCGAATTGGACGCGACAACCTTGGCCGTCCGCACCGTGACCCTGAAAGAAGGGGTTGCCTCCAGGGACCTCGAACAGGCGGCGCGCATGGCCG
>CAZPTH010000054.1:0-12081 GCA_964589315.1 uncultured Thermodesulfobacteriota bacterium
AGCAGTTTTTTGCCTTGGTCAAGGTTTGCCCGGGATAGTAGGTGATTTTGACCTTACCATTGGTGCGTTTTTCTACTTCTTTGCACCAGGCGGCTGCCAGCTTGCTCTGGATATGGCTGGGCGGGAAAAAGTTGCTGTAGGTGAGCTGGATCGTTTTGGCTTGTGAGATGGTTGGGATAGCCAGTGTCATGACTAACGAAACAGACATAAAAACACAGAAGAACAAAATAACCTTTTTCATACGTCCTCCCTCCTAAAGGTGGGGCATCCACCATTTGGAAGGGTGGATGCCCCGATCAGGTTAATATTTTATTTCAGCATCGACTCGATGTAATCAACAATCTCTTTCCCGTTGATTCCCTTCTTCTTCATCTGGGCGATGTACTGGCTGATAACAGGTCTTGAAGCCTTTTTCCACCGCGCCAGTTCGTCCTTGCTCAGGGTGATGATTTTTCCGCCCTTTTCGAGAAAATATTTCTTTCCTTCCGCGTCACTGCTGTCCCAGGCCTTTCCGTGTTTGACGATCCATTCCTTGTTGATTTCTTCAATAGTCTTCTTGACATCGGCAGGCAAGGCATTCCATTTTTTCTTGTTCATGACCACAAAAAAGGAAGTGGTGTATGCGCAGGAAAGAGACATGGTGCAGTATTTCACCTGTTCCGCCATCTTCCAGCCCTTGTTAACCTCCATGGGGTAGAAGGCCCCTTCCACGACACCCTTTTGAAGGGCCTGGTAGAGTTCCGGCATCGGCATGGCCACCGGTGTTCCACCCAGGGCCTTGACTAGCGCCGCCGTAGTCCCATGGGCACGGATTTTTACCCCCTTAAGGTCTTCCAGCTTTTTAACGGGTTTTTTCTTCGTGAAGAGAAGGCCGGGACCATGGGCCATCAGGTACATGACCTGGGTATCTTTAAATCCCGGGTCCTTGAACTTGTTGTAAACGGCGTTACAGATCTTGGTTGCGACGACACCGCTTGTGTAGCCTAATGGGAGATCGACCGCCTGCATGATGGGGAAACGTCCGCGCGTATAGGCGAGAACGGACATTCCGATATCCGACAGGCCGTTGACCACACCGTCGTAGCAGTTTTTACCTTTGGTGAGTGTGCCCCCCGGATAATAGGTGATCTTGACCTTACCATTGGTGCGTTTTTCTACTTCTTTGCACCAGGCGGCTGCCAGCTTGCTCTGGATATGGCTGGGTGGAAAGAAGTTACTGTAGGTGAGCTGAATCGCCGCGGCATTCGAGGTCGCGGGTGTCCCAATGATGAGCGTGAATGCCAGAATAATAACCGAAAACCCGATAAGTATGGTTAACCCTTTTTTCATTTTTGACCTCCTTGCATGAGATTGCGGTTGATAACATTTTTAGCTCGGTTATCACCCCCCTTTTCTTTTTTGTGTTACGTATGATATTTTTTCCCATCATAGCGAGGGGCACTCGAACTGTCAAGATATTTGGAAACAGGGTTTTAGGTTTTCCTGCCCTTGCGGGTCTCTCTCCCGCTTGACCTTCAACATCCCCTATGGTAGGTCATTTCCTATGAAAACCCTGGGTGATTCAGGGGATGACGTGAAGAAAATCTCGATCGTAATCCCTGTATTTAATGAGGAAGAGAATCTGAGAGATCTCCATGAGGAACTTTCGTCGGTCCTGAACGGCCTGGTTGATGGAATAGAAAGTGAGATCGTCTATGTGGATGACGGAAGTTCCGATAAGAGTTTTTCCATTCTTGAAGAGATATATGAAAAAGACCCGCGTGTCAGGGTGATTCGTTTCAGGAAAAATTATGGCCAGACAGCCGCCATTGCCGCGGGGTTTGATCATGCCACCGGCGACGTAATCATCACTATGGACGCGGACCGTCAGAACGACCCCGCGGATATTCCGAAACTTATCGAGCGGATCAACAAGGGATACGATGTGGTCAGCGGGTGGCGGAAGGACCGTAAGGATCCTTTTTTGAATCGGCGCCTTCCCTCCATCATTGCCAATGGACTCATTTCATTCATCACAGGGGTTCACCTCCACGATTACGGATGCACCCTCAAGGCCTATCGAAAGGACATCGTCAAGAACATCCAACTCTACGGGGAAATGCACCGTTTTATTCCCGCCATCGCGAGCTGGTTAGGGGTTTCCATAGATGAGGTGCCCGTCAATCATCGTCCCCGGACGGCAGGGAAATCGAAATACGGCATCTCCCGGACAATACGGGTTATTCTTGACCTCATCACCGTGAAATTCCTTTTGAGTTTTTCCACGCGACCCATCCAGTTTTTTGGGGTTTTGGGTGTCGTGTCCGGCGGGGTGGGATTTCTGATTGGCCTCTACCTGACCATCCTGAAGTATGTTTACAGTCAGAGCATCGGCGGACGTCCCTTACTTATGCTGGCCGTCCTGCTGATTTTCATCGGGGTCCAGTTTGTGAGTATGGGACTGCTGGGTGAGTTGATGGCTCGGACCTACCATGAAACCCAGGGAAAGCCGATTTACTGGATTCGTGAGGTTCGCGAAAGGGCTGAAGAGACTGAAGAAAAAGGTGAAAAATAGAAAAGGAGCCTGATTTATGGAATACAGAATTGAGGGAGACAACCTTCAGATACTCAGAATAACCCTGGGCGAAGGTGAGGAGATCTATGCCGAGGCCGGAAAGATGGTTTATAAGACCTTCAATATCAACATGGAGACGAAGATGCTTGGAGAGGGCCTGGGCGGCAAGCTCCTCGGTGCCCTGAAACGAAAGGTGGCGGGGGAATCCCTTTTCACCACCCATTTCACCTCAACGAGGGGGCTTGGAGAGGTGGGATTCGCCGGTGAATTTCCCGGAAGGATCGAGGCGATCCGGGTTTCTGACAATAAAAAGTTCCTTGCCCAGCGGGACGCCTTCATCTGCGCAGAGATAGGGGTCGATTTTTCCATTGCCTTTCAGAAGAAGATTGGCGCGGGCCTTTTTGGCGGTGAGGGGTTTATCCTGGAGAAATTCGGCGGCGAGGGCCTCGTTTTTATCCACGCCGGCGGGGATTTCGTGATCTTCGATCTGAAAGAGGGTGAAGGGCTCCAGGTGGATACGGGTAGCATCGTTGGATTCGAAGAGACGGTGGATTACGATGTCCAGTTCGTGGGAGGCATCAAGACGGCTATCTTTGGCGGGGAAGGGCTCTTTCTTACCACATTGAAGGGACCCGGAAGGGTGATCCTCCAGACCTTGACCCTTTCCAAGCTCCGGAGAGAGATTGGAACCATGTCCGGAAGAAGCGGGGGAGAACATTCCGCTGGTTCCGGGCTCGGGAGCCTGGTCGGGGGATTCTTCGGCAGTGACGATTGATCCCTGACCGCGTCGTTTCTTTTACCTCGCTGTTTTTATGAAACCTTACGACCACCTCTATATCTACGAGATGGCAGGAAGAGTTGGAGATGTTCCTATCTCCTCACCCGATTATATCGGGTGCTGGAGCGAAGGGGACAGCTCTTTCCTCTTTTTTCATAAGGACCGGAGGGCCTTGGTTGAGCGCCTGATTGAGCAGGGGGACCTCCCGAGGCTTGTCGATGCCTATGATATGGATTACGAACAGTGGCAGGGAGACAAGCTGAAGGCCTTCCGTGTTGGTTCGTTGTGGTTCCGCCCCCCGTATGGCGATATTCCGTCCCCTCCGGAAGGGTGTCGGGAGGTTCCCTTCGATCCAGGGGTGGTGTTTGGTACGGGATTACATCCCACGACGGTTGACTGCCTTCATCTCATTACGGATCTGTTCCGAACCCATATACCGAAAGAGGTTCTGGATTTGGGAACGGGAACCGGCATTCTCGCCATAGCCTGTGCCCTGTTGGGGGCAAAAAGGGTTACCGCGGTGGACATCAACCGGCTATCGGTCATGACCGCCGCGCGGAACGTGGAACTCAACGGCCTTACCGACAAGATCGATGTCATGGAAGGAGACGCGAGGGAAATGCTCCAGCGTAAAGCCGACCTGGCCGTGATGAATATCCATTTCAGCGTGCTGGATGAACTGACGAACCGGGATGAATTCTATCAGAAACGGTGGATCATCCTCTCCGGCGTTCTTCGGAGTGACTACTATATCCTCCTGAAAAGACTCCAGAAGCGGGTTCGCCTCGTGAAGGAACGGCAGACGGGACACTGGTTCTCCGCGTGGTTTGAGACGTGAACCCGTCCGACCTCTTAACCTCCCTTGAAATCGGTTCCTGCCGAATCCCCAACCGATTAATCGCCGCTCCCATGGCGGGGATCAGCGATCTTCCCTACAGGGCCATCCTGAAGTCATTCGGAGCGGGATTGACCTTCAGTGAGATGGTTAGTGCGGAGGCCCTTGTCCGGGGACATCGGAAGACCCGCGGGATCCTGCAGCGGGCGGAGGGAGAAGACCCGTTTGGAATCCAGATCTTCGGGGGAAATGCGGACTCCATGGCGGAGACGGCCAGGCGCCTCGAGGCGGAGGGTCTGTGCGACCTCATCGACATCAACCTGGGGTGCCCGGTGAAAAAGGTCATGCGAAGCGGGGCGGGGGCGGCCTTGATGATGGACAGGGAGAGGCTTTTCGCGGTCGTGGAAGGGGTCGTCGGGGCTGTTTCATTGCCCGTCACCGTAAAACTCAGGGCCTGTAAAACCCCAGGGGAGATGACGGGGTTGGACGTGATCCCGGGGCTGTTCAGTCTCGGCGTCAAGGCGGTGTCTCTACACGCGCGGTGTGTCTCCTG
Source organism: uncultured Thermodesulfobacteriota bacterium (assembly GCA_964589315.1). Lineage (GTDB taxonomy): Bacteria > Desulfobacterota > S145-22 > S145-22 > S145-22 > JAOZMY01. The sequence continues at coordinate 4,721 of CAZPTH010000054.1, forward strand.
GAGCTTTTCCCACCCTCCAGAGTGGTCTTGGATCAAGGCGGCTTCTTTTCTCGGACGTCCCCTCATTGGGAACGGGGGTGTTTCTTCACCCGAGGACGCCACTGAAATGTTTACGAAGACGGGATGTGACGGCGTCATGATTGCCCGGGGATACCTGGGAAACCCCTGGATCTTCCGGCAGATTCGGCAGCTTCTCGAGAAGGGGGCCTACGACCCCGTTTCCCTTGATGAGAGGTTTGAGGTGATGAAGCGACACCTGAATTTAAGCCTCGAGGTCTTTGGAGAAAGACAGGGAATCTTTCGGATGCGGAAACACCTTGCCTGGTATGTCAGGGGGATGCCGCTCAATTCGGAATTCCGGCGCCGGGTGAATGAGATCCATTTACCCATGGAGCTGTTTCGGGAGATGGATAACTACCACGATATGTTAAAAGCAAGAAGCGAAAAATAAAAAGTGGAGGGTAACCATATGAAAAGTTCTTGGATGGAAGAACTTTTGAAAACGGCGGAAATCATCCACCTGGCAACCCTGAAAGAGGATGGGGCTCCCATCCTCCGACCCGTGAATTTTCTCTACGCGGATGGGAAGATCTACATCCACACGGGGCCCAAGAGCGGGAAAATCGCCCAGATCGCGCGGGATCCGAGGGTGTGCCTCGAGGTAGAGGAGATTCTCAAGTATATTCCCGCGGTGGAAAAACCCTGTTCCGCGACCTACAGTTGCCGAAGCGTGGTGCTTGAAGGTGTGGCGAGGTTGGTCACAGAACGGGAAAGGAAGCGGGACATCCTTCAGGATATGATGGAGAAATACCAGCCGATGGGTGGCTTCCGGCCCGTTTCCCTCGAGGACACGGACATCGTGGCAATTATCGAGATTGAGGTCAGAGCCCTTTCCGGAAAAGACCACATCAGGGACTAAAAATACCGCTGTCGTGACTCTCGGCGATTTTCTTCTTGGGGAATCGCCATCTCCCCTTTGATAAAGGTAATTTTTTAAGGCCCGTTGCCAGGATTTGTTACTTGACAACGGGTCAATCATACTTATTTTATACCCGAGTGAAAAATCTCACGAGGGGACAAGTGGAGCAGCTTTCGAAAAGGGAACAGGAAATATTACGACTCGTGGTGAACGAGTATATCCAGACGGCTGAGGCCGTCGGGTCCCGGACCCTGTCCAAAAAGACGGGAATCGGGCTCAGCCCCGCCACGATTCGTAATATCATGCGAGATCTCGAGGAATTGGGTTATCTCCGCCAGCCCCACATCTCTGCCGGCCGTGTTCCCACGGAGCGGGGATTTCGTTACTATGTGGACAGTATCATCAACGTGAGGGGCATTTCTCCTGAAGAGAAGCAGATGATCGAGCAATACCTGAAGGAAGGAAACCGTGAGGTTCCCAAGCTGCTTCAGGAAGTCTCCAGGGCGCTTTCGGATCTTTCCCATTACGCGGGGCTTGTGATGGCCCCGAAACTCGAGACGATACGATTAAAACACATCGATTTCGTCAAACTGCGTGACGACCAGATCCTGGTGATTCTGATTTCCTACACGGGGATTGTTCAGAACTGGCTGATTGAAGACGAATTCAACCTCAGCAACAGTGATTTAACACGCATGTCCAACTACCTGAACTCGATTATCGAAGGACATACGCTTTACGAAACGCGGGAGGAGATCCTGACCCAGATGGAGAGGGAAAAGGCCCGGTATGACGAGATGATGAAACACGCCCTGGCCCTGGGAAAGGCGGTCATCGATACGACCTTTGAGAAATCCGTGGACCGTGATGTCATCATCGAGGGGAAAACCAATATCTTCGAGGAACCCGAGTTCGAGGATATCGAAAGGATGAAGGCAATTTTCAAGGCCTTCGAGGAGAAGAGCAAGCTGGTGAAGCTCCTGGACAAAAGCCTGACGGCAAGCGGGGTGCAGATTTACATCGGCAGCGAGAGCCAGATGGAGGATTTCCAGGACCTGAGCCTGATTACGGCAACCTACACCAATGGATCTTCGGTTCTTGGAACCCTCGGTGTCCTGGGACCTACGCGGATGAATTATACGAAGGTTATCCCCGTGGTGGATTATACAGCGGAACTGGTCAGTGAGATTTTGAGAAGGATGTGAAAAGGAGAGGAATTCGATGAACAAGAATGTAAAGGAAAAAAATAAAGACGAAACCATTGAGGTGACGTTTTCGGATAAAGAGAACAAGGTGAAGGAACTGCACGCAAAGAGGGGAGAGACGGAACGGAAAGAGGCGAAGAAAACCCCCAAGGCCGAAAAGAAGGACTGGAAGAAAGAGTACCAGGACCTGTACGATAAATATATCCGGCTTCACGCCGAGTTTGAAAACTTCAAGCGACGGATCACGAAGGACAAACAGGATGCCATCCGGTTCGCCAACCAGGAACTTATCCGTCAGATTCTCCCCTTCGTGGACAACCTCGAGCGCTCCCTTGAACATGCCGACGAGGTCAAGAATATCGATGCCCTGAAGGAAGGGATTGAAATGACCATCAAGGACTTTCTCAAGACCCTGGAAAAATCGGGGCTGGAGGCCATCCCGGCGGAGGGGGAACCCTTTGATCCAAACGTTCACGAGGCGATTATGCAGGAGGAGAGAAACGACCTGGAACCCAACACCGTGGTTCAGGAGTTGCAGCGGGGGTACAAACTCCATGGGCGCGTGATCCGACCCGCTACGGTGACCGTATCAAAAAAGAAGGATTCATAACGAATTAAAACCAAAAAGGAGGAAACGATGGGAAAAGTTATCGGAATCGATTTAGGAACCACAAATTCATGCGTGGCGATTATGGAGGGGGGGGAAGCGAAGGTTTTGACCAATGCGGAAGGGACCCGAACCACACCTTCCGTTGTTGCCTTTACGGAAAAGGGAGAACGCCTGGTGGGGCAGGTGGCGAAACGCCAGGCCATTACCAACCCTGAAAACACGATCTTCGCCATCAAACGGCTGATTGGACGGAAATATGAGGATCCGGAAGTCCAGAAGGATATCAAGATCCTTCCCTACAAGATCGTCAGGGCTTCCAACGGGGACGCATGGGTGTCTGTCCGGGGGAAAGATTACAGCCCGCAGGAGATCTCCGGCATGATCCTGCAGAAGATGAAGCAGACAGCGGAGGATTACCTCGGGGAAAAGGTAACGGAGGCGATTATTACCGTTCCCGCCTATTTCAATGACAGTCAGCGTCAGGCGACCAAGGACGCGGGCAAGATCGCCGGGCTCGAAGTCAAGCGAATTATCAACGAGCCGACGGCGGCCTCCCTGGCGTATGGACTGGACAAGAAGAAGGACGAGAAGATCGCCGTCTTCGACCTGGGTGGAGGAACCTTCGATATCTCTATCCTGGAAATCGGTGACGGGGTCTTCGAGGTCAAGTCCACCAATGGTGATACCCACCTGGGTGGGGAGGACTTTGACCTCCGTATCATGGACTATCTCGCTGACGAGTTCAAAAAGGATCAGGGGATTGACCTGCGGAACGACCGAATGGCTCTCCAGCGTCTCAAGGAGGCGGCCGAGAAGGCGAAGGTGGAACTGTCCACTACGATGGAAACGGATATCAACCTCCCCTTCATCACGGCGGATGCCAGCGGTCCCAAGCACCTGAATATCAAGCTGACCCGGGCGAAGCTGGAGAAGCTGGTGGAAGACCTGGTCAACAAGGTAGAAGAACCCTGCAGGATCGCCCTGAAGGACGCGGGCCTGTCCCCGCAGGATATCAACGAGGTTATTCTCGTGGGTGGTATGACACGAATGCCGATGGTGCAGCAGAAGGTCAAGGAGATCTTCGGGAAAGAGCCGAACAAGAGCGTGAACCCCGATGAGGTGGTGGCCATCGGTGCCGCCATCCAGGCGGGCGTCCTCTCCGGGGATGTGAAGGATGTCTTGCTCCTTGACGTGACGCCACTCTCTCTTGGAATCGAGACATTGGGTGGCGTTATGACAAAGCTCATCGAGAAGAACACGACCATCCCGACCCGGAAGAGCCAGATCTTTTCCACCGCGGCGGATAACCAGACGGCCGTGACGATCCACGTGCTGCAGGGTGAGCGCGAGATGGCGCGGGACAACAAGACCCTCGGCCGGTTTGAGCTGGTGGGAATCCCGCCCGCGCCGAGAGGAGTTCCCCAGATCGAGGTGACCTTCGACATCGACGCCAACGGGATCGTTCACGTATCGGCGAAAGACATGGCAACGGGGAAGGAGCAGTCCATCAAGATTACAGCGTCCAGCGGGCTTTCCAAGGAAGAGGTGGAAAAGATGATCCGGGATGCCGAGATGCACGCGGAGGAAGACCGTAAGAAGAAGGAGATGATCGAGGCCCGGAACCAGCTGGACAGCCTGATCTACACCACGGAGAAGACCCTGAACGAGAACAAGGATTCCCTCGACGAGGCCTCCAAGTCCAACCTGGAATCTGCCATTGAAAAGGCCAAAAAGGCGATGGAGTCTGACAATATTGATGAGATAAAGAACGCGACACAGGAACTGACGAATGCCTCGCACAAGCTGGCCGAGGCCATGTATGCCAAGGCCTCGCAACAGCAGGGAGGACCGCAGGGAGGCGCTGGAGCTGGGGGTGCCGACGCATCAGCCGGTGCCCAGGCAGGCGCGTCCGGATCCTCCGACAGTGGCGACGATGTCGTGGACGCGGATTTCGAAGAAGTCAAGTAAAGTCAGGAATCCCTCAGGGAATGAAAAAGAGGAGGAAGGGTTGCCTTCCTCCTCTTTTATTTTTTTTGCGTAAAGGACAGTTATACGGGGTTTTCGAAGCGGGCATAGGCCGCGATACCTATTTCCTTCAGTTCCTCAACAATTTCCGAGGCGTCCTCCTTATCGATCTTGATAGAGGTCAGGGATTCCCCTTCTTTTACACCCCTTCGGGTACTTACCACGCTGATAATGTTCGCATTGTGCCGGGAGATAATGTGGGTGGCATTGGCAAGGGACCCGGGTTTGTCTTCCAGGGTAAGGATAAGTTTCGACCCTTTGACGTTCCCTCCCATGATTTCGATGAAGGCATCGAACAGGTCAGATTCCGTGATGATTCCCACGAGTTTTCCCTCGTCAATGACAGGAAGGGAGGCGATTTTGTATTTTCGCATCAGTTTGGCGGCAAATTCGATGGGGGTGTCCGGCGTGACCGTCAGGGGATGCTTGGTCATAATCTCAGAGACGATCATCCGTGACAGGATGTAGTTGAATTCGTGAATGGAGTGCTCGGAAAGGTCGGGCGGGGAAGCCTCCAGGATATCCGTTTTGCTGACGATTCCAATGAGCCGATCCCCATCGATGACGGGGAGTCTCCGGATGTTGTGGTCCGCCATGATCTTCCGGGCGTCATAGATATTGGTGTATTTCGTAACGGTGATTGGGTCTTTTGTCATGTAAGCCGATACGTTCATAGTCCCACCTTTCCTTAGATTGAAGTTCTATCGAGAAGTTTACTATAAACCTGGGGTTTGTCAAATGGACAACAGGGAAGATTGAAGAAATTCGTGATTTCGTGAGCGTAAGGGCTCTCGATCCTCCCTTGACCCGTTTAATTTAGGGGGATGAAGGCTCTTGCCCCCGGCGCGTGAAGAGGTGGTATCCCCAAAGGAAGAAGAGAATCAGAAAGAGCCATGTAAAATTGATGTCTCCGGGCCCTGGGGGATTTGTTGGGGAGACGGTTCCGCAACCGCTTCCACCGCCTCCAGAATCGTCGGAGTCTGAACCCTGAGGGTAGATGGCAGCCAGTCCCGCCATGTCATCAGGGTCGAGGGTTCTCTTCTTGGTTTCCCCGTAATCAATGTATCCGTACATGGTTTTTTCCCTGTCCTCGTTGGCATACAGGTCATCCAGGCCACACAGGTGGCCAATCTCGTGGGTCGCCGTGTTCTGGACGTCCATCTTCCCCGGAGAGCCATCGGTGGCCCAGGCATAATCGCTGTTCAAGACGATGTCAACATCGAGGATTTCTCCCGTATCGACGGTGTAGTAGATGTAGCTCTGTCCTACCACGTCGTTCCCCGTTATTTTATTTCCCATGATGATGTTGTTTTCACCATCGAAGGCCGGTTCCCTCGTCCCGGTGGTTCCAGCGTATTGGAAGGAAATCGTGGCATTTCCCACCCCTTGCCAGGTATTGAAGGACTGTTGAACCGCCCCTATAAAGGCGTCCGCGTTGATGGGGGGATTTGCAGTAACCTTGTAACTTACAGGAAAATTGCTGGAAGACCAGTGCAGGGGTTGTCCGTTGTCATTGGTCTCCAGTTTATAGGCGTGAACCGGAGAAAAACTTGCAAAAAGGAAAAAGACAAGGAGCGTAGTGGTGAAAATAGGCTTCATTTTTACCCTCTCAATGGTTGAATGTGCGAAGGATTGAGAGAAACTCTTTCAGGGGAATACCTTTCTCCATGGCGGAGGGTCCAAGGGCAGATTTGACGGTCACCCCCCGGGTGTCATCCATCTCTTCCGACGGGAGAACTACTTCGCCTTCTTTCCCCTGCAGGATATAAAAGACCCCTTCCGACTGATTCACCACCGTAAAATCCTGTCCCATATTTTTAAGAAAGACGAGGTTTTTTTGCCCCACGGGTAACCTGACCCCATGGGAGACCTTCAAACCGATTTTCCCCACGACCCCGCCATCGTAGACGATGGTCACGCGATCCCCGCGCAACGCCCCGGATATGACTTGTTCCACCTGGAGGGTGGCACGGGTTCGAATGATTTTTCCGTCCCAGTAGGAAACTTTGCTTAAAGGGGTCGTTATGACAATGGCATCCGCTTGTGCCGCCATGCCTTCCAGAGATGCCGCGCCAACGGGGACAGAGCATACAAGGGTGACGAGAAGGGCTACGAGGATTAGAGAATTGGAAATCCTCTTTAAGCGTTTGAACCCCTTTCCCAAGGGCATATGAACCTCCTTTTTCCTAAGCATTCAAAACCGCTTTTAGTCTTCCAACGATCATTTCCCCCATAACCACCACATCCTCGAGGGGAAGGTAGTGATCGATAGAGGCGTCGAATAGCATCTTTGCCGCCGGTGGGAACTCCTCGTCCCCTTCCCACAAGACGAGCGTGACAGGCACTTTTGGAAAGATCTGGAAGGTAAACGACAGGTCTCCCAGCAGGGCGGAAACCCCGTTCAACTTCTCAGACGCCTTTCTGAATTTCTCCTTGTCCTGCCCGAAGGCGTTGATAAAGGGGAGGATAACGCGCCGCCGGAAGACCCCGGCGTAGGTCATCCCGCCGGGAATTTCCCCATAGGTAATAAACCTCTTGGAAAGGGGAAACCCATCCGCTTCCAGGATATAGTGAAGGATGACACCCCTGGTGACCAGGGAAA
>CAZPTH010000055.1:0-12080 GCA_964589315.1 uncultured Thermodesulfobacteriota bacterium
ACATCTTCGGTTACACCATCAACATCATCTCCATCATGAGCTTGTCTATAGCCATCGGGATGGTAGTGGACAACGCCATCGTCGTCTTGGAGAATGTGATGCGCCATATTGAGGAGGGAGAAACCCCGCGCTTCGCCTCCGTGTTCGGGGCCTCCGAAGTGGGACTCGCCATCTCCGCCTCCACGCTGACGACCGTGGTCGTCTTCGTCCCCCTCATCTTTGTCAAGGGAATCAGTGGGATTATCTTCCACCAGCTTGCCGCCGTGGTTACCATCACCCTGCTAGGGTCCCTCTTCACCTCCCTGACCCTTACCCCCATGCTAAGCGCCGCCTGGCTTGACAAGGCGGACAAGGCGCCAAAGAGAAACGTCTTTTCCCTCCTGTTCAAGCTGGGGGAAAAGGTTCTGAACTTTTTTGAAAATCTCTACAATGCTGTCCTCTCCTTCTCCCTTTCCCATCGGTGGCTTATCATCGTAATAGGGATTATCATCTTCGGTGTCTCCATGAATCTCTTGAGATTCACCGGCTCCGAGTTCATCCCGAGCATGGACTCCGGTGACATGGAGGTCAACTTCAGGCTCAAGGAGGGAACCCGTCTGGAAGAGACCGAAAAGGTCGCCAAGCAGATCATGAAAATCTTCGAAAAGAAGATCCCGGAAATGGACAACTACTACGCCCTCGTAGGCCAGAGCCGGGAGGGCGTGGCCACGGCGCTCGGTTTTGAAGAGGGAAGCTATGTGGGGCGGGTGGGCGCCAAGCTCGTCCCCAAAAGTCAGCGAAAAAGGTCGGTCAAAGAGGTTGCCAATGCGGTACGCAAGGATATCGAGAAGATCCCTGGCATCAAATACCTTGCCATCCAGGTGGTCAGCCCGGTCGAAAAACTCTTCTTTGGGGGGGGAAGGAAACCTATTTCCCTGGAGGTCCTTGGAAGCAACTCCCACACCATTACGAAGGTGGCCCATCAACTGAAGGCCATGGTGGAAAAAATCCCCGGAGCGGTCGACGTGACGACTTCAGAACGGGGATACCGGCCGGAAATCTGGATCAGGCTCGACCGCCAGAAGGCCTCCGTTTTAGGGTTAAACATGGCCCTCGTGGCGGATACCGTCCGAACCGCCTTTTACGGGAACGACCCGACAAAATTCAGGGACGCTGGAGACGACTATGATATCTTTGTCCGCCTCTCCAAAAATGACCGTCGCTCCCTCAAGGACATCGGGAATCTTACGGTTTACGCCGCTACGGGAAAACCGATCAAGCTTAAAAATGTGGCCGTGATTACCCAAAAATACGGTCCCATCCAGATCGACCGAAAGAACCGCCAGCGCATTATCACGGTGGACGCCGACACCTACCGACGTTCCATGGGCGAGGTTATGGACGATATCCGGAAGGAGCTGAAGACCTTTCCCGTTCCGCCAGGGATCGAGATACGCGAGGGATCGGACGTGGAGGAACAGCAGAAATCCTTCCGAGACCTGAGGCTCCTCTTCCTCCTTGGAATCGTCCTGGTTTTCATGGTTATGGCCGCCCAGTTCGAATCCTTCCGGGATCCCTTCGTCATCATGTTTTCGGTCCCCTTTGCCCTTGTGGGGGTTGCCTGGGCCTTCTTCCTCACCCATACGACACTGAATCTCATGTCGTTCATCGGCGTGATCATGCTGATCGGGATCGTGGTCAACAATGCCATCGTCCTCGTGGACTACACGAACATCCTGAGAAAGCGGGGAATCGCCCTGTTCGAGGCGGTCCGAATCGCGGGAACCCGCAGGCTCCGTCCGGTCCTTATGACCACCTTCACGACGATCTTCGGGATGCTCCCCATGGCATTGAGCCATGGCGAAGGGTCCGAGGCCTGGAATCCCATGGGGATTACCGTGATCGGCGGGCTCATGGTCTCAACCTTCGTTACCCTGCTGATCGTCCCGGTGATTTACACCTTTTTCACCCGTAAAAATATGGAGAAATCCCTGAGATGAAATTGATCCTGATTATCTTTGACGCGGATAAGGAAGAAATCCTTCATGAAATCCTTGACCGTTCCGGGGTCCCGGGATTTACCACCTGGTCCCCTGTTTACGGCAAGGGGAGGCATTCCGACCCGAGGATGGGAACGCAGGTCTGGCCAGGGGAAAACGCCATCCTCCTGACGGCGATTTCCGAGGAAATGGCGGAAACACTGAGGGCAAATCTCCTGTCCCACGAGGAAATGAAAACGGGTGTCAAGGTCTTTGAACTGTCAAGCGATGAATGGCTTTAGGCCAAAAGGAGAAAACCATGGATCGCCTTTTTTATCCTGAAAAGGTCGCCGTTATCGGGGTTTCCGAGCGGGAAACCAATCTGGGTCGGCTTATTGCCGAGAATCTTTACGCCTTTGGATTCAACGGGGAAATTTTCCTCGTAGGGCGCCACGGGGGGATCCTTCTCGGACACCGGATCCTCACCTCGATCCAGGACCTGCCCGAAGAAATCGACGTGGCCATTGTCCTGACCCCCGCCAGGACCGTGCCCGACATCGTGGATCAGTGCGGGCAACGGGGAATCAAGTGGCTCGTCATTGAAACGGGGGGGTTCCGCGAGTTCTCCGGGGAAGGGGCGAAGCTGGAAAAGCAGCTTCTGGAAAACGCCCGAAAATGGGGGATTCGTTTCGTGGGACCCAACGGAATTGGCATCATCAACATGGAAAATGGTCTCTGCTGTCCCTTTGTCAGTCTCAAGGGCTTTGCCACCCGGCCGGGGAGGATGTCTATTCTGGCCCAAAGCGGCGGGGTCACCCTCACCTACCTGCACCAGCTGGCGAACGTAAACGTCCGTCCCAACAAGCTGGTCAGTATGGGAAACAAGCTCGATCTCACCGAAATCGATTTCCTGAACTATTTGGAAAGGGATGCCAATACCGAAATTATCGGGCTATACCTGGAAAGTATCGAAAACGGGAAGGAACTGATGGATTTCGCGCGCCGCTCCTCCAAGACCATCCTGCTCCATAAATCCAATGTGGGTAAGGCCAGCCAGCAGATCGCCAGGTTTCACACGGCGGCCCTCGCAACCGACGACCGGGTAGTGGACGCTGCGGCCAAACAGTCTGGTATCGTCAGGGTCCGGAACTTCCGCCAGTTCGTTCACAGCGCCATGATCCTTACCCTGCCCCCCATGCGGGGAAACAATCTCGTCATCATCTCCCGTTCCGGGGGGATCGCCATTGTGGCGGCGGACCTGGCGGAGGAACATGGATTCAACCTGGTCCCCTTCCCCGAGATCTTCCTGAAAAAGGTCCGGGAGGTCTTTCGGGCCAAGGTCATCAACCCGACCAATCCCCTCGACCTGGGGGATCTCTTCGATTTCGACCTCTACACCCGGATTCTTGAGTACACCCTCCAGCGCCGGGATGTGGATGGCATCATGTTCCAGCATGGCGCTATCAGCGACGTGGAAAAGGCTGCCTCGCGGCGTCTCATCGAGGCCATCATCCAGCTCTCCAACCAGTATCACAAGCCTATCGCCTTTCGGTATCACACGGACGACGCGGAACTTGCCGCGGTGCGCCAGCAGTATCCCTTTCCCATTTTCACCGAGCCGGAAGATGCCATGGAAGCCCTGGCCATCTCACGGGACCACCACAAGCGGAAGCAGAGAAAGATAGCCGTTCTCTCCCCCTCAAAAGGAGACTTCGAAGCGGTGCGGAGAATCCTCGAGAAGGTCCAAACCCGGTTTATACCCATGGACACCGGATTTAAGCTTCTCGAGGCAAGCGGCATTCCCGTGGCCCCTTTCCGCGTGGCCAAGGATTTTCATGAGGCAAAAAAGGCGGGGATAGAGCTGGGATTTCCGGTTGTGGCAAAGGTTTTGACAAGCGAGCCTATTCACAAGACCGACGCGGGGGCGGTTGCCCTGGACATCCATTCCACCGAATCGCTGATAAGCTCCCTTGAAACATTTCAGAATAACCTTGAATTATCAAACATAACTGATGGATATTTAATACAGAAAATGATCAAAGGAGGCATGGAAATCATCCTGGGTACCCGTCGCGATCCAGCCTTTGGAGCCATTGTCATGGTGGGCTTAGGGGGGATTTTCGCGGAGATTTTGAATGACGTGGCCCTGCGAATCGCTCCGCTGTCCCTTACAGACGCGGAAGAAATGATCCAGGAGCTCAAAGGTTACAAGCTCCTCAAAGGTTTCCGAGGACATCCACCGCTTGATATTGAGGCCTTGAAACAGGCCCTCCTGAGCCTCTCGGACCTCATGATCAAGTTCCCCTCCATCCAGCAAATGGATATCAATCCGCTGAGGCTCCTCGATGAGGGAAAGGGATGTTTCGCCCTGGACGTACGGATCGAAATTGCGAAAGCGGACAAACAGAGCGGATCAACTCGGTAAAGCCGGATTCTATATACTCGGTCCGCTCGTTCAGGCGTCTATTTTAAGCAAGGCATCAATGGCCATGGAGATATCTTCAATCATGAAAGGCTTTTGAATGAATCCCATAATCCCCTCGTCCATTAACCCCTGAACCTCCCCATCAAGGGCGAACCCCGTAGCCAGGAGGGCCTTCACATTGGGATCGATCTTTTTCAACTCCCGGAACATCTCTTTCCCATCCATGACGGGCATGTTCATATCGAGGATTACGAGATCGATTTCTTCCATGTGTTCCTGGTAGGCCTTGATGCCCTCCTTACCGTTTTCGGAAGCGATGACTTCATACCCAAGGTAACTCAAGACATCCCTCATCATCTCACGGAAGACATCCTCGTCATCCACGACCAGGATCTTTCCCTTTCCCTGGACCGTCGTTTCACTCGCCTTGGTCGTGGTTTCTTCTTCCTTCTGATAGGGCTCATATTTGGCGGGAAGGTAAATCTCGAAGGTTGTTCCGCGATTTACCTCACTCTGAACACGGATTGTTCCCCTGTGGTTTCTCACAATTCCATAGGCGGTTGAAAGCCCCAGACCCGTCCCCTTTCCGATCTCCTTCGTGGTAAAGAAGGGATCAAAAACGTGCTCCCTGACGAACTTGTCCATGCCGATGCCCGTATCGGTTATTGAGACGACAACATACCTATCAGCCATGGCCCCCTTTATGACCCCTTTGGGCAGGTCCTTAGAATCTATCGTGGTTGTCTTCAGTATCAGCTCACCTCCCTCAGGCATGGCCTGGGCGGAGTTCACACAGATATTCATGATAACCTGCTCCAGCTGGGACGAGTCTCCCTCGGTTAGTGGAAGATCCATTTGAAGATCGCTTTCGAGCTCGATCTTTTTGGAAACGGAACGTCTCAGGATTCTAACGACATTTTTAATAATCTCGTTCATATCTACAGGCTTTAATTCAAACTTTCCTCGCATGGAGAAGGCGAGAAGCTGCTTGACAAGCTCAGAGGTCTGTTCCGCCGCCCGTTCAATCTTTCTCAAAATGGCATAATGGGGATCACTTTCTGTATGCTGTTGCTTTAAAAGGGAAATATATCCAAGCATTCCCCCGACGATATTGTTAAAATCATGGGCGATCCCCCCCGCCAACGTGCCGATGGCCTCTAACTTTTTCGCCTGAAGGAGTTCACTCTCCAGCTGCTTTAATTTTGTGACATCGGCCCCGATACTGAGGATCTCCTTCACGGTTCCCCTTTCATCCCTGATCGGCTGATTTCTCCAGGCAATGTAGACCTGGCGTCCGTCTTTCGTCACGTTGATGCTCTCATTCTCTACATAGCCCTCTGGAAACCTGCAGAGATCACGAAAGATGGCCTTCAGTTTTTCACTGTTTCTCCCCGTCATGGGAATAATCGTCCCGATCACGTTCCGTTTCCCGACGATTTCCTCCCTCTTGAATCCGAAAAACTCCTCCCCAAATTTGTTGATGAACGTGAAGGTTCCGTCAGGTTTGTACCGTATGATGATTACATTGGTGTTCTCGACGACCTCCCGGTATTTACGTTCACTTGCTTCCAGCGCCTTAAGCGCACTCTTATGGGGACTGATGTCGTGAACCATGGCCACGAGAAGCTCCTTTTTCTGGACCTCGATTCGATACAGGCTAACGATGGTATCAAATAATGAGCCATCCTTCCGTTTGTGCTGCCACTCGAATCGCTGGGGAGACCCGCTCATGGCCGATTTAATCTTTTCCAGGGCCTTTTTCCTGGATAACTGACCATCCGGCTGGTATTCAGGTGAAAAGAGATAAGGAGGTTTCCCTATGATGTCTGCTTTCTCACAACGAAACATCTCGAGTGTCTTGGGATTGCAGTCGGCAAAGAGTTCTCCCTCCATCAGAAAGATGGCGTCCTCAGCATTTTCAAAAAGCGTCCGGTAGAGAACTTCACGGTCCTTCAATTCCCTTTCCAGCCTCTTCTTCTCTGAGATATCTCGTGCCACGCCGCGTATTCCAACAGGGACACCTTTCCGATTGACGAGCTTGGTATGATATTCCAAAACTCGTGTCTTACCCGCAAGGTCTACCACAACCATCGTTCCAGAATCTTCACCGTTATCCAGGATTGTTTTAATATACTCTGGAAACTTGTCCCTGTATGACGGGTGAATAAATTCGGGGATTTTGTGTCCCAGGAGATTCCCTTCTTCCAGTCCCAGCATGGATTTCAGCGCCGAATTTACCTCGATGAATCTCCCATCAAGGTCATGGAAAAAGATAAATTCAGGGATTTCATTCAAAAGCTCTTTATAGGTGTTATCTTCCATGTCTGAGCTATATCCCCCTCTGTTCATTTTCAACGTGTTAGAAGCCATTTTAAAATACCTCATCATTTCGCGTTATTAACCGCCTTTCTTTTGTTTTCACCACCTTTCAAGCAATAAGCGTGCCACAACAAAACTGGCCTTCTGTTGCCTTTAAAACATCTAATTTTCATGTCCTGACGAATATTGTCACCTCGCAGAAACGGGTCCTGACAATATTTGTCAGTTTTTGCCTGTGATCAGGATTCATGAATTTCAGGGGAGATAAAAAATCAACAGGAATCTTGCGAAGCTATCAGAGAATGTAAAAAGAAAGAGTTGAAAATAGAGCTTAATATGGCAGAAAATACTATGAAGGGATCACAAAAACCTGATGAAGGAATTCTACATCATAACTAAGTACATCAGAATATTTGTAATAAAATTAATGATGGGAAAGATAACGTAATCGACGACGTGCGTGAATATGAGAATCACGAGGATCAATATCCCGTAACGCTCAACTTTCGCATATTTCATGGCGGCTTCAGGAGGAAGCAATCCTTCCAAGATCTTGCTCCCGTCAAGGGGAGGGACAGGGATAATATTGAAAACTGCCAGTCCCACATTGATAATAATCCCAACCTTTGCCATCAATGCGATGGGTCTCAGAATGGATATAAGGAAGGTGTCTTCCGGAGATACCGGTATTAAAAATAGAAGCTTAAGCAACAGGGCAAACCCGGCGGCAAGGACAAAATTCATGGCCGGCCCCGCCACGGCGACCCATGCCATCCCTTTCTTGGGATTCCTGAAATTGAAAGGGTTCACCGGCACGGGCTTGGCCCACCCAATCATGCGGGTTACGAGAAAGACGATGGTCCCCAGCAGATCCAGATGCTTGATGGGGTTCAGGGTCAGGCGTCCCGCCTCTTTTGCGGTAGGGTCCCCAAGCTTATAGGCAACCCAGCCATGGGCTACTTCATGAAATGTTACCGCCATGAGAATGGGAACAACCATGATACTTATCTGTTGAATAATATTGTTCAAGTTTACCGTCCTTTTTTCATCCGCCTCCGCGGGAGGCCCCCGCATATATGCGGGGTGAAATTTTTTATCGTTACACGCTTCGGCGTGTTTTACCTTCACACCAGGCGGCTTGCCACGTCTTTGCCTTCAGCGAAGGCGAGACACGCTATAAAAACCACGGGCTTATCCGTGAGGCTTTATAAATTATCACCCTTATCGCAAGATGTCACCTGGAAATTCAGTTTCTGGGTTCCTCCTCCAGCCTTCCCTGCTTCACGTGTTTGACAACCCATGAAATCTCCTCTGTCTTACTCTTGATCTTTCCGTCAAGGCGCAATTTCAGCAGGGACTTGAAGATCTCCTGATAAACGGGGCCCTGAGGGATTCCGATATTCTTCAGGTCATTACCTCGCAGGGCAATCTTTACCTTGCTGTATGTCGTCACGTAGGCGGATATTTCCCGTTTAACCTCCCGATTGTCGGCCTTGGCAAGCATGAACAGGATGGTATTCAGATGAAGGGGAGACAGCTTCTCGTGAACGCAACTTGGGGGGCACTTCCCGGATTTCAGACGCCTTTTCAGCTGTCCCAGCCGAATCATTCCCTCTTTCCGTTCTTCAAGCCATCTGTCCCTCGATTTTTGAGGGATTTTAAACCGATTCAAAACCTGGTCAAGGACATCCGGATGGGCATAATCGGTCAGGGCAAACAGATAGATAACCCAGGAATCGATTTTCTGGCGCTGGAAAAGGAGATGATACCACGCAAGTGTCTCCCCCACCGCACGCAGGGTGTTGACGGTCCGATCCTTCACGGTCAGTTTCGGATGAATGGCCTGCAGCACCCCCAACGCGTCCATTCGTTTCAGGACCGCCACGGGGTCTTCCTCTTCAAACACGAGGACAAACTCGTTGAAAATACGTTTCCCGGACAACAGGTCGAGAAAACCACTTTTTATCGCATGTTTCATCAGGTTCAGGGTGTGCTTCCCCAACCGAAACCCGAAGCGTTGTTCAAATCTGATGGCCCTTAGGATACGGGTGGGGTCTTCCACAAAGCTCAGGTTGTTTAAAACGCGTATCCTTTTTTCACGCAGGTCCTCCTGAGCCCCAAAAAAATCGATAAGCTGGCCAAAAGATCCGGGGTTCAAATGGACTGCCAGGGTATTGATGGTAAAATCTCTCCGGAAGAGGTCAAGTTTCAGGGAGCTGTGGGTGACGGTTGGCAGGGCCGCGGGGCGATCGTAATACTCCAGGCGTGCCGAGGCAATATCTACCTGAAAGCCCTCCGGCAAGGTCAAATTTGCCGTCTTGAATTTCCTGTGTTTTCGGCTCACGCCGTTGGTCAGAACGGCAAGTCTCTCGGTAAAGGCTACTGCATCGCCTTCCACTACCATATCGATGTCAAACGTATCGCGACGCAGGATCAGGTCCCGGACAAATCCTCCGACACCGTAAACCTGAATCCCCATTTCGTCGCCGATTTCGCCGGCCTTTTTCAGGAATTCGTAGACGTGTCCCGGAAGCCGCTCCTCCATCAGTTTTCGTATCTGTTTCTGTCGGGCGGGGTGAGACAATGTGGGAAAGGCCCCATCCTTTACCTTATCGCCGACCCGTTCCCTGAAAATGCGCATCACGTCCGTCCGGGTGATAATTCCCTTGACCCGGCCCTTCTCAACCACGGGGAGAAGGCGCTGGCTCTCGCCAATAACAAGCCGCTGCACCTTTTCAAAGGAGTCACCGGGGGCAACGCTATGAAATTCAGTCGTCATCAACTGAGAGACTTCGTTCCGATCCAGGCCATGGTAAATGGCCTTTTCAACCGTCTGGCGCGTCAAAATCCCCACAATCATCTCCATTTCATTTACCACCACGAGCCCGTTGATGTTGTACCGGGTCATCAGGGTTTGGGCATCCCGTATCAGGGCCTTTTCGTGTATCAAAATGGGGGGAGACGACATGACAGTTTCGGCGATGAGCTCAGGGGGAATCATTTCATGAAGGACCTTGAGCAGGGCCTCTTTCGCCTCTACCAGGGTCATCCCTTTCAGGGTGGCCGACGCGGCGGAGGGGTGCCCTCCCCCGCCAAACCGCCTCGCGATCTCCCCTACGTGAACATTTTCCAAGCGGCTGCGTGCGACCAGATAGACGCGATCCTCCATGGAAATCAGGACGAAGAGGACATTATAATTTTCCAGGTCACGAAGCTTGTGCACCACGATGGCCATGTCTCCCACGTACTGCTCCGACGAGGCCGTGGCAATATGGATATCCGTCCCGTTGATGCGGTAGTGGGTGGTGGAACGAATCAGGTCATGCAGCAGGAGGACCTGTTCCGTCGTCATTTCCTTGATGAGAAGGTCCGACACGACACTGAGACTCGCCCCCTGCTCCAGGAGATAGGCCGCCGCCCTCAGGTCGCGCGGCGTTGTAGAGACAAACTTGAGGGAGCCGGTATCCTCGTAAATACCAAGCATCAGTATCGTGGCCTCATCCGGTGTCAGGGAAATTCCTTTTTCCTTCAAAAGCTCCACCATCAGCGTGGTGCAGGCCCCTGTCTTCGCAACATGGACCTGTTCGCTTTTTATGTCTTTCGGGGAGGCAGGGTGGTGATCATAAATAATAACCTGGACCTTCGGATTATCCAGAACCTTTTCAAAAACCCCGATGCGGTCTCTCTGACGGGTATCCACGATAATCAGGCGAGTGACCTGATCCAGGTCGATCTCCGTCGCTGGCGTGATATCCATGGCATAGAGGGCCGAAACCACGAAGAAATCCCGCAATCCCTTTTCCGGACTGCCCGGAAAGGCAATGAGTGCATCGGGATAGAGCTTCTTTGCCGCCAGCATGCTTGCAAAGGCGTCAAAGTCCGCCCCCACGTGGGCTGTGATTACATCCATACCTTACTTTATCTCCACTGGGCGCTGAAAAGACAGGCGCAATACCCTGCGCGTCTCTTTTGTAACGTAAAACCGCCGATCCACGCGGAGTCCCGCCACCCAAATAATATCGTTACCCGAACCGATGATGGGAATCGCTGGACGCACCCTCGCCGGGACCTTGGCGTCGATAAAAAGCTTCTTCAATTTGACCGTGCCGTTTGTCACGATCCGGTCTCCTGGCTGAAATCCCCTCACCCACACCGTGTCACCCATCTGGTCTCCGCTGACATACGCCTCCCGCGATGTCGCCAGAAGGGGACCCCCGGAATTCAGTTTTACCTCCTTAATCTTCAAACGATTCCCGATTTCCCTGATCTCAACGGAACCGGGAACGGAACAGGTGACGGGGCGAATCGCCTCCTTCGACAAGGATTGGGTAAAATACAGGCGGTCATACTCACGGATTACCCACAAGTCTTTTCGTATCCTGTATTTTCGTGTTCCCGCCGAAGACTGGGTAAGCCGAAGAACACTTTCTAACTGTTCAAAGGAGAGGGGTTCATCCATATATCCCTTTTCCAGGACGATAGATTCGAGGAAGGCCCTTTGAAGGGCCGTGGGAAGCCTCCTGAACTTTCTTAATTTTAGCTTTCCACCGGAACTGAGCAGGTTTTTCTCCAATCCAAGACATGCCTCTGCAAGATAGGTATGAATCTCATCAAAGTAATGCGCGTATCGCAAGAGGTGCGTTGAAAAAGACGGCTGGTAGGATTGTTCGATCCCGGGTATCAGGATATGACGCACCCTGTTACGGAGATAGGCCATCTTTTCGTTGGAGCTATCCTCTATAAAATCGACACCGTTTTCCTGGGCATAAGTAAGGATTTCCCGCCTCCTGAACGGCAGTAACGGACGAATAATCTTTCCGTTTTGGGGGGGAATCCCTCGTAACCCCTGGATAGAGGCCCCCCGTAAAAAACGCATCATTACTGTTTCCGCCACGTCATCCGCGTTATGCCCCAGTACCAGCCATGTCCCGCCACGCCTTTTCATCACCCTTTCAAAAAACCGGTAGCGAACCTTCCGCGCCGCAACCTGGATAGAAAGTTTTTCCTTTTGAGCGTAGGTGTCCACATCTTCCTCACCAATCTCGGCAACAATTCCCCACCGATTAGCCACCTCGCGCACAAACCGGGCATCCCGTTCGGATTCTTTCCCCCGCAATCGATGGTTCAGATGGGCCACAATCAGGTGAAATCCGGCCTCATCTGACAAATCACGGAGGAGATGAAGCAGGACCATGGAGTCGACCCCCCCGGAAACCCCGACGACGAGGGTTCCGGGGACCGCCCATCCCTTCCGAATCATCTCCTTACGAAATTCCGCCCGCATGATCTGCCCTGCCCCGTCATGGAACCCCTTGGGCCCATGGCTTCCAACTCCCGATTTATAACAGAATCCCCTTTCCCTGTATAGGCAAGGAGAA
>CAZPTH010000056.1:0-12055 GCA_964589315.1 uncultured Thermodesulfobacteriota bacterium
AAAACCTATCAATGTATTTTTTAAGTGCCGGCCTGTTCCACGACACGGTGGACGTCGGGCAGGCATCACCCGCCTTTTGGGTTAACCGCCGCGCAGTTACACCCCCCTTCTCTCTTTTCGGCAAGTATCCTCTCGAGGATCGTGGAGTGCCCGTGCCGCCTGAAATCGTTTACAATGTCTCTTTCCGTGTACCCAAAGCAGTAACAGACCAGTTTCGCTTGTTCCATATCAGTTTCCTTTGATCAGTTTTTCCTTCATTTAACAAGAACGCAGGCGGCCCCGGAGGGTCAGGACCGCCTGCAGGTAAGGGGGTTAGGATGGAAAGGGGATGGGGTTAGAAGCACCCGGGACATCCGCCGGCGCCCCGATGGCCCCGGCCGTATCCGCCATGTCCCATGCCCATACCCATACCCATGGGAGAATTCTGGCCCATGCCCTTCCGATACATGCCGGAACCGTTTCCGGGTCCCCACATGCCACGGCATGAGGCGGCTGTCGGCGCGATCTTTCTTACGGCGAGCTGAAAATCGAACCTCTGCTTCTGAATTTCACTTTGCAGGGTCAGGATTTCATTATGGAGAGCCTTGGCCTTTTCCACGTCCATATTCGGTTGCGCCATAAGGGTCCTCAGCTCCAGCCTCTTGGCCATGAGTTTTTTGCGCGTTTCGAGGGTATCCTGCATGAATTTCTGCCTTAAGCTGTTGATCTTGGTTTGTTGTTCCTGGGTCAGGGCCTGAGTCCATCCGCTGTTACTGGCGTTGTTTCCCTGCCCGCCCGGGGAGTGTGCCATGACCTGAAAGGCCACCAGGACAAAGACCACCAGACTGACTGTCATCACGATTTTTTTCATCTTCACTTCTCCTTTCTGTTTCATCTGTTAGACCGTTAAAGGTTGTTTCACATTCCCATCATAATCCTGTCGTATTCATCCTGTGACATATATCGGGGTGAATACATGTGTCCCATGCTCCCCATGAGGTTGGAATAGGTTCTCATGTGTGTCATGGACCCAGCCATGAGGTTCTGATACACGAACCGGATATCCTCATTGTCCGCCTGGGCCATCATGACATTGAGATCATGAATATTCATGTCCTCGATGGTCGCCGCAACCTCCATGGCGCCTTCCCGAGAAGCCGCTCCCCTTGCCGTGAACTCATGATAGAGATTCTGGAAGTAAGGGTTCGTGAATACTCCGGGAACATCCTCCTGTAACGTGTTTGGAACCCCGTACTTACTCATGAGGGCCCTCATGGCCTCCATGTGGGCCTGCTCCGCCTGGGCGATGTTGGCAAAGGCCGGATCGTTCCACCTGTGCGCAAGAAAAAGATAGACGTCATGGGCCAGCTTTTCCTCTTCACGCATCCTCATCATCCCTGCCAACTCTGCATCACTTATAGGTTGAAATGGCATCTGATTAATCATGTTCATGAATGCCTCATGGTTGTATCCGGGGCCCTGGGGACCAGCGGCAGGGCCCTGCGGAGCGACCGGGGGAACGGGCGCCGGCCCCTGAGTTCCTGCCTGAGGGCCATGATTCGGTCCCATGGGACCTTGCTGGGGTCCATAGTTTGGGCCCATGGGTCCCCATTGAGACCCACCGTTGTAATAAGGTTCGTGATCCATGCCATACGTACCGAAATTTCCGCTGTCCGCCACGGACGCTCCCAGAAAAATTAGGGAAAACGCCGCGAGCAGGGTGATCATCTTAAAAGTCTTCATTGTCTCCTCCTTTTTGTGACCATTTTACTATTTTATCCTCTCTACTCTTTAATACACGCGGCACGCGGATTTTCTTTCACTTTTTATAAAAAAATCTCCAGGAAATTTTTCCCCAGAGATTTTTCTTCCAGAAAACATCCACATAAACCCGAATTTATGGGGAGGAGCGTCCTCGGCCGCCTGGGCATGGCGGGGTCCCGCCGGCACATCCCCTCATGGACCCGAATCCCTGGCAGCCCATTGGCCCCATCCGCCACGGCCTGATTTCTTTAGCCATGAAACGATCCTTCCCGTTCATTTTTCCGATAATCTTAACAATTGCGCCTTTCCCCGGCTTCATGCCTCCTCTCCAGACTGCTTGCCTCGCCTGCACATGCCACATCTTGCCTTTGAAATCCCTCAAGCGAAACTCCCCCTGCCCCGAGATGCCAACAATCTCCCCGGCAAGCAGGCCATGCTCCGGACAGACGCAAATCCGCATCCTGCACATCTGAATCCTTTGGTAGAACGGGACATGGGCTTGAAAAATCCCCTCAAAACGCCATGAAAGCCCTCCCCAGTACAGGACAACTCCCAACGCAAGCGAGACGGCCATGCTCAGCAATACAAGGGCAGAGGATCGGTAGCGGTAGCCCTTGCCTGTTCTTCTGAAAAAGAGGGAGGTAAACAGGGCAAAGCACAACATGAACCCCAGCCAGAAGTATGGAATCACCAGAACGGTAAATTCGAAAAGGCTGTGTCGCAGGTGCCGATACAGGTCCCATTCGGCATGGGTCAACTGGAAAATGACGACACTGCTGGCCAGTCCACCGATCAAAATGGAGAGGACAAACAACCCAAAAAGGAAAGAACGCCGGAATACGAAATGCCACCGGGGAAGGGGACGCACCTGTTCACTCTTGATTTTTTCAAGAACCTCTTTGCTTATATCTTTCATATGCCACCTGTTTCCACGAGCCCGTAACGAGGGGCAATCTTTTTCAATCGCTTCTTCGCCCGTTTTATCCATGTCGCCACGGTCCCGCTCGGTTTGCGCAAGATCTCGCTTATCTCATCGTAGCTCTTTTCTTCAAAATAATGCAGGATAAGGACCTCGCGATACCTGACAGGAAGTTCCGCCAGGGCATTTTCCATGTTCTCATGGGTCTCATAGGACTGATATCTGGAATCCGCTCCCATATCCCCCGGGATATCTTCCTGTTTCAAGTTCCCCGTCTCTCCATCGTCACCTAAACGATCCCAAAGAATGGACCGAAGTTTTCTCTTTTTGACATAGTTGAGGACCGAATTATGGGCAATCCGATAAATCCAACTGCTGAATTTTAACGTCTGGTCAAACGAATTCAGATTACGATACGCCTTGAAAAACACGTCCTGCAAGAGGTCTTCGGCCTCTTCATGGGTCACATCGGAAATCCGCTTGATATATCGCAACAGCTTGCCTTCATACCGTTTCATGAGGAAATAAAAGTCATCAGGGTTTTCAAGGGCACGCCGCACCCACTGTTCGTCAGAAAGGCCCTCCTTATGATTCATCGGCCTGCACCGCGGCGTGTCCTGTCCGTTTGCACATTTTTAAAATTACTTGATTTCACAAGAGGGAGAGTTGACGCAAAAGGGCACCCATAATTTGGGGAAGCCGTCCCCCCTTACCCGTCAGGCTTGGGAGTAATGCTGAAGAGGCAAACATTTCAATATGAAACAGCCCTTTAAGAACGGGACAAGTCATGGAAACGAATAGCTTCCAGATCTATAAAACTGGCATTAGACAACCCCTGGTATCTTTCCGGATGGCAAGTCAAAACGAGGAGTTGCAATTTCTGGGTCGCCTCCTCCAAGACACTTAAAACCCTCGCAAAGCGCCCCGCGTCGGTAAAGGTCAGGACATCGTCCAGCACCACGAGCTGTCGCTCTTCTTTCGCGATAATCTCCGCGAGGGCAAGCCTCGTGGCCAGGTAGATCTGTTCTTTCTCGCCGCCAGAGACGTTTTCGAGGGTTACAGGTGTTTCCGAGACCTCGGGATGGACGTGGGAGGGTTCAAATGACTCCCCAAGTTTTACCTGGTTAAGTTTTTTTCCGGCAATTCTCCTGAGGGTTTTCGTTGCAATCTGTTCAATAGGCCCCACGATTCCAGAAAGGGTTTCCGCCCGCACCTGAACGAGGGTATCATACAGGAGGCTAACGGCGTCCGCCTGAAGCTGCTCCGAACGAATCGCCTCCTCAAGCTTGGCCTTTTCCTCTTCGATGGCGGCAAGCTGGGTATAGGGCCCCAAAGAAGAGAGTTGCGCAAGCATCCCTTCGACGTTTTTCTCCTCCCCAAGGGCCTTCTGGGTCATCTCATCCGCCACGCGAAGCTGCTCCTCAAGCTTGGAGATGGTAAGCGTGGGATCTTCACCGTAGGAAACAAGCCTTTCCTCAATCTCTTCGAGACTGCTCTTCGCCGTCTCCAGGGAAAGCGCCAGTTTTTTGAATTCCTTCATCATGTTATCGAAACTTCCCCACGTCTCGACCATTTCCGAATACTTCACCTCGAGGTTCTTTTTCCTCTTTCTCAACTCTTCTATTTTTCCAGTGAGCCCGGTCCAGGCGCTTTTTGCGGACGAAAAGGCGGTTTGCGCCAATTCCCAGGCCGACTCTGCCTCGCTGATCTCCTCACTGATAAGGCGCTTAAAGTTCGTTGCCTCGATATTCAAGGCGGCAATATCCGGGGGGGTCTTAGCCCATTCTGGATACTGCTTCAGGATCCTTTCCGTTACCTGTTTAAGCTGCAAGAATTCCTTCTGGAGGGCCTCGAGGGAGTCAAAACCAGTCAGAATGTTCTTTAACCTGGTCTCCAGCTCAAAGATTTCCCTGTCAATCTGGTCGCAAACTTCCTTCCTTCTCTCCAGCTCATCCAGGTCATCGGTCCCAAAGGGCTTCGTTAAATCCCGTATTTTCTGCTCGGCCTCGCGTATCTTATCCAGATCTTCTTCTGAGGCCCCTTTTGCACCTTTGACCCTGATCCTTGCCACGCCCTTATAGTAAAGCTCTATATCCGGCGTGCCCTCAATGGTAACGACTTCCCCGGGAATAATTTTAAACTCGCCTGTTTTATCGCCCTTGATGATTTCAATGGCCCCTTCCAGCTCGGGGACAAAATCGAGAACAGTCAGGGATGCCTCGAGACGGGAGCGGGTGTTGGAATATTCTTGCCTTACCTTGTAGAGTTCTTTTAAAGCAGAGGCGTCCGGGGCGTTGATCTTAGACCTTTTCTCCAAGAGGACATCGAGTTTTTTCCGTATATTTTGCGCCTCTCTTATCTTTTCCCCCAGCCTTTTGATACCTTTCTGGTTTTCCAGAAACGTCTGGGCGTTTTCCACCTTCTCCGTAACCTTGTCCAGTTCCTCACGGCGGGTTCTTATCTTGGAAAGTTTTTCCTTTGCCACATCCAGTTTCTGCTGCTGGGTATCCAGCTCCTTTTCTCTCAAAGGGAGATCGGCTTCGTATTTTGACAGCGTTTCACGAACCTCGACGAGTTCGTCTTTGGTCGATTCAAAGGTATCTATCCGTTGCTTTATTTCAAGATATTTCGCGTCCAACGCCTCGAGTTTGGATTTCCGCCGTATCTTTTCATCGATGAGCTTTTTGTAACCCTCCGCCTTCCTGCGCGCCTCTTCCAGGGCCTTGTTTACCGCGTCGGCACTGTGTTTATACTGGAGGCGTTTCGCGTGGAGGTCTTCGATTCTCCTCGCCAGCTCTTCATACTGATCTTGCTGTTGTATGGCCTTTCGAAGACGCTCCTTCAGCCCTTCAAGCTGCTCCATCAAGGTTACAAGCCTCGGGGCGTCGCGTCCGGATTTCAGTTTTCCGCCGGGCGTAAAATACTGGAGATACAGTTCCTCTATCCTCTTTTCGATTCCCTCGTCACTGCCGCTTGCCACCTGGACGTCCAGGAAGGACTGGATATCTTCTATGACATCACCCGTAAGCTGCGCGTAAGACAGGTCGCCCTGGGGGGCCCACAAAATCTGCGCCAGGCCCCAGTTCTGGAAACGCGTCAATCCCCTTCCCGAAGGGTGCCGGGTAAAAATTTTCTGGACCTCTTCGTCAGCGGCATTCCCCTCGAACAGACGGACGAATTTCCCGTTTTCCTTCCTTTCGAGAATCGCCTCGGACTTATCCAGGAATCGTTTTGTAATACGATAAGTGACGCCCCCATGGGTAAACTCCACAGTGACCCCGGGGGAAAGGATTCGACCCCAGGGACGGACCGTCTCAAGCTCCCTGCTTTTGACCTTGTGACTGTCCAGGAGCGCCCTTCTCAAGGCCTCGAACAAGGTCGATTTTCCCGTGGCATTGGGGGCATGCAGAATGTTTAACTTTTCCGAGAAGGGACCGACCGTAACCGGTTCGATGAAACATCTCCAATTTTCCAACTGAATAGAATGTAGGATCACCTCGAAATCCCCGATGCCAGCATATAAAGTTCAATAAGGGCCCTGGCGGCCACTTCAGGAGAAACCTGGGCAGGTTTGTGGGCATCACAAAGCCCTTTCAAACGGCTTCCCGTTTCACGAATGATCCCCGCCGGGAGGGTATTAATCCAGCTATCGTCCTGAGGGGCGGGCATCAGGCTGGACAGATCGAGCTTTCCGAAGAGAAACCGGGATGCCAGAATATCCTCAATCCGTTTTATCTCTTCCACTTCCCCGGCGTAAAGCAGGCCCGACAACTTGACGTTCAGAAGAATGCGCTCGCTGTAATCGAAATCCTCAATCCGTTCGCGAAGTTCCGGAAGGTATCCAGGCTCCTTGATTTCGTATTCCACCGTTCGCCAAAAGAGATCACTCGTATGAATGCTCGTGATGCGGGGGGCTGCCCCCTTTTCAGAAATCTCCACGATCAGGATGTTCCCGCTGTCTCTCTCGCCGAACCGGGTTGTCTCGTGCGTTCCGGAATAGGCCATCCGTTTCGCGCCATCCCCGTCCTCATACAGGGTCATTGAATGCCAGTGCCCCAGCGCGAGGTAATCGAGACCCGCCCGTGTCGCGGCGTCCCTCGGAATGGGATAATCCATTTCCTCCTGCTGGACTCCCTCAACCGTCCCATGGGCCATACCTATGCGGATACCTTCTATCTCTTTGTCCGGAGGGATCCAGGCCGTTGGGTCCTTCCTCGAATATTTTTCCTTCACCGGGCATGGATAAAGGATCCCGCCGGGTATCTCTACCGGCGACTCTTCTCGCAGGATCCGGACATTTTTGCACTTTTCCCATGCCGGATGCTCCCAGACGGAGCCAGGAACCAGGGGGTCATGGTTACCCGGGATCATAAAAATGGGGACATCAGCCTTGGCCAGGATATCCGCGACCCGCTGAACCAGGAGGCTTGACACCGCGTTATCCTCGAAGGTATCCCCAGCGACCAGGATGAATTCAGCCTTCTTGTCTTTGGAGATCTTAACAATCCTTTCAATGGCCTTGAGGCGTTCTTCCCGAACCGTCTCAGCGGCCTGCCCCACGTGAACGGCCTTCATCCCTATCTGCCAGTCCGCGGTATGAATGAATTTCAAGTAATCCCCCTTAAGCCGGCAAATCCCCTTCCGCCATGCCTCTTACTGTCTGCTTCAAAAAAGATATCTATATTTAACATACTGTTATTACATGACTTATTCCGCTCTTTACGCCCTTCGAGGCAGGCATAAAGAGCGGCTGATAATCCAGTTAACATTTCTTATATTTTATGCCTTTTTTCGAATTGTTTGTCAAGAACCCGGCCAAGATTTCTATTTTACTCCATTATTCCAAGGTGTTACGTGCTCACCAGAATCATGGCGCAATCAGGCACAAATTCCCGGACTCCACGGCCCCTTTTCCTTGACATCCCGGGTTGTTCAAGATAAAAGCCAACTCAAAAAGATTTCGGAGGATACCATGAAAGAACAGACCTTATCGATCATCAAGCCGGACGGGGTTCGCAAGAATCTCATCGGGGAAGTCATTCAGCGTTTCGAGAAAAACGGCCTGACCCCTATCGCCATGAAGATGCTCCACCTTACGAAGGCGGAGGCCGAGGGATTTTACGCCGTGCACAAGGGAAAACCCTTCTACGACAGCCTTACCGATTTCATGTCTTCCGGTCCCATCGTGGTAATGATCCTGGAAGGAGACAACGCCATCAATAAAAACCGCGAACTGATGGGAGCCACTAACCCGGCCGAGGCCGCGGAAGGCACCATTCGCCGCCAGCATGCCGATAACATCGAGCAAAATATCGTCCATGGCTCGGACGCGCCGGAAACCGCAAAGACAGAAATCGCCTATTTCTTCAACGCCCTGGAGGTCTGTCCCCGCCCGTAATCGCTTGCTGCCAGCCCACCCCCTTCGGTTCAGGAAACGGTTACGTGATCAGGCCTACGGAGCCTGTGGCCCGTTTACGCCAGGAAGACATCCTTCACCAGCAGGATAACCGCCACAATCATAAGAACGATCCCGAAGGCCAGTCGGACCCCCCGGGGCCTCATCTTTCCGCTCATGAAGCGGGCCCCCAGGTTACTGCCCAGGACGACGGCGAGGGCACAGGCGCCCCAAAGGCCCCATATGGGATGAGCTCCCGCCACGAGGTGGGAGATGAGACTGGAGGAAGTGGAACAGATGACCACGAACATGGATGTGGCCGCCGCTGTCTTGGCCCCAACCCCGAACAGGACCAGGAGGGGAACTACCATGGCACCCCCGCCCCGCCCTATGAGACCGGCGTCAAACCCGAGACCGACCCCTCCAAAAATTCCAAGGATGAGCTTCCCTGCCGGGGTCATCACCTTCTTTTTGGGCGTCCAGCCCGAGAGCATGACCAGGGCCCCCAGGATCGTCAAGACCGAAAAGAAGACGATAACCGATTTTGTTGAAATGATGACATTGACCCAGGTCCCCAAGGGCGCGCCCACGACCATGGCGAGGCCGAAGGGAATGGCGATGTGCCAGTCGATCATTCGCTTTCGTCCATAGATGAAGGTGGCGGAAAGGCTGCTCACCAGGCTCAGGACAATCCCCAGCGGGATGGCTTCCGTCTTGAAATCGAGGCCCATCCAGAAGAGAAAAGGGATATAGAGCTGGCCACCCCCCATTCCCAGCATGGAAAAGACAAAGGAAAATCCGAAGAAGAGAAACGGGGCAAGCCAGATCACGAGGGTTTATCCATCAGGTTCTTCCCCTTTCAACGTCTCCTGAAGCCGGTGAAGAAGATTCAGCGCCTCTATGGGGGTCATCTGATCAAGGGGCGCCTTTCGAATCATCTCTTCCACGGGAGAGGGCCGGGACGCAAAGAGCTCCAATTGTGTCGGGGAGGACCTGTCTTCCCTCCCCTGCCTTGAAACGGAAAGTGTCGGAACACCCGTCTCCGTCAGCTCTCCCTGCTCCAGGTTGTGCAGAATCTCCTTGGCGCGCTGAATCACGGAATCGGGAAGGCCGGCGAGTCGCGCAACCTGGATACCATAACTCCGGTTCATTCCCCCCTTGGCAAGTTTCCTGAGAAAGATAATCTCATCATTCCACTCCTTGACCGCCACGTTCCAGTTGTGGATCCTCGGTTTCAGGCGGGCCAGGTCAGTCAGCTCATGGTAATGGGTGGCAAAGAGGGTCTTGGTTCCGGCACCCTCGTAGCGGTCGTGGAGAAACTCCGCGATCGCCCAGGCAATGCTCAGGCCGTCGAAGGTGCTGGTCCCCCGGCCGATCTCATCCAGGACAATCAGGCTGCGCACCGTGGAATTGGCGAGGATACTCGCCGCCTCTTTCATTTCCACCATGAACGTAGAAAGCCCCAGGGCCAGGTTGTCTGAAGCCCCCACCCGCGTAAAGATCTGGTCGATGACGCCTATTTGTACCTCCCGGGCCGGGACATACGACCCGATGTGCGCCATCAGGGCGATCAGGGCCACCTGGCGGATGTAGGTCGATTTCCCCGCCATGTTCGGGCCTGTAATGAGCATGATCTGATTCTTTTCACAGTCGAGCAGGGTATCGTTGGGAACAAAGGATTCCTGGAGATTGATCTGCTCCACCACGGGATGCCTTCCCTGTCTGATTATCAGACGAGGTTCCTCCGTGAACTCGGGACGGCAATAGCGGTTTCTCTGGGCCACCTCCGCGAGGGAAACAAGGACATCCAACTGCGCCAGCGCCCCGGCGATGGCCTGGATCCTCGCGGTCCGCCCCTTGACTTCCTCCCGAAGGGCGATAAAGAGCGTGTATTCCAACTGCTGTATCCGCTCCTCCGCGGACAGGACCTTCTCTTCCATCTCCTTCAGCTCCGGCGTAACAAACCGCTCCGCGTTGACCAGCGTCTGTTTTCGCTGGTAGTCGTCGGGAACGAGATGGAGGTTGGCCTTGGTGACCTCGATGTAATATCCGAAAACCCGGTTGTAACGCACCTTCAGGGAACTGATCCCTGTCCGCTTCTGTTCCTTCGCCTCCAGCCGGATCATCCAGCTTTTCCCGGAGGAGCGGATCTCCCGAAGCTCATCCAGTTCCCCGGAAACCCCTTCCCGAATCATTCCCCCTTCCTTGACACTGAGGGGAGGAGAATCGACAAGGGAGGCATGAAGGGTTGCAACCAGGTCTTCCAAGGGATCGAGATGGTCACGGATACGGCCCATCAAATCGCCAGGTAATTCCTGAATCTCGTCGATGATGCCGGGCAGTCGGGCAAGGGTCTCCCTTAACTGGACAAGGTCACGGGCATTGGCACGCTCCGCCGTGATCCGCCCCATCAGGCGCTCCAGATCGGCCATTTCTTCAAGGATTGACCGGAGCCGTTTACGCCGTTTTGTATCGGACCGCCACGCCTCCACCGCCTCGAGGCGGCGATGGATCTCTTCCATGTCCTGCAAGGGATAACGGAGCCATTCCATCAAAAGACGCCGTCCCATGGGGGTGCGCGTGTCGTCGAGAACCGACAGAAGTGTCGCGCGCCGTGTCTTCCCGCTCAGGGGTTCGAAAATTTCGAGATTCCGGCGGGTGAATTCGTCGATCCTCAGGTAGGGACGCCGGGTGGTCACCTGAACATTTTTCAGGTGCTCCAAATGATCATTCTTCGTCCAGACGAGATAGGAGAGGAGAAAATGCAGGGTCTGCCGGTCAACTGTCGAAAGGGCTGACTCCGCCCCCATCAACCCTCGCTCTCTGAGCCCTTCGAGTAACTTGTCGACCTGATCCGGGGACACGGTATCAGAGGGGTCAAACGGGGTCAGCAGGGCAATTTTCTCCAGTTTTTCCACCAGCGACGGCCGCACTGCTGAGAGTTCCGGCGGCAGAAGGATCTCCCGGGGCTGATGGACCTGGATATGATTGAGAACCTTCTCCACCTGGGATTCCGAAAGGAGCTTGAGGTCACCCGTAAGGATATCGAGGAAGGCGAGCCCCATTCCCTCCCCCGAGGGCACGAGGGCCCCCAGAAAGATGTTCTCGGAACCGAGGATCGATTCCAGTCCCACGGGCAGCCCGGGAGTTACAATCCGGATGATCTCCCGCCGGACAATGGTCTTGGCGGTTTTTGGGTCCTCCACCTGTTCGCAGATGGCAACCCGTTTCCCCGCCTGGATAAGCCTGGCAAGGTATTGATCGCAGGCATGGTAGGGAATCCCGCAAAGGGGAACACTTTCATCCTTGTTCCCCTTGTTCCGGGAAGTCAGGGCGATGTCGAGGATCTTCGAGGCCTCGAGGGCATCCTCGAAGAACATCTCGTAGAAATCACCCATACGGAAAAAGAGAATGGCATCGGGAACCTGAGACTTGATGCGGAGATACTGTTGAATCATGGGGGTCTGCCTGACCCCTTTTCGTTTACCCGTCACGGACTTCATTATACCCGCCGGACGCAAAATCACAAGGGTAAATGGGGAAATTTACGGAAACAAAGGAGGCTGCTCAAGCCCCAGGGTCTCTTCAAACCCCATCATGATATTCATGTTCTGGACGGCCTGCCCGGAGGCCCCCTTGATGAGGTTATCAATGGCCGTCATGGCCACCAGGGTTTTCCCATCCTGGGACAGGGTCAGTCCCACGTCACAGAAATTGCTTCCCCGGACATGGTGCGTTGAAGGGGCCTTGCCCGGCGGGAGGACCCTCACAAAGGGCTTGCCGGCATAGAACGTTTCATACATCCCGTGAACTTCAGATAATTCCATCGCCTCTTTTAACGGGATATAGACTGTGCTGATGATCCCCCGGTTCATGGGGACGAGATGGGGCACGAAATAGACCTCTCCTTCACCACCGGCTCCCGCGATAATGGCAGCAATCTCGGGCTGGTGACGATGTGTCAGGACCTTGTAAGGCATCAGGCCTTCATCCGCCTC
>CAZPTH010000057.1:0-12025 GCA_964589315.1 uncultured Thermodesulfobacteriota bacterium
TTCTGAAGGGCATGAAAAGCACCCGTCATTAAAAAAGCCAACACTCAAAAGCTTTTGACATTTCCCCGGGGCTCTGATATAAAGGCGGGTAATTTTTAGCCTATGGGAGGCAGATGTCAACCTTTTGCCGGGAGGTGGGGTGCACTACCTTATAACGACTATTATCCTTTTCACTTTATGGATTATCCTTTCCGGCATTTTTGATACCTTTCATCTCGTTTTAGGGGCTCTCATGAGCCTCCTGGTCGCACACTTTTCCTGGGACCTCCTGTTTCAAAACACCAGAATGCCTCTCCATCACAGGATCAAGGAGATCACCCGTTTCATGAGATACGTCTTCTGGCTTCTCTACCAGATTGTCCTGGCCAATCTTCACGTGGCCAGGCTCGTTCTGGACCCCAAGATGCCGATTGACCCCCGGATCATCCGGGTTCCGACAAACCTCAAGAAAGACATTTCCCTCGTTGCCTACGCCAACTCCATCACCCTGACACCCGGGACCATTACCATCGGCGTGGAGCGCGATCATCTCCTTGTGCACGCCATCGACGGAAAGGTGGAAGACGACCTCGCGAGCGGGGCCATGGAACGACGGATCGCGGGAATCTTTGAAATGGAAGGGACGGGATGAAACTCTTCTTTACCGGTGTCAGCTTTTACCTCTGCATCCTGATCTTCATCAATCTCTATCGAGCCATCTACGGACCCGACATCCTCACGCGTATCGCCGCCATCAACGCAACGGGAACGAAAACCGTTATGATCCTGATTCTCATCGGGTTCATCTATGGAAGAGTGGACATGTTTATCGATATCGCCATTGTCTACGCCCTGCTGAGCTTCATTTCCACCATCGTGGCAACCAAATATTTTCTAACGAGACGGAGTATCGACTGATGTTGCATACCCTCCAGATCATTGTCTCTATTTTTCTTTTTATTTCAGGACTTTTCTTTTTTACGACGGCCACGCTGGGACTCCTGAGATTCCCGGACTTCTATTGTCGTCTTCATGCAACCGGTAAGGGAGACACGCTCGCCATGGTCCTCATGTTCGCGGGATTTATGGTTTACAATGGATTCAATCTCCTCAGCCTGAAGTTTCTCCTCATCCCCCTTTTCCTCTTCCTCGCCAGTCCCACTGTAACCCATTCCATCGGACGGGCGGGTGTCAGTTGCGGTGTGGAACCCTGGGAAAAAAGGGAAATCGATAAAACGGAGGAAACGCCATGATTCCATCCCTCGACCTTATCCTTCTCATTATTATTCTCTTTCTCTCCTTTGCCGCCATTACGGTCAAAGACCTGTTGAGCGCCGCCATCATCCTGGGGGGATTCAGTTTCATGATGGCCCTCCTGTGGACGGAGATGGGAGCCGTGGATGTGGCCATCACCGAGGCCTCGGTCGGCGCGGGGGTCTCAACGGTCTTCTTCATCGCCGCCCTTCACCACACGAAGAGGAGGTCCAAGGATTGAAACCCTTAAAACTTCTCGGTCTCATCACGGTCATTATTACGGGATTCTTCCTGATTTACGGGGTCACCGACATGCCCAACTGGGGAGCTCCGAACGCCCCGGCCCAGAGCCATGTCTCACCCTACTACATCCAGCATTCGCAGGCGGACACGAATGCCCCCAACTTTGTCAGCGCCGTGCTGGCTGATTACCGTGGATTTGACACCCTGTTCGAGACCACGGTCATCTTTTGCGCGGGGATCGTCTGCATGATGCTCCTGAGAAAGGAAGACGACGGATGATCAACCGGTACGACAACCTCATTATCGAGTTTTTCTGCCGCATCATCGCCGCACCCGTCTTCATCTTTGGCGTCTACATCATTTTTCACGGAGAGGCCAGCCCCGGCGGCGGGTTCCAGGGAGGCGTCATCCTGGGCGCGGGATATATCATGCTGGCCGTCGCCCATGGTATGGATTTCACCCTTCAGCGTATCCGTGAAAAGATGATCCTTTTCCTGAGCTGTATCGGGGTTTTTATCTACGGGGGAATCGGCACCGCCTGTCTATTGTGGCAGGGAAATTTTCTCGATTACGGGAAACTGCCCCTCCCCGTCTCTTCGGTAAGCGCCATTCGCGGCCTTGGGATTATGGGCATCGAAATAGGCGTGGGCCTCACGGTTATGGGGGTCATGATCTCTATCTATTACGACCTGATCGACCCCGGCGGGATTCAGCCTGAACTCACGGTTGAGGAGTAGCAAATGGACCTGATTATGAGTAAGTTCAACTACTGGATCTATATCATCATGATGATGATCGGGTTCTACGCCATGATCGCGAAACGAAACCTGGTCAAGAAGGTCATCGGAATGAACATCTTCCAGACCGCCATCATCCTCTTCTACGTCTCCATCGGCGCCAAGAAGGGGGCCACGATCCCCATCCTCGAAGCGGCTCACCACGCAAAGATCGCGCCCGAATCGATCGAGGTCGCCAAATACATCAACCCCCTGCCACATGTCCTGATGCTCACCGCCATCGTCGTCGGGGTGAGCGTGACGGGCGTCGCCCTGGCGCTCATCATCCTCATCTACCGCCGGTACCACACCCTTGAAGAAGACGAAATCCTGAGGCAGCTTTCGTGATACAACAGGCCCCGGCTCTCACTATCGCGACCCTTCTCCTGACTGCCTTCTGGATCCCCCTCATCGGGATACTGAAGAAGGAATCGGCCTATTATCTCGCCCTGGCAGCAATCTTCCTCTCCTTCCTCGCCGCGTGTGTGACCCTCTTTTCCGTCATTCTACATGGTCCCATCCATTACCGCATGGGGGGATGGCCCCCCCCGTGGGGGATTGAATTCACCATCGACTACCTGAACGCGGGGGTTCTCGCCCTCATCGCCCTCATCAGCTTCCTCACTACCATTTCGGCGAAAAAGAGTGTGGAACAGGAGATTTCCCGGGGGAAATGGCCCGCCTTCTGGTCCCTTTACCTCCTTCTGGTCCTGAGCCTCATGGGGATGACGGAAACGGGAGACATGTTCAACATGTATGTTTACCTGGAGGTCTCTTCCCTCACCGCCTACGGACTGATCGCCATGGGAGAAGACGGGGCTTTGATGGCCAGCTTCAATTACGTCATTCTCGGATCGGTCGGGGCCTCCTTTTATCTCCTCGGGGTGGGATACCTTTACATCGTGACGGGGTCCCTGAACATGGCCGACCTGCACCAGCTCCTGCCCACCCTCTACAAATCGAAGGTCGTTTTCACGGCCTTTGCCTTCTTTATCGTAGGGATCGGCCTCAAGATGGGGCTTTTTCCCCTGCACATGTGGCTGCCGGACGCCTATACGCGCGCCCCGTCCGCCATCAGCACCCTCATCGCCCCCACCATGACCAAGGTCAGCGCCTACGTCTTTTTCCGCATCATCCTGACCGTCTTCAACCCCCAGTTTTCCTGGGAGGTCGTTCCCGCGGCCACCCTGCTGCGCTGGATTGCCGCCGTGGGAATCATCTACGGGTCCATCATGGCCATCGCGCAGAAGGACATCAAGCGCATGCTCGCCTACTCTTCCATCAGCCAGATCGGGTATATCGTCCTCGGGATCGCCCTGGCCAACCAGATGGGGCTGATTGGCGGCGCCCTGCATATCTTCAGCCATGCCTTCGCGAAAGGCTGCCTTTTCATGGTCGTCATGGCGGTTATCTACAAGACAGGCATTCGGAATATCGACGATTTCAAGGGGCTGAACAAGAAGATGCCCTTTACCATGGCGGCCTTCTGCCTCGCCGCCCTTTCCATGGTGGGGGTTCCCCCAACGGCCGGCTTCTTCAGCAAGTGGTATCTCGTCCTGGGAACTGTAACCGGAAAACAGTGGCTCATGACCGCCGTGATTCTCGCGAGCAGTCTGCTCAACGCCGTTTACTTTTTCAGGATTATCGAAAGGATCTACTTCTCATCTTTCGTTGGCCTGGCCGGGAACGGGCACGGACATCACGAAACCCCTGCCGTAGCTGTGGCCGAGGCCCCCCTCACGATGCTCATTCCCATCCTGATCATGGCCCTTGGAATCCTTGCCGTCGGCCTCTTCAACGTCCAGATCATCCACCATCTCCTCCAGTTTATCGTTCCCAAGGGGCTCGCATGAACACGGTCATGTCCTACAAGCCACTGTATGCCGTTTTGGTCTCCCTGATCGGGGCCTTTTTCATCATCTTTACCCGGGAAAAGCGGCAAAACCTCCGGGAGGCGTGGACCTTCATAGCCGCCTTCATCAAGTTCGGTATCGTTTTGAGCATGCTTCCCGTTATCCTCCAGGGAAAGGTCATCAAGCTGACCCTCCTGGAACTCGCCCCGGGACTGTCCCTCATGTTCAAGGTCGATTTCTTCGGAATCATCTTCGGGCTTGTGGCCTCGGGCCTTTGGATCGTCACCTCTCTTTACTCCATCGGCTACATGCGCGGGCTCAAGGAACACGCCCAGAATCGATACTTTTTCGCCTTTGCCCTCTGTCTCTCCGCCACCATGGGCATCGCCTTTTCCGGGAATCTCCTGACCTTTTACCTCTTCTACGAGATGCTGACGATCGCCACCTATCCCCTCGTCACCCACAACGAGGACGAGGAGGCCGTCAAGGCGGGAAGGAAGTACCTGACCTATACCCTGACCGCCGGGGTTCTGCTCCTGTTTGCCATCGGGGCCACCTACATCTACGCGGGAACCCTCGAATTCACGCCGGGCGGTTTCCTCAAGGGCCACAACATCCCCATCGGCCTGCTGCAGGTCCTCCTCGTGGCCTACCTCATCGGGTGTGGGGTCAAGGCGGGCGTCATGCCGTTTCACGCGTGGCTCCCCTCCGCCATGGTCGCCCCGACCCCCGTGAGCGCCCTGCTGCACGCCGTTGCCGTCGTCAAGGCGGGGGTCTTTGGATGCGTGCGGATCATTGCCTACGTCTTTGGGCCGGTGCTCCTCAAGGACATTCACATGTGGCTCATCGTGGCCTACTTCGTCTCGTTCACCATCATTGTCTCGTCCCTGTTCGCCCTGGCCTCGGACAACCTGAAACGCCGGCTCGCCTTCTCCACCATCAGCCAGCTCTCCTATATTATTCTCGGCGCGGCACTGCTTTCCAATTCCTCCTTAACCGGCTCCATCCTCCACATCCCGTTTCACGCCTACATGAAAATTACCCTCTTTTTCTGCGCAGGCGCGATCTTCGTCAATACCGGAAAGAAAAATATCAGCGAACTGGACGGCATCGGCCGGCAGATGCCTTTCACCATGGGGGCCTTTACCCTCGCCTCGTTTGGGATGGTGGGAATTCCCCCTCTCTGCGGATTTATCAGCAAGTGGTACCTCTGCCTCGGAACCCTCCAGGCACGAGAGGTTTTCTTCCTCTTCGTCCTGCTCACCAGCGCCGTGCTCAATGCCGCCTATTTTTTCCCCATCGTCTACGCCGCCTTTTTCCGGAAACCGGCCACCGCCGGAGCTCCCTCCGGAATGGCCGAGGCCTCTCTTCCCCTCGTGCTTCCCCTCTCCATCACGGTCGTCATGGCGGTCATCTTCGGCATCTTCCCGAATTTCATCTTTCATTTCTTTGACCTGGCCAGGAGCGCCGCAACCTCAATCCTAACGGGAATGTAACCATGACTAAAGGAAAAAAGATTCTATTCGCCATCATTCTTATCGTCGTTGTGGCCCTCGACTTCTACCACCCTCCCGGCTCGGAACACGCCGTTCACTTCTGGTGGCAAAAGATCCCGGGGTTCGACGCCATCTTCGGGTTTATCGGGTGTTTCCTCCTGATGCTGTTTGCCAAAAAGGTCATTTATCCCCTCTTTTCCAGGGAGGAAGATTACTATGACCGGTAGTGTCCTACCGCCCTATATCTACTTTTTTATCGGCGCGCTGCTTTTGCCGATCGTTCCGGGACGGCTGGCGAAACGCGCCCTCACCCTGATTGTCCCTGTCCTGGCGTTTGCCGCCCTCATCTCCATCCCGAAGGGGTCTTACGACACCATCCCCTTCCTCAATTACCACCTCATCCTGATGCGGGTGGACAAGCTGAGCCTGGTCTTCTCCTATGTCTTCGTCATCATGTCTTTCATCGGCGCCATCTACGCCCTCCATATCAAGGAGGAGGGGCAGATGGTCGCGGCCTTCCTCTACGTGGGGAGCACCCTTGGCGTCACCTTCGCGGGGGATTACTTTACCCTCTTCTTTTTCTGGGAGATCATGGCGGGCGCCTCGGTTTTTCTCATCTGGTACAACAAGACGGAGGCCTCCGTAAAGGCGGGCTACCGCTATCTCCTCGTGCATATCGCGGGAGGATGCCTCTTGCTGGCTGGAATCCTCTTCCAAATCGCCACGAAACACTCCATCGCCTTTGAGCCGGGCAGTTTTGGCGGCATTGCCTCTTACTTCATCCTGGCGGGCTTCATCGTCAACGCCGCTGTTCCCCCCTTCCATCCCTGGCTCCCGGACGCCTACCCCATGGGAACGATCACGGGGAGTGTCTTCCTCACGGCCTACACGACGAAAAGCGCCGTTTACGTCCTTTGCCGGGGATTTGCAGGGGTCGAAGTCCTCATGTGGCTGGGCGCGATCATGGCCATCTACGGGGTTGTCTACGCCTTTATCGAGGTGGACATGCGAAAGCTTCTCTCCTACCACATCGTCAGCCAGGTCGGGTACATGGTCTGCGGGGTAGGCATTGGCACGGAGCTTGCCCTGAACGGGTCCGCCGCGCACGCCTTCTGCCATATCCTCTACAAGGCCCTCCTCTTCATGGCCTGCGGCGCCATTATCCACGTCACCGGGAAGCGGAAACTGACGGAACTGTCAGGGAAAGGGCTCTATAAAACCATGCCCTTCACCCTGGCCATGTATATGATCGCCGCCTTTTCCATCTCCGCCGTGCCTCTGTTCAACGGGTTCATCAGCAAATCGATGGTCGTGGCCGGGGCGGGCGAGGCCCACCACGGTCTCGTGGAACTGATGCTGCATCTGGCCTCCGTGGGGACCTTCCTGTCCGTCGGGCTGAAACTGCCGTATTTTGCATGGTTTGGCAAACCGATCCACCCCCACGAGAACGAGGCGGTCGTGGGCGGACGGCCTCCGCTCAACATGGAGATCGCCATGGCCATTGCTGGATTTCTCTGCATCGCCCTCGGCATCTACCCCGATGCCCTGTATCGCCTCCTTCCCTATACCGTGAACTTTCACCCTTACACCTACGCTCACTTGGTGAAGACCATGGGGCTGCTCCTTTTCGTCCTGCTGGCCTTTGTGATTTACCTCCCCAAAATCTCCCTCCACGACCGGATCAATCTCGACACGGACTGGTTCTACCGCAAGGGCGCCAAACTTCTCTACGGTTTCGTAAGCGGCCCCATGGACGCCTTCTACCGGAACATGCAGGAAAGATTCAGCCGCCAGGTCGATTTTATCGCCTTTGCCGCGCGAAACCCTTACAAGGCCCCCGCCCTCCTCTGGCTCGGGCTCCAGCGGTTCGTTGCCAGCGGTTTTGGGGCCATCAAGACACCGGACTATGCCCGCATCGAGGCGGAAATCCAGGATATCAGCAAGACCCCTTATGATCCCAATACATACAGAAGCCCCGTCGGCATCGGCGTCATGCTCTCCGTCTTTTTTCTTGCCATTTTCGTGCTGATCTACATGCTGCGTTAGGTTAACAGAACCACCCCCTCCCGAAAATTTTTTACCTTCCCTCCATCGGCTTCTCCCGAACATCTCCCGGCGGTAAGCACAGACACCCTGTTTTGATACTTTCCGTGACCCCGTCAGAATAAAGAATCAACATAGCATTAAGTTTTCCCTCGTACCCAAAAACAACTTAAAAAGATAAGAAAGAAACAAATACAGGTGTCTTTAACAATGCATTATGTACGAATAACAAATCAAAAACCTTCTATTGACAAATCAGCTTATCGTATTAAAATAAAGCTATATGAGCATTATAGATGAAAACCAGCAACAATCATTCAACGGGAGGGGTGGAATGAGAGGGAAGACAGTAAAATGGGTAATCATCGTATTTTTTGTAATCGGTCTTGTCAATGTCGGCGGTGAAAAGGCAAGAGCATGTGAGGACAACGATATAACCACGGCAAAAGGTGTTGTCAGGGAAAATGTAAAGGTCATTCAACCAACGCATGTCTTTTCAGGTACTTATGATGAAGAAGCAGACCAATTCACTCTCGGACTCAGCCCCCATGCCCCGGAGGTAAAGGAGGGGGATGTTCTTGTTGTAGCCCCCTCAGAGTTGTATCCCCATGGGATGATCTGCAAAACAATAAGAAAGGCGCCCGGCGCGAACGGGACGGTTGTCATAACGAAAAGGGCAACTCTTTCGGATGTTTTCTCGGATCTTGACCTGATCCATAGGAAAAGCCTTCAGGCGACGCGTATCGTATACGGCGATGAAAAGGTCGATGATAACGAAAAAGTTATCCGTGTCAGATACCTGCAAGAGGGCGTGGACCTCTCCATGGACAGCGAAATCCCCCGAAAAGGCGAACTTGGAGGGATCTTTACAGGGATGAGAGCCCGATTTCTGGGGCTTGCCATTGGCAGGAACATGCAGTTAAATGGCGACATACACTTCTATGTCCACAATGATCTCGAAATTCATATGCACAAAAAAATTCATTGTTACTGGGATTGGGACCATTCTCGCTGCTACTCTTACTGGGATATAAACGGGACACATTTCAAAACTCACATCACTCAAACCGGCTATTTCAGCGTAACCGGTTCAGCATCAGCCGCCCTGACTTACCCGATAACCCTGGCAGAAGTGGATCTGCCGGCAATAGACATCCAGGTTGGTCCTGTCCCCTTAGTGTTTTTTATAAAACTCATGCTGATTGTTCAACCTTCCATAGGCGCTCAAGCGGGCCTGACACTTGGCTTAAACTACACGTATACAACAACGGGTGGTATCGAATATGAAAATTCGAAATGGTCCCCGGTGGAAGATTTCACCCCTCAAATGTCACCTTACGCCACCCCGGAAGCGTCCGTTTTCGCCCAGGTAGCGGTGGGACCACAAATAGGGGTCTTCTTATACGACGTCATTGGCCCTGTCGTAGGCACCCTACCGTTCGTTGAAGGGGATATTACCGCCAATGGAAATTTGGATTTCTACGGGGGTCTGGAGGGCCTTGCAAGATTCAGTGTCGGTATCTTGGGTATAAAAATAGCCAGTTCCACGTTTATATTATGGGGGTATAAAGACCTGTTAGAAAGCAGGCCTCTTAAATAAACTACCCTCCGCAAGAGGTCGGGGTATCAATCCCTTTTAAGGAAATGCGGTAAGTTGCGGGGTATTGAACCCTTAAAGAGAATAAAATGCGTTGATTTGAGAGGGAATTCTAACACGTTGGCCGACGTCGTGTCGTTTCCATGATCCTTTTAATGTATATTTCCGGAAGATCTGTTTGATCTATGATGTCGTTATCTTTGAGACTTCCAATTTACAGCTTTGCGTTCCGACTCTTCACCAGTTTTTTCCCGATGGGATCCCAATAGGTCCGCGTCAACTGCTTTTTATGCGCGATAATCCATTCCAGCGCCTCCTTGAGTACCTCCACCACCTGAGGCGTTGTCCTCTTTAGGGCCACATAGTCCCTGAATGTGTTCCTTCCGGCAACGCTGTTATCCGTCGTAAATTCCTTTCTGTTTGTGAATACTCCAAATCCCAGGTAATAGATCCCCGTCTTCATGTCCCGCAGGCATAAAATGCCCCCCATTTCGTCATTTTTCCCCTCGACTGTCATATCAATCAGGGAGCGGATCAGGGATTCCGGGAGAATCTTTCGGACAGCGCCCCGCTCCTTCCAGAAATTGTAGGTCACCCAGAAGCATCGGCGGGGGATATTAATCCCCACTTTGGCGTATTTGACGTGGAGCCCCACCTTTTCTTCTATCTCCGAACGATGATGGTCGAAATCGTCAAAGGGGTAAAATCCCTGTTCCTCCAAGATCTTCAACGAATCATCCTGGGAATAAACGGGAAAAAACTTCCCGGGATTCTCCCGCATTCCCTCGGGGATGGGGCGGCCACCTGGCACACCGCCCGCGTAAGCCACGGGAGATATAACGAGGAAAAGAAGAGACAGCAAAAGAATTGCACCCAGCCACACCGTGGGACGAAATGTCAAAAAAGGCTTCATGGTTTCACTCCGTTTTCCGTATATTTTTAAAAACCCTTTAGAAACCCTGCTTTCATCCAATACCAGAATTCATTCCATGTGTAAAATATTTTCCGGGTGCCTTATCGCCAAAAAGATCCCGGGATATTGAAAGCGCCATATTGACGGGACACCAATCGAAATGGTATCAACCAAGCGATGTTATTTCACCCAAAGACCCGCTCAAAGGAGTCAACGTGAAGATACCGGACAATCCTACTAAAGTGAAAAGCGCCCTCATCACGCTCATCCTTTTATCCATGTTATCTCTTTGCTCTTCCTGCTGCTGTATGTTCGGTTCCTGTGCGCTGCCGGAGGTTCCGGCGCCGGCCAGGCCAAAGCACTTCATCCTGACGGGCACGGCCGACCTTCAGGGGATGATGGACGCCCTTCCGGCCAAACAGGGAGAACAGGTCCAGCCGGTCGGGGGAATCGCCCGTATTGCGGCCCTTATCAAGCTTATGAAATCCGCTGTCCCGGGACGCGTGATCGTCGTTTCCACGGGAGACGACCTGATGGGCCCCTATTTCCACACGTTCAACGGCAAAGCGATCTTTTCGCTGATGACCCGCGCGGGATACGACCTCTTCGCGCCGGGAAACCACGAGTTCGACCGGGGGCCCGCCGTTTACGCCAACGCGTTGAAATACGCGGGGTTTCAACCCCTCTGTTCTGACCTCGCCGTAACCGGAACTCCCGTACAGGGAAAATGCCGCCCTTACCTCCTCAAAACATACGACGGGGTGACCTTCGGTTTTTTCTCGCTCATGACGGAAAACCTGCCCTTCGTCACGTCCGCCGCCCCGGTTCATCTCAAGGCGGATAACCTCACCACAGCCAAGCAGATGGTCGCCCTCCTGAAGGAAAAAGGAGCGGATGTCATCATTGCCCTGACCCACATCGGGACCAAGAAGGACCGTGAAGTGGCAACCAAAGTTCCCGGTATCGACATCATCTTTGGCGGGCATTCCCACAACTATCTCCGGAAGCTTCTGGTCGTGGGAAATACGGTCATCGTCAACGGAGGTGAAAAAGGCCTCAAGCTCGTGAAACTCGATTTTTTCGTTTCCCCGGAAAACAAGATCATCCCGGAGAAAACCCTCTATTCCCTCATTCCCGTCAACCCCGGCCTTGACCCAGACCCGGAAGTGGCAAAACTCCTTGCGAGCTATCGCAAACAACTCCCCCCCGCCATCGTTCTCGGAACGACGAAAAAACCCTGGGACCTGAGCAAAAAGGCCGTCAGGCTCTCCGAATCGGGCGTGGCGGACCTCGTCAACGACCTGATGAGGAAGAAATTCAAGGTCGATATCGTCCTCAACAACTCCGGGGCCTTCCGGGGAAAGAAAGTCTATCCTCCCGGCAATATTACCGATACAATGCTCCAGGAGATCGACGAATTCAGGAATTACGCCTATATCCTCGAGATCAAGGGGAAATATCTAAAGGAAATCCTGGAACACAGTGCCAGCAGCTACGGCAGGGGAGGCTTCCTGCAGGTCTCCGGGCTTCGATACACGATCG
The DNA here is from genome assembly GCA_964589315.1 of uncultured Thermodesulfobacteriota bacterium. Lineage (GTDB taxonomy): Bacteria > Desulfobacterota > S145-22 > S145-22 > S145-22 > JAOZMY01. The sequence goes on from CAZPTH010000057.1 coordinate 11,697, forward strand.
ATATGACCCGGCCAAAGCAGGTTTTGACCAAGGGCTCAGGCAACCCGTTGAAAATCGCCACGCCGGGGCACCGCGTGGTAAACATCGAGGTTCAGGATTCCTCGGGGAAATGGGGACCTCTCGAACCAGAAAAGAACTACAAAATCCTCACCAACAGTTTCCTGGTGGACAAGGAAGGAGACGGCTATTTCTGGTTTAAGAAATACGGGAAAAACGTTACCAATACGTATTCCACTTTTTATTCCATCCTCACGGAATATGTCCAGAAGCACCACGAGGTCTCTCCTCCCGCCCCCGACGGCCGAATTAAAATCCTCGGGAAACGCTGA
>CAZPTH010000058.1:0-8124 GCA_964589315.1 uncultured Thermodesulfobacteriota bacterium
GGCCCGTGAAATTCTGGATTTGCTCGGGGAATAATCGTAACCATATGATTATAATGAAGTATTCGAGGTATTCCAGAAAAGACGTATGAGGCCCTTTTTTACTAAACAAGGCCCGATTTTTTCCCTTGACATATAATTTCGATAAAGTTATAAATTTCACAATATGCGGAGAAGTCCGCGAATTCCAGCCTTCCTGACGGGTAAAGGCTGTTTTTAATTGCGAGGTTGAACAAATTTTAAAAGTGTATGAAGGCGCGAGTTTGGATTCTAATTTAGGAGGATAAAAGGGTAAAATGAGGTATGCAGAGACAGGCTATAATTTAGAGGTTGATCTTTCTCGAGGGAATATCGAGAAGGTTCCGACGGACCCGCGGGACACAGAAAAATTTCTTGGAGGTTTGGGGACAAACGCCAAGATTCTTTGGGACAGGGTCCCCCCGGAAACGGATCCCCTTTCACCGGAGAATATCATTATTTTCAGTTCCGGCCTGCTGGGCGGGACGCTGGCGCCGTCGGCAAACCGGACCATTGTCACCACCCTCTCGCCCCAGACGAGGCTGATGGCCTTTTCCATGATGGGAGGTTTCTGGGCCCCAGAGCTGAAATATGCCGGATATGACAAGGTCATCGTGCGGGGGGCGTCTCCCGATTTGGTCTATCTCTGGATCAACAATGACAAGGTGGAAATCAGGGATGCCAGCCATCTCCACGGGAAAGGGGCCTTGGAAACAGCCGAGCTTATCCGTGAGGAGTTGAATGAGCCGAGGGCCCGGGTCCTTTCCATCGGTCTGGCGGGAGAAAATCAGGTCTACTATGCCTCCATCGAGCATGAGCGCTCCAGCGCCAGCCGAGCTGGAATCGGCGCCGTCATGGGGAGCAAGAAACTCAAGGCCATTGTCGTGCGGGGAACAAACGACCTCAATATCGCGCGCCCAGCCGAGTTCTGGGAAGAGTGTGACAAGATCTTGAAATATATTGAATTCAGAAGGGAAAACCCCATCAAGGGGGTGCCGCCCATCCTGGCCGGCCTGGGGTCACCACAGGAGATGGCCATCAATGACGAGCAGTGGCATACCACCAGTTTCTCGTGGGGGAACGCCCGGGTTCGTCGCAAGGATTTCTGGACGGAGGAAACCGAAAAGAGGTGGCATGAGGTCCAGGCACGGTCCGTGGAGAGGTTGATAAGTTGTTACAACTGTCCCATGCGGTGCGGCGCCATCGTTCCGCACCCCGACCTGCCCACGCATCGCTACATGATGAAGTGTTACTCGAAGCTGACTTACGTCATGGGGGCCATGGCGGATGACCTGGAGTTCGGTTTCAGGATTGCCGGGCTCGCGCAGGAATACGGCCTGGATGGATACACGGCTCCGCAGGTCATGGCCTTCGCCGTGGAGCTTTATGAGAACGGTATCTTAACCGATGAAGACTTGCCGGGATTTCCGGAAAAGAATGAAGACCGGTTCTTCTACCTCCTCGAAAAGATTGTGCACCGCGAAGGGATCGGGGATATCCTGGCTGAAGGTGTTTACTGGGCCGCCCGGAAGATCGGCAAGGGGGCCGAGAAATTCGATCACAACACCATCAAGAAACACGAGCAGATCCCCATCAAGCTGGGGATGCTGAACCCCATCTACTACATCCTCTGGTCCACCGGGGAGAAGATCAATATCACCCAGATCGAGGGCCAGATGCCCCAAGCCCCCTTCCCCACCAAGGAACTGAAGGAGGACTTCATCAAGGACTGGATCCAGGTCCCGACGGGAAAAGAGGAAAAATTCAAGCAGTTCATCATGGAATGGGGCGAGGGAGACAAGAAATTTCCCTTCTGGCCGCCCATCGACCTGATCTGTGATCTGGTGGAGTGGCAGGAAACCATGCACTACATCGATGACACCCTGGGGCTTTGCGCCGGGTTGTCGTCCTTCCCGCTGAAGCCTGCCTACCACATTCATAATCTTCCCCTGTTCGTTTCCCATGCCACGGGGATGGACGTGGATGAAGACAGGCTGTGGGAGATTGCCCGGAGGATAAGAAACCTGGCTCGGGCCATCAACGTGAGGAGAGGCCTGAAGAAACACGACGAAAAGCCACCCGAGGATCACTGGAAGAAACGGTTCCCCGAGTATGAAGAGAAACTGCTCAACGAGTATTACGCCTACAAGGGTTGGAATTCGGATGGAATCCCCACCAAGAAGACCCTGGAAGATCTCGGGCTTGGATTCGTGGCGGAAGATTTGATCAAACGGGGGGTCTTGAAGGAAGATGGCCAGGCCCCGTCCGAAGAGACGTCTGAGAAAAAAGAGAAGAATTAGAGCGCAGGAGTGAGCCGTGAAGGATGAGAAGAAAAAGACGAAAATTATCAAGCGGATAAACATTGATGCGGATCAGTGCAACGGTTGCCGGGCGTGTGAGGCGATCTGTGCGGCCTTTCATGCCGAGCCTAAATACAGCAGCGTCAATCCGGCCAGGGCCCGGATTCACGTCTTCCATGATCCCATTAGGAATATCTACCTGCCGGTCTATGCCGGTGAGTATACCCCAGCGGAATGCGCGGGCAGGAACACCTATACCCTCAACGGGCAGGAATACGACGAGTGCGCCTTCTGCCGGGCCGCGTGTCCCTCCCGGGATTTATTCCATGAACCCGATTCCGGGCTGCCCCTCAAGTGTGACATGTGCGAGACCGAGCCGCCCCTGGAAGAGCCCATGTGTGTCCAGGTCTGTATCGACGACGCCTTGACCTACGAAGAGGTGGAAGTAGAGGTTGAAGAAGAGGAAGAGGCCGAAGCGATAGATGAGATGGAACTGGGTCTGGAAGCCCTGATTGACAAGTACGGGCTGGACAAGGTCCTGAAGACCATGGCGCGTTTGGCGACGCCGGAACAGGAATGAAATCATCAATGTAAAAAAGAGGATCGAAAGAGACAGTGGAGAATGTAGCTGACTATAAAGAGATCATTGATGTCATAAAAGAGCAGGGCGGTGACGCCTTCAAGAGATGTTTTCAGTGCGGGTTGTGCGACACGGTCTGTCCCTGGAACAAGGTCATCACCTTCAGCATGCGCAAGGTGGTCCGTGAGGCCACGTTCGGGATGACGGATATCGAGGCGGAGGATATCTGGCGGTGTACCAGTTGCGGGAAATGCCCCCAGCGGTGTCCCCGCGATGTCCAGCAGATCGATTCTGTGGTGGCCCTCCGGAGAATCGCCACGGAATACATGATGTTCCCACCCGCGGTGCAGCCGATTCGATCCATCCGTTCCAGCCTCTTAGCCGAGGGGAACCCCCTGAATGAAAAGCGGGAAAACCGGGGGGACTGGGCGAAGGGCATGGGCGTCAAGACCTTCGAACAGGGGATGGAGATTCTCTATTTCCCCGGATGTTATCCCAGTTACGACCCCCGGCTGAAAAAGGTGGCCAAGGCGACCGTTGAGATTCTCAAGAAGGCGGGGGTGAGTTTCGGCATCCTGGGCCCGAAGGAGAATTGCTGTGGCGAAAGCATCCGGAAAACGGGGGACGAAGAGATGTTCGTCACCCTGGCCAAGTCGAATATCAAGACCTTTATCGATCACGGGGTAAAGAGGATTCTCGTCTCCTCGCCCCACTGTTACCATACCTTCAAAAACGAGTATCCCGAGTTCATGGTCCATTTCGAGATCGTCCACATGGCCCAGTATCTCTTCGAGCTCATCGAGGCGGGAAGGCTCGAGATCAAGCGGGAGCTTGCCAGAAAAATCACCTACCACGACCCCTGCTACCTCGGGCGCCACAACGGGATCTACGACGAACCCCGGGAGGTCCTCAGGCATGTTCCCGGCATCGAGCTGGTCGAGATGGAGGAGACGCGGGAGGATGCCCTCTGTTGCGGCGGCGGCGCGGGGAGGATATGGATGGAGGTCCCGAAAGAGGAAAGATTCTCCGACCTTCGCGTCGAACAGGCCGTGGCGACCGGGGCGGAGGAATTGGTGACGGCCTGTCCGTACTGTATCACCAATTTCGAGGACAGCCGTTTGACCATGGACTACGAGGAGAAATTGAAGGTTAAAGACATCACGGAAGTGATTCTCGAAGCGATATCGGAAACCGAAGAAACTTCAGAAGGATAGTGAGTAATGGAAAAAAGACCCATGGAAGAACAACTTTCGAAAATTCCCCTGGAGGGAAATTTTGGGGATGTCATGGTGGTCGGCGGGGGAATCAGCGGCGTCCAGGCTGCCCTTGACCTTGCCGCGTCCGGATTCAAGGTCTACCTGGTCGAAAAGGCCCCATCCATCGGCGGCCACATGGCCCAGCTCGACAAGACCTTTCCCACCAACGAGTGCTCCACCTGAATTCTCGCGCCCAAACTGGTCGAGGTCGGCCGGCATCCAAACATCGAGGTTTTAACCTATACGGAAGTTGATCACGTCGAAGGGGACGCGGGGAACTTCAACGTCACCCTGATTAAGAAACCCCGCTACATTATCGAGGATATCTGCACCGGATGTAACACCTGCGTTCGGTATTGTCCCATTGAGGTCCCCGATCCCTACAACCAGGACCTGTCCAACAACAAGGCCATCCATATCTACTTCGAGCAGGCCGTTCCCCTGGTGACATACGTTGATCCCGATGCGTGTATCTACCTGACGGAAGAGAAGTGCCTGATATGCCAGAGCGTCTGTGAAAACAAGGCCATCGATTTCAGCCAGATGCCCGAAAAGGTGGAGGTCAATGTGGGGGCCATCGTCCTTGCATCGGGCTTCGAGCCGTTCGATCCCAGCCTGAGGAACGATTACGGCTACGGCGTCTTCGAGAACGTGGTCACGAGCCTCGATTTCGAGCGCCTGACCTGTTCCACGGGGCCCTACCGGGGGGAGGTCTTACGCCCCTCCGACCAGAAGCCCCCCAAGAAGATCGCCTGGATCCAGTGCGTGGGTTCCCGGCAGGTCATTGAGGGAGGGAACTCCTACTGTTCCGCCGTTTGCTGTACCTACACCCAGAAGCAGGTAGGCCTGGCGAAGGTCCATGACGAAGAGGCGGAATGCACCGTTTTCCATAACGACGTGCGGGCCTATGGAAAGGACTTCGAGCGATATTTCCAAGGGACCGCCGACCTTCCGGGGGTTCGTTTCATTCGCAGTTACGTCTCCGTGGGGCGGGAAATCCCGGAGACAAAGAACGTAACCATCCGCTATTCCACGCCCGATGAAGGGGTCAAGGAAGAAGAGTTTGATCTGGTGGTTCTCTCTGTCGGTTTGGATCCCCCAAAGGATGCAGAGGAACTGGCACAGAAATTCGGGATTGAGCTCAATGACCACAGTTTCTGTAAAACCGATCCCCGGCTTCCCATCAAGACTTCCCGTCCCGGTGTCTTCGTCAGCGGGGCGTTCCAGGGACCCATTGATATTCCTGAGTCGGTCTTTGGCGCCAGCGGGGCCAGCTCCCTGACGGGGGAACTGCTGAAAAAGAGGCGCGGAAAACTGACCATCGAGAAGGTCTATCCCGTGGAAATGGATGTGGCGGAGGAGGAACCGAAGATCGGGGTCTTCGTCTGTCATTGCGGGGCGAACATTGGCAGCGTGGTCAATGTCCCTGAGGTCGTGGAATATTGCCTGACCTTGCCCTATGTTGTTTACGCCCAGGAGCAGCTTTTTTCCTGCGCCACCAACGCTGCCAACGAAATCACGGACATCATCAAGGAAAAGAAGCTCAACCGCGTGGTCATCGCGGCCTGTTCTCCCCTGACCCTGGAGCCCCTGTTCAGGGACACCGTCCGCGAGGCGGGGCTTAACCAGTATTTCCTTGAGATGGCCAATATCCGGGAGCACGACTCCTGGGTTCATTCCAAGGAAAAGGAAGAGGCGACCGCGAAGGCGAAAGACATCATCCGCATGTCCGTCGCGCGGGCCACGCATCTGGAGCCTCTCCAGGAAATCGAGCTGCCGGTCAACAAGACGGCGCTGGTGGTCGGCGGGGGAATCGCCGGGATGAACTGCGCCCTCTCCATTGCCGAGCAGGGCCACGAAGTCTATCTCGTGGAAAAGGAATCCGACCTCGGGGGAATGGCCCGAAGGCTTTACTACACACTGGAGGGAATGGATGTCCAGGCCTATCTCAAGGACCTTTCCACGAAGGTCTATCGACACCCCCTGGTCCATGTCCTGACGGATGCCGTCATCACGGAAGTTACCGGGTATATCGGGAATTTCGTCACGACGGTGGACACCGGCGGCTGGGTGAGAGAGATAGAACATGGGGCGGTCATCCTCGCCATAGGAGCCGATGAATATAAACCGACCGAGTATCTCTACGGGGAGAGTGACCAGGTGGTCACCTACCTGGAGATGGAAGAGCAGATCGCCAAGGGAGACGAAAGGCTGCTGAACGCCGAGAACGTGGTGATGATTCAGTGCGTTGGCTGCAGGAACGAGGAGAGAAACTACTGCAGCCGGGTCTGTTGCAGCCAGGCCGTCAAGAACGCCCTGAAACTGAGGGAGGCCAATCCCCAGGCCGACATCTACATCCTTTACAGGGATATGCGGACCTACGGCTTCAAGGAAGACTACTACCGCCTTGCCTCCGAAAACGACATCAAGTTCATCCGGTACGAGCCGGACAAGGCCCCCAGCGTGCAGGCTGTGGAAGAAGGGGGCAAAAAGGTCCTGAGGGTCGGGGTCTTCGATCCCATTCTCCAGAAGGAGATCGCCATCGACGCGGATATCCTCGGCCTGGCCGCCGCCGTGGTTCCCTCTTCGGAGAGTCACAAGGTGGCCAACCTCTTCAAGGTGGCCCTGGGGCAGGACGGCTTTTTCAAGGAGGCCCACGTCAAGCTGCGTCCCGTCGATTTTGCCACGGACGGGGTTTTCCTCTGCGGGACGGCCCACTATCCCAAGCATATACAGGAGGCCATCAACCAGGCCTACGGGGCGGCCGGCCGTGTTCTGACCCTTCTTTCGCACGATATCGTGACCGTGTCGGGAGCCGTCTGCGTCGTGGATGAGAAGCGATGCATGGGGTGCGGGGCCTGTGCCGAGGCGTGTACCTACGGAGCCATAAAACTTCAAGGGAAGCTGAAGAGGAAGAAGGCCACCGTCAATCCCGTCCTGTGCAAGGGGTGCGGATTGTGTAACGCGGTCTGTCCCACGGCGGCCATATCCCTGAAACATTACAACAACGAAGAAATAATCAGTGAAATTGACGCGGCGGTTGCAAGGTTAATTTAGAGGCCCGCTGTTGATTAAAAAAGGAGTGTTTGAAGAATGAGTGCAGGATTTGGGTTCAAGCCGAAGATCGTCGGATTCTTGTGCCACTGGTGAGGCTACGCCGCTGCTGATATAGCCGGAGTTTCCCGGCTACAGTATCCCCCCGAGATCAGGATCATCCGCCTCATGTGCGGTGGCAGGGTCGACTTGGCGTTTGTCTTACATGCCTTCGAGAAAGGCGCGGATGGTGTTCTCATCTGCAGCTGCTGGCCGGGAGAGTGCCATTACGTCCCGGAAGGGAATTACAACGCGGCCAGCATGATGAACCTGGGAAAAAGGCTTCTGGAACACGCGGGAATCAATCCGGACAGGTTTAAGCTGCAATGGGTGACCGCTTCCGAGGGAATCCGCTTCGCGGAAACCGTGACCGAGTTTACGAAGACGGTGAGAGACCTGGGGCCGCTCGGTTCCAACGAGGGGCTGAGTGAAGAGGAGTTGAACAACAACCTGCAAGAGGTCATCAAAAAGGTACCTTATATCAAAATCGCCATGAGGGACAAGCTCCTTTTGCACCTGGATAACACGGACGATTATGCCAACCTCTACACGCAGGAGGAGGTGGAGAAGCTCTTTACGGAGATGCCTTCCTATTACATCGATCCGGAAAAATGCCAGGGATGTGGAACCTGCCGGAGAAACTGTCCCGTGGATGCCATCGATGGGGACAAAAAAATCATTCACATCATCGACCAGGACAAGTGTATCCGGTGTGGAAGCTGCCTCGACGTGTGTCCCCCGAAGTTTTCGGCGGTCACGAAACTGGAGGGGGGTGTCACGGTTCCACCACCCGTGCCCGACGACAAGCGGGCCGTGGTGAAAAAGAAAGATTGATTCCTTTCTTCGTCCGCCTTCACGGGAACCCCCTCATTCATGCGGG
>CAZPTH010000058.1:8224-11928 GCA_964589315.1 uncultured Thermodesulfobacteriota bacterium
AACTTTCTGCAGGCGGTTTGAGCAGGCAGACTCCCGGGCCTTTGCCGACCTTTTCACACCGGATGGCATCTACATCGACAGCCTTTACGGGACCTACGAGGGGCGGGAAGCCATTCGCGCGTTCCATGAACAGAGTCATAAAGAGGCGGAAAGATACCGCTTCCAGCCAGTGACGATTCTTTCGGATGACGAGGGAAATATTTCCTTCGAATGGACATTTTCCTATGTCTCCCTCATGCCTCACAGCCGGGGGAAGCGGATGAACCCGAAGGGGGCGAGTTTCATGACCCTCAGGGAGGGGAAAATTACCTCCTACCGGGAATATTCCGACAGTATCGTCCTGCTCCTGGGAGGCAACGTCCCGGCCGAGAAGATTGTGAAATTCTACCGCCGCAAATATCCAGACCTATCCGACTGAAGTGCCTTTTCGTCTTTATGCCCCGAGGAAGTAGAGAAGCGCCGTCAGGGAGAGCGCGCTCAGCAATGTGGAGACGAGGATACTTCCCGCGACCATATCCGGGCGGGTATCGTATTTCACGGCATATAACAGGGGAATAATGGCGGAAGGGGTGCTGGTTTGCAGGATAAGGACATTTCGCGGAAGCCCCTTGATGTTTAGGATGAGACACAGGAAGAGGGCGATGAATGGCGAGACGGCAAGGCGCAGGAAGCTGCTTGAGAGGATATCCTTCAAATCGCCCTTCAGGCGTGTCCGGGCCAGTTGCATCCCAAGGAGCATCAACAGCCCCGGAATGGCCGCCTGTCCCACCATGTCGATTGTCTTGAAGATAAACCCCGGCATGGGGAGGCTCAGCCACCGCCAGAGCGCGGCCAGGATGACGGCATAGAAAAGGGGGACCTTGAACATCTCGAGTAACGCCTTGCCGGGATTGTCACGCCCCCGTGAGGCTATATAGATGGCAAGGGTCCCCAGGGGGAAGGTAAAGAGGACCAGCACGATGACCCCGTAGGCCAATCCCTCCGGCCCGTAGGCGAAGAGAACGAGAGGGAGCCCGTAGTTGCCCGTGTTCATCATGATGGTGCCAAGGGAAAAGGCGCTTTGGCGTTTGGGATCGAAGCGCATGATCTTTCCCCAGAGAATGGAAATCCCCCAGAAGATAAGGGTCAGTGCCACCATGAAAATCAGGGCCTTGGGGAAAAAGGAGGCAATCTGCTTGTGCCCCTTCAGCAGGCCGGCGAAGATCAGGCACGGCGCGAAGAAGTAGAGGGTCAGGTCGGAAATCGTCTTGAAATCGGGTTTCTTGACCTTTTCGAAAAAGACACCCAGCCCGATAATCAAAAAAATCGGCAGGAGAATTTTGACAAACACCATTTCCCGGAGGCACTCCCTTTTGAATTATCTCGTAAGATGTATCATACTGAACCTGTCGGGTGAAGGAATTTTCCATTAGGTTTGGGGAAAACTTAACTTCGCTCAAAGTTGATAAGGGGCCAAGGCAAAGATTGAACGGTCTGGAAAATTCAGGGTGTTGTGGTAAAATCTTTGGAGAGATCAAGAGAAAATATTTTGACAGGGAATTTTTACGCGCATATACTGAGTTCATAGAAGGCAGGTTTTCAAATAAGCCAGACAAAGGAAGGGAGTTATGGGCAAGAAAAAAATTGGTCGGAATGATCCGTGCCCTTGCGGAAGCGGAAAAAAATACAAGCACTGTTGTGGAAAAATTGAACAGCCCCCTGTCGACCTCTTCTGGAAAAGGGTGGGGGAATCCCTGCAAAAGACCTCGGATCAGCTGTTCAAATTCGCATTAAAACGAGGAGGAAACGTCGCGTACAGCCTGGCGGTGGATGAGTTTTTCCTGTGGCCGGAGGACGTGGATATCCTGGAAGAGCTTATAGAGGAACACAATCCAATTTTTGTGCCATGGTTCATGAATAACTGGTATTTTGATCCGGATGACCTGGAGGGAGATGAAGAGGATACCGCGATCAACCTTCCGCCTTTCCTGACCTTTGCAGAAATTTTCTTAAAAGAGAAGAAAAAACGGCTGGATAGCCTGCAACAGCGGATTCTCAAGGCGGAGATCAAACGCCCGTATTCCTTCCATGAGGTTTTGGAATGCACTCCCGGAGAAGGTTTTATGTTGAGAGACCTGTTTCTGGAGGAGACGCGTTTTGTGTCGGAAAAGATGGGATCGGAACATATCAAACCCGGGAACATCCTGTTCGCCCGGACCCTGGAAATCGACGAGTTGACCATTTTGGATGGGTGTGGGACGGTCGTGATTCCCCCCATTTACAAAAGTGAAATCTTTGATTTACGGGACAGGATGCGAAAGGCCTATACGCCTCTCACCGCTGACGCGCTGAACGAATATGACGTCGAAATACGGGATCTTTACTTCTACATTTACGATTCTCTTTTTGAGACACCTGAAGTCAGGAACTATGACGGTGAAGAGATCTGCTACACCACTTTATATTTCGAGATCGATGACCCCGAAGAGGCCTTTGAGAAGCTCCATCATCTCTCAAAAAATTTGACAAGAGAAGATATGCTTGAAGAGGCGGTCTACGATGAAGAGGGACGTTTAACCCAGGTTGAGGTTCAATGGGACCGCAAGAAGAAAAAAGGGGAAGCCGGATTTGCCTATGTGCTCCTTGGGACACTGGAAATCAATAAAAACGAGATGATCGTTCAAACAAACTCACTGGAGCGGGCGAAAAAAATCGAGAAAGAGATCGGAAAATGTCTTAAGGGCCACGCGCGGCTGTTAAAAAAAGAGATGCAGCACCTGGAAGAAGGGATGGCGCCCGAAAGCGATAAAGATGGTAATTTGACAGACGACAGGCAGGCCGCGTTGATGAAGGACCCGGGAGTCCGAGCGTCACTGGAAAAATTCTTTGAGGATCACTGGAAAGAATGGCTCGATTCGGAAATACCCGCCCTTCACGACAAAACACCCAGGGAAACTGCCAAAACCGCAGAAGGGCGTGAGCTGTTGAGGGCATTACTACAGCAGGCGGCAGAATACGCAAAAAAAGATAAAGACGAGAAAATGTCCCAGTTCCAGCTTGATTTGATTGAACAGGTAAGAAAAGAGCTTGGATTGGATGGATTGTGACAAAACCGGCAAATAGGAACACAAGGCTTCTTTTATTAAACGAATTAACCGTTTCGTTTAATAACACAAAGGCTTAGTTAACGATCATCAAATAAACCTGTCAAGTTCCTTGAATACCGCGGAGCTCTCAGGGCCCGCTATTTGATACCCCGTAAATGCTGAAAATTCCTTTGCTGAGCCCCTCGAAAACCTGCCCCCCTCATGGCGAGCCCACAAGGTCCTGGAAATATCTTGTAAGAATAATAATATCAATAGGATATAGGACATCCCGTTTTTAAGTTTTTCACTCAAAAACGCGTAAAATAAGAATTTTTCAAACACCGAAACAAAAACCTTCAAAAAATTTTTAAAATTTTTTTGAAAAACATTTCACCATAAATTTAATAAGTTACACCCCTTTACATGATGAAATGAAGTAAAATCAGGCAAAAACCCAGCAAAAATGTTTACACGTATGGTATAATATATGTAAAGTTAATATAAAGGAGGTATAAAACTTATGGAAGCCACGGCACTTGTAGAAAAAGTAAAAAGAATAAGTTCGAATCAGTACGCAGTCACCTTTTCCGTCAGTATCAGCAGTTTCCATCTCAAACTTCTGGATAAAAACAATAAGGA
>CAZPTH010000059.1:0-11521 GCA_964589315.1 uncultured Thermodesulfobacteriota bacterium
AGCCAATGGGAACCTTCCAGGAGTCCTCGCCCTCAATTTTTGAATGATAAATCCTCACTATTGTGCTTTCCCCAATCCATGTTTCTTTTCCCTGGAAGGGAACGTATAAAAATGATACGAAGGTCTCTAAAAAGGGAGGAGCCCGTCCCATGATCCTTGTCGATCGACCTTATGTTTCCGATTTTCTCAAGGAAACGGCCAGGGAACATCGCATTCCTGTCATTAAGACCCCCGAGGCCCTGGCCCTTGGGATTACAGAGGGACCTCATCTCCTGGATGAGCGGGAGGCTGTCGAACAACTTAAATCTTCCAGCTTACCCCGGCTTTACACGACCTCCGAGAACTCCCTCGGCTGGATTGCCCGGAACCTTCCTTTCAGCGACCTCCCGGGAAGGATCGACCTGTTCAAGAACAAGGTGAAGTTCCGGAGGCTCCTCGAACCCCTGGCGCCCGAGTTCTTTTTCAGGGAAGTGAGGTGGGAGGAGTTAGACAAACTGTCTCTCGAAGGAATCCCCCTTCCCTTCATCATCAAGCCCGCCGTCGGGTTTTTCAGCATGGGTGTCCATAAGGTCACCCAAACCGGGGAATGGGATATAACGCGTGAAAAGCTCAAATCGGAGATCACGCGTGTAGCGGACCTCTATCCCAAGGAGGTGCTCGATACCGCTTCCTTCATCATTGAGGAGGATATAGCGGGGGAGGAGTTTGCCGTCGATGCCTATTTCGACGAGGCGGGGAAGCCGGTGATCCTGGGCATCTTCCATCATCCCTTCGCCTCGGGCGAGGACGTGAGTGACCGGGTCTATTTCACGTCCAAGCCGGTCGTGGAGGAAAACCTCGAACCATTGACCCGCTTTCTCACCACCATTGGCGAATTGACCGGTGTGCGGTGCTTTCCCGTCCATGCGGAACTGAGGCGTGCCCCTCAAGGCCGTATTCTTCCCATCGAAATCAATCCCATGCGTTTCGGGGGGTGGTGCTCCACGCCAGACCTGACTGCCAAAGCCTATGGCATCAACCCCTATCTCATGTATTTCAAACAGCAACGCCCTGACTGGGGGAACCTTGTCAAGGGTAAAGAAGGAAAACGTTATTGCATCATTGTCCTGGATAATTCGACCGGTGTTGACGGAGCCAAGATTTCCGCGTTCGATTACGACCGCCTGCTCACCCGTTTCGAGCGTCCCCTTGAATTGAGGAAGATCGACTACAAGACTTACCCTGTGTTTGGCTTTGTCTTTACGGAAACCTCCGAAAAAAACCGTTCTGAATTGGACTGGATCCTCCAATCTGATTTGAGAGAATTTATATCTGATTGAAGAACCCTTAACGATAGAATCGATAAGCAAAATCCTTTAAATACCCCTTTTTTACCCCATTCGGGGAATTGTTTCATTTGATTTTTTAATTAGAATGATTACTAAACATAAATCCTGTCCATAGGAGACTCATGGTTTTAGTTACCAAGTCAAGTCATTATTTTTTGATTCTCCAGCGTCGACATCCCCGCACCCTGTCGATGGCAGGAATCAGGAATGTGTAGATAAAAAACCATGGAGCGATTCAATCGCCCCACACCTCAACCCTTAACAGAAAGGAGAGCATTATGCCTTTACATGAAAAAAGAAACATAGAGGAAGTTTTGGATGATGTTTACGCCACCGACGACCTTTCGGTTGTCATGCCCAAATACAAAATGCCGGAAAGAGAGCACAATCCGCGTCACGCCTATCAGGTGGTGCACGACGAACTGATGCTTGACGGCAACGCCCGCCAGAACCTGGCCACCTTCTGCCAGACGTGGCTGGAACCGGAAGTCCACAAGCTCATGGATGAGTGCATCGATAAGAACATGATCGACAAGGACGAGTATCCCCAGTCGGCCGAACTGGAAGGCCGTTGTGTGCATATGCTGGCGGATTTGTGGAACTCACCGGATGCCGCCAACACCCTGGGATGCTCCACCACCGGCTCCAGTGAAGCGGCCATGCTGGGCGGCATGGCCCTGAAGTGGAAGTGGCGCGAGAAGATGAAGGCCGCCGGCAAACCCACGGATAAACCCAACCTCGTTTGTGGGCCGGTGCAGATCTGCTGGCACAAGTTTGCCCGTTACTGGGACATTGAGTTGCGCGAGGTCCCCCTGGAGGGAGACCGGCTCTACATGACACCGGAAGAGGCGGTCAAGCGCTGCGATGAGAACACCATTGGCGTAATCCCGACCCTGGGAATCACCTTCACCTGCGCCTATGAACCCGTCAAGGAGATCAGCGACGCCCTGGACAAACTCCAGGAAGAGACGGGGCTGGACATCCCCATCCATGTGGACGCGGCCAGTGGCGGGTTTCTCGCCCCCTTTGTGGAGCCCGAGCTGGAATGGGATTTTCGCCTGCCGAGGGTCAAGTCGATCAACACCTCCGGCCATAAATACGGCCTGGCTCCTCTGGGGGTCGGCTGGGTCATCTGGCGTGACAAGGAAGACCTGCCCGACGACCTGATCTTCTGGGTGAATTACCTGGGGGGCAACATGCCCACCTTCGCGCTGAACTTTTCGCGTCCCGGCGGCCAGATCGTGGCCCAGTATTACAATTTTCTGCGTTTAGGCAGGGAGGGCTACCGCAAGATCCAGCAGGCCTGTTACGACACGGCCCAATACCTCTCCGATGAGATCGAAAAGCTGGGGCTGTTCGACATCATCTACAATGGCCGTGGCGGCATTCCGGCCATGAGTTTTTCGTTGAAGGAAGGAAGTGATCCAGGCTTTAACCTCTTTGATCTTTCGGGTCTGATTCGTATACGGGGATGGCAGATTGCCGCTTACAGTATGCCCCCCAACCGTCAGGACCTGGTGATCATGCGGATCCTGGTGCGTCACGGCGTCAGTCGGGACCTGGCGGATCTCCTGATTCAAGATCTCAAACGCGCGATCGACTATCTCAAGGAGAATCACATCCTTCACAAGTCCTCGGAGGAAGAGTTCGGCGGGTTCAAGAGCACGTAATCACCATCTGTTATGAGGAACTGGGGACTCAGTGCCTTTAAAACCAAGTGATAGGAGGAGAAAGTGCAGAAAAAAAGGTTTTTGGAGACAAAGAGAAACGCGTCAAAGGGTCGCCATTGGGGAACGGTTTTAACCGTCGCCATCCTGGCCGTTTTTGTCATCCTGGCCGTTTTCGCGGCCCCGATGTTAAAGGCGTCCACGGGTGACAAAAATCAAACGGTGACTTCCGTCCAGGCCCATCATGGGGGCGTCATGGTGGCGGCCAATGAAACCAATAAGGCTAATAAAAAGGCAGAAGTCAAAAAACCTGACGCTAAAAAGTCAGCGGGACCCGCTAAAAGTAAATTCTGGATTGTGAACACCCTGCGGGGCCACCCGGAACTGGCGATTTTCCTGACCCTGGCCCTTGGATACTGGATTGGCGCTTTCAAACTCGGGCACTTCAGCCTGGGTTCGGTGACGGGCACGCTTCTGATAGCCGTGCTCATCGGCCAAATGAATATCTTTGTGTCACCCCAGGTAAAATCGATATTTTTTACGATGTTTCTTTTCGCCATCGGTTACAGCGTGGGGCCACAGTTCGTGCGGGGGGTCGCCCGAGACGGCGCTCCCCAGGCGATCTTTGCCGTGGTCATCTCGGTCCTGTGCCTGGCGGTGACATGGGTTTCGGCCAAGTTCGCAGGTTTTGACGTGGGACTCGCCGCCGGCCTGCTGGCGGGCGCCCAGACGATTTCCGCCTCTATCGGCCTGGCGACCAATGCCATCAACAACTCCGGCATCAGCAATCCCCAGGCAGCGCTCAACCAGATCCCGGTGGCCTATGCCATTACCTATCTGTGGGGCACCATCGGAACGGGAATCATCCTCGCCATGCTGGGGCCCAAACTGATTGGAACCAACCTCGTAGAGGCCTGCAAGGAATACGAGAAGGAGATGTCGAAAGGGGGGCCGGAGGAAGGCATGCATACGGCCTGGCACGGACTTGTAATGCGGGCCTTCCAGGTTCCTGACGGCAGCAAGATCGTCGGAATGACCGTGGCAGAGGCGGAGTCTGTTCTCCCTGACACGCGCGTCTTCGTGGAAGGAATTCGCCGCGATGGGAAAATCATCGACTTCGACAAAGACACGGTCATCAAAGCCGGAGATATCCTGGCTATTTCAGGCCATACAGAAGTCTTGGTTGACCTGGAGCAACACGCGAAAGAGGTGGCCGACAGAGACCTCTTGAATATCCCCGTGGAGTCCCTGGATATCGTGATTACGAACAAAAAGGTCGATGGACGAACCCTGATCGACCTGGCAAAAGAGGATTTCACGCGAGGGGTTTACCTGGAAAAGATTACCAGGGGAGCCACGAGTGTGGATATTCCTATCCTGGCGCAAACCAAGGTCTACCGCGGAGACATCCTTAAAGTCGTCGGCACCAAGATTCATGTCGACAACTTTGAAAAGGCTATCGGCTACGCGGACCGCCCGACAGAGATGACCGATATGGTTTGGGTTGGGTTATTCCTGACCTTCTTTGGGCTGATCGGTGCGTTGTCTTTCAAGATAGGGGGAATTCCATTGACCCTGTCGACCTCCGGTGGCGTGCTGATCGGTGGCTTGGTTCTGGGCTGGCTGCGTGGAGTACATCCCACCTTCGGCCGCCTGCCGGCGCCGACCCAGTGGTTCATGAACTCCGTGGGGTTGAACGTCTTCATCGCCATCGTCGGAATTTCCGCCGGACCGGGTTTCGTCGCGGGCCTCAAGGCCAACGGTGTGCCCCTGCTTATCTGGGGAGTGATAGCCACCTCGGTGCCAATGCTGCTTGCGCCTTACATCGGAAAATATATCTTCAAATTTCATCCGGCCATCAACCTGGGGTGCTGCGGGGGAGCCAGAACCAGCACGGCGTCCGTTGCCATGGTGGGAGAGGCGGCCCAGAGTAATATCCCCATGCTGGGCTACACGGTTCCTTACGCCGTCAGCAATACCCTGCTGACCCTCTGGGGCATGGTGATTGTCCTGTTGATGCTTTGATGGAAGGGGGGTGACACTACTCGTGGAAACCCGCTTTTCGTTGAGGTGAAAAACACAGTGAATATGCCATGGAGTTTAATGCGAATGACACGTTACATGAAGGAGTAAAAGAAAATGGATCCAAAAGATATAACAAAGTTTGCAAATCTGAGTCCCTTTGAATTGAAAGATGTGCTGATCAAGCTGGCAAGTCGGGACTCTGAGAAAATGATGCTCAATGCCGGCCGGGGGAACCCGAATTTTCTTTCCCTGACCCCCAGGTACGGGTTTTCCCAACTGGGGCTGTTTGCCTTAAGTGAATCCGAACGCCACTTCGGCTACATGCCGGAACGGGTCGGTGGCCACAGCGACCGCGAAGGGATCGAGGCACGGTTCGAAATCTTCATCCAGAACAACTGGGAGATGGAAGGAACCCAGTTCCTCAATGCCGCCGTGAGTTACGTGAAAGACTACCTCGGGTTCCCCGCCGGCGATTTCCTCCACGAGATGGTTCAGGGGTATCTGGCGTGCAATTATCCGGTCCCGGATCGGATGTTGGCGTTGAGCGAAAAGATCGTGGGCCGTTATCTGCGCCAGGAAATGGTTGGGGGACAGCCCGTCCAGGGTCAAACCAACCTCTTTGCCGTGGAAGGTGGAACGGCGGCCATGGCCTATATCTTTAATTCCCTTAAGGAAAACAAAGTTATTAAGAAGGGCGACAAGATCGCCCTGGGCGCGCCGATTTTTACCCCCTATATCGAGATTCCGCACCTGAATACCTATCAACTGGTGGAAGTGGAGATCTTCGCGGACCCCAACCAGGGACACCAGATCCCGGACAGTGAACTGGAAAAACTGCTGGATCCCGAGGTCAAGGCCTTTTTCCTCGTCAATCCCAGCAACCCCCCTTCGGTAAAGTGCAGTGATGAAGTGCTGAGGAAGATAAAGGAAATCGTCGAGACCCAACGCCAGGATCTGATTATCCTGACGGATGATGTCTACGGAACCTTTGCCGACGACTTTACCTCTCTTTATGGTATCTGCCCCCATAACACCATCCTCGTGTACTCCTTCTCCAAGTATTTTGGGGCAACGGGATGGCGCCTTGGGGTCATCGCCCTCCATGAGGATAACGTGATCGATCGTAAAATCAGGGAGCTTCCTGAAGACGAGCAGAAAGAGCTGGAGGAACGCTACTCCTCCATTACCATGAAACCCCGCGAGCTGAAGTTCATCGACCGTATGGTGGCGGACAGCCGGACTGTGGCCCTGAACCACACCGCCGGTCTCTCCACACCGCAACAGGTTCAGATGGTGCTTTTCTCCCTCTATTGCCTGATGGACGAGGAAGACGCCTACAAGAATGCCACCAAGCGGATCGTGCGGCGACGCTACAAGGCCCTTTATGAAGGCCTCGGTGTCGATCCCCCCTTAGATCCCAACGGTGTTTACTATTACACCCTCATCGACGCGGAAATCGTTGGGAAACAGCTCTACGGGCAGGAATTTGTAGATTGGGCACTGAAAAAGCTCGCTCCCGGGGAATTTCTGGCCCATCTGGCTGAAGAGGCCCAGGTGGTGCTGCTTCCCGGCAAGGGCTTCGATACGGTTCATCCATCAGCGAGGGTCTCCCTGGCCAACTTGCGTGAGGTTGACTACCGTAAGATCGGGCAGGCCGTTCGGGAACTGTTGGATTCGTATTACAGGGAGTTTCTGGCATCAAAGAAGTAGTATAGGAGGATCTAAATGGATCAGTTGCGATCCCTTTTCCAGCACTCGCCCCTGATTCCTCTGTTTTTGTCCATTGCCGCTGGTTACTGGATTGGCAAGTTCAAGATTGGCAAGTTTCAGCTCGGCGGTTTGGCAGGAACCTTGCTTGCCGCCGTTGTCATCGGTCAGCTCGGCATCCCGGTGAATGAGCAGGTAAAAACCTTGATGTTCGCCCTGTTCATCTATGCCACGGGTTATGTCAGCGGCCCGCAGTTTTTCAGAAGCCTGAACCGCAAAACCTTCAGGCAGGTGCAATTGGCCCTGATTTCAGCCATTGTGGTGTTTTGCCTGATCTTTGTTGTGGTAAAGTTAATGGGGTTTGACAAGGGAACCGCTGCGGGCCTGCTGGCCGGTGCTACCACCGAATCTGCCTCCCTGGGGACAGCCGGAGAGGCTATGCAGCATCTTGGGCTGGAAGCGGACAAGGTCAAAACGCTCGAGGCCAACATGGGGGTCACTTACGCCATTACCTACCTGTTCGGTATGATGACCGTGATTATTTTCGCCGGACGGGCTGCGCCACGCCTCATGGGTATTCAGTTAAAAACTGAGGCCGAAAAACTCGAGCGCGAGATGGGCAGCACCGGCACCAAGCTTGCGCCGGGACAGTTCGATGCCTTCGGAGCACTTACGGCCCGGGTCTATCGGGTGACCAACAGCGAAGCCGTTGGAATGACTGTCAAAGATATCGAATCACGATTCGAAATAAAGGTAGAACAGGCAGTGGATCATGTAAAACGTATCGAGGTGACACCGGATCTCACCCTGCAAAGCGGCTACCGCCTGGCCATCCAGGGGGATCTGGACCAGGTGATGCAGGCCGGTCAACTTATCGGGGAGGAAACCGCTGACATCAGTTCCATGGAATTTATCAACGAAGAGCGGGATGTGGTTGTTACCCGCAAGCAATTGCATGGCAAGACCCTGGCTCAGGCAAAGGAAATGCTCCATTTGAGGCACCGTTACGGGGTGCAAGCCACCCGATTGTCACGCCTGGATCAGGAAATGGAGATGTACCCCCACACCGAATTGCATCGGGGCGATGTGGTCCGGTTCGTTGGCTCCGCTGAAGCGGTTGAAAAGGCATCCAAAGAAGTTGGCTACTCCCTGGTGCCCTCCAAGACGGTGGATTATGTCTATTTTGGCTTAGGGGCGGTGGTTGGCTTTCTACTGGGATTGATCAGCGTGTCGGTGGCCGGGCTTCCTGTTTCCCTTGGGACAGGCGGGGGCTGCCTGATTTCCGGGCTGATCTTCGGCTGGCTGCGAGCCAAATACCAGACCTTTGGGAATCTGCCCGCTTCCACTGCCCAGTACCTGCGTGATTTTGGCCTTGCCGTGTTTATCGCTTCGGTCGGTCTGGCCGCCGGCCCTCAGGCGTTTTCCCAGATCAAACAATTCGGCCTTGTCCTGCCACTCATCGGTCTTATCGTGGCATTGGTTCCGTGTCTTATTGTTCTGTTTTACGGCCGTTTTATGCTGAAAATGAACCCGATTGTTTTATGCGGGGCCATCACCGGCAATCTGACATGCACCCCGGCACTGAACGAACTCATCGATGCTTCTGACAGTAGCACACCCGTATTGGGTTATACCGTGACCTACACAATTTCAAACGTGTTGCTGACCTTTCTCGGACCGATCATCGTATTTGTGGTATGAGGGATCCTGTCAAATGACCGTATATAAAAATTGCCCATGCCTTGTCCAACAGGCAAATAGGGAAATCCGATTACCGCACAACGTGTGGCTTACGCCCGGGAGATGGAAACAGAAAACTTATGCCGGAAGACCTTATTCTGCAACTTTAACCATAAATCAAAGGAGAGTCGAATGAAAAAGCTTACTTTGTTGTTTACGGCCGTAGCGTTTATCTTTGGCTTGACGATGGTGGCCGCACCGCGCGTGGCTCAGGCTGGAAAAATTTCCGTCCCCAAGGGTGAAGTCGCCATCGGAGCCGCAGAGAAATTCACGTTCTACGGCTACATAAAGTTCAGGGCTGGCTACGTGGACAAGCAGCAGGATAAATCACAGCAGCATTACAAAAGTATCCCGCATAAAGATACAACCGAGGGAGAGAATGGCTGGTTGGTCGCGAACGCCCGCCAGAGCCGCTTTGGCTTTAAGATGGTTGGCGACACCTTTGCGGGTTGGACCACCGGTGGTCGGATGGAATTCGATATGTTCGGCGGTGGCGATGATCACCATAGCGAGGTCCCACGGATGCGGATCGGTGAGATGTACCTGAACAAAGGTAACACCAAGATTACAATCGGGAAGGGATGGGCCATGTTTGGAGTCCGCCGTACCGCGAACGTTGAAAACTTCGATTCCATCGTGGGTGATGGGTACCGTCGTGGTCTGAGATTCGACATCGCCCAGAAGTTCCCCAGCGGCGACAATACCTTTGGCGCCGAGTTGATGATCATGACCTATGACGACGATGGTGATTTCAACACCGAAAATCTCGGCTTTCCCTACACCAGTATCGAGTTGTCTTTGGTGAGCAAGGCACTGGGGTATGCCGGCGGCAAACCCCTGGGCTTCTGGCTGCAGGGCATCTACGGCAACATGGCCGAGCCGGATGACATCTATACGGATGGCGTGAAGACGGCGAGTGGCGAGGACTATGACACCTATGGCGTGGAATTAGATTACTATGTTCCCATCATCTCCTCAAAGGATAGCTTCAAGAAAGCCGGGAACCTGGCCCTGTGGGGGAAATTTTATTATGGCCAGGCGCTTGGCAATGCCGCCTCCCTGACGTTGGGCTACAACACGGTGGCAAAGCCGGATGGGGGCCTTGACGAGGTTGATGGTTACGGCGGTTGGGTCGGCCTCACCTACTGGGCGACTGACCAGTTGTGGTTTGGCGTGTATGGTGGTTATGACACGATTGACGACAAGGACTACTATCCCGGCAGCATGGTCAATGAGGCGTACAATATAACGGTAAATATGTTCTGGCGCCCGGTTCGCAGCATCATGTTCTGTGCTGAATATAACTACGCGGATAATGAGTATGTGGATGAGGATGAGTATGGCAACGACAGTACTTCAATGAATTCCTTCATCCTTGCCGCCTACTACTTTTTCTAATATCTGGCCGTAGCATCTGAGAACATGGGAAATGATTGTTTTCCATCCAGGTTATGGAGTTGACCTGGATGGACGAGCCAGATCAGGGAAAATGAGTGGCGGGCCCTTACTTTTGTTTCAAGGTGTGGCTGTGCAAATGAAATGGCTACGTGTTGGATAATCTACCTTGACATTTAACATGGGAAGTTTGATTATTAGTATCGTCTACTATAGTAGGATGGACAGGAACCGGTTCAAGGGGGAAGAGGGGAAAAAATCTACGCGGTGATGAGTGCTGCCGGGATAAGCTTCTGGAAATTGCTGAGATATATCGAGGCAACTTTTTTGTGTTGCCTTTGTTTCTGGATTCTCTCCTTATTTTGGCATTCTCAAGGACCGCGTTTTTTTCTATCTTACGCAAGGTAAAAATAAGATTTTCCAAAATCGCCGAAACAGGAATGAGGAGCTTGCTACAAGTTGAGTGATTCAAAAGATTCGCAACAGGAAAACAGTTCGGAAGAAAACGCCACCGACAAGCCGGTAGAGGCCACTGAACCCGCCGAGACGCAGGAAGAGCCGGCCCCAAAGCCACCTCCCCGCAAACACGGGGTCAATCCTGTTACGGTTTTCACGCTGTTTGTTCTCGTCGTGGTTGCCGCGCTTTTTGCCTGGCACATGGTGGCCGACCGCTTCACCCCCTTCACTGCCAAGGCCCGCGTAAAGACCTATACCATCCCTATCGCAGCCCAGATATCGGCCTACGTGAAGGAGATCCTGATAGTGCCCAACGAGCGCGTCGAAAAGGGCCAGCTCCTGGTACAGCTGGACCGCAAGCCCTTCGAACTGGCCGTGCGGTCGGCCAGGGCGGCCCTGGCCAAGGCAGGACAGGACGTGGGCGCCCTGACCGCCTCGGTTGAATCTGCCGCCGCCCACCTGGAGGTCGCCCAGGTGCGCCTGGAGCGTGCCCGCCGCAACTACGACCGCGTGCAACGTATCTCCAGAAAGAACCCCGGGGCCCTTTCCGAGGCCGACCGCGACCGGGCCTTCAGCGCCCTGGAACAGGGCAAGGCCCAGGTGATCTCGGCCCGGGCCAAGCTGGAGCGCGCCAAGCAGCAGCTCGGAGAAAAAGGCCCTCATAATCCCTTGATTGCCACGGCCGTGGCGGCCCTGGACCTGGCGCTGTACAACCTCTCGCAGACGACCATCAGCGCACCGGCGGACGGCTGGATCGGCAACCTGCCCTTCGACGTGGGCAGCTTCGCCGTTGCCGGGCAGCCGCTGATGGCCCTCGTCTCCGCCAGGGACACCTGGATTCAGGCCGACTTGCGGGAAAACAACCTCATGCACCTGGCGCCCGGCAACCCCGTGGAGTTCGTGCTCGACGTGGCACCGGGCCGCATTTTCAACGGCAAAATCCGCAGCATCGGGGTGGGCATCTCACCGGGCCAGGCGGCACCTCCAGGGTCTCTTCCCGTGATCCAGTGGCCCGATAAGTGGCTGCGGCAATCCCAGCGGTTCCCGGTCATGATCAGCCTCGACGGGGACGTGCCCGCCGATCTCCTGAGAACCGGCGGCCAGGTCGACGTCGTGGTCTACACCGGCAACCGGCCCCTGCTCAATACCCTGGCCCGCTGGCGTATCCGCCTGTCGGCATGGCTGTCCTATGTCTGGTAACGC
>CAZPTH010000060.1:0-8236 GCA_964589315.1 uncultured Thermodesulfobacteriota bacterium
CCTTTTTTTCAATTATAACGCCCTTCTCTTGACACGTCAAAACAAAGTCCAATATACCTTGACAAGGGGCCCTCTCTTTGTTAGAAGGTGTTAACTGCGGAGGGAGGCAGGGTGGCGAAGTATTATGAAGTAGTTGTATTTCCTGGAAATTCGAAGAAATCAAAGATCAGGCGTTTTAAGATACCAAAATTTATTGTTTGGTTTTTTATACTCTTTGTGCCGGCCTTTCTCGCGTTTACCGGGTATATTACTTATAATTATACATCTCACGAGCTGAAATGTGAGAAGATTATCAAGACGGCGGAAGTCTACAAGTCCCAGGTCGAGATGCTTGAGAAAAAGGTCAAACAGGTCCAGAATCAGGTGGCAAAGGTCCGGGAGCTGGATGAGAAAATCCGTGTCATTGCCAACCTGAAACCCGCGGTCCAGGAGGGAGAGAATCTCTGGGGTGTCGGTGGGATTCCCGAGGATATCTCATCTGCAGGCGAACTGATCAGCGACCTTTCCCCGGAGGAATCCGAGCGGATTCGTCAGCTCCACTATGACCTGTTCCGCCTTGAAAAGCTTTCCAAGTTCGAACAGAAGAGCTTGAAGGAGTTGCACGACAAGCTCGTGAGCAGAAGAGACCTGCTTGATTCAACCCCTTCTATCCGGCCCGCGTATGGTTTTGAAACTTCCGGGTTTGGTTACAGGATTTCGCCCTTTACGGGTCACAGGCAGTTTCACGAGGGGCTGGATATTGCGAATCGGAAGGGAACCCCCGTCATTGCCCCCGCCAATGGCCTTGTGGTCTTTACGGGGAGAAAAGGCGGGCTTGGAAATCTCATCATTATTGACCATGGTCATGGGATTACCACCCGGTTTGGCCACCTTTCGAAAATTCTGGTAAAGGCTGGCCAACGTGTCAAAAGAGGTGAAAAAATTGCAGAAATCGGGAATTCGGGGCGTTCGACGGGACCCCATCTTCACTATGAGGTACGGTTAAACGGGGTGCCTGTAAACCCCAGGCGATATATTTTGAACTGATTTCCTTAAACTTTAATCAATTCGAGGAAAATAGAGATACGCAAGGGTGGATAAGCTTATCCACGTCAGATATAAATACATTAAAACGCAGGTGATGAAGAATCATGTTATCTAAGTTACTTTTGAAGGTTGTGGGGAGCAAGAATGAGCGCGAGCTCAAGCGTATCTCCCCCATTGTTGAACGTATCAACCAGTTGGAAGCAGAGGTGCGCCCCCTGTCCGATGACGAATTGAGGGGAAAAATGGCCGAATATCGTCAGCGGGTGGAGAACGGCGAAGAGCTGGATGATATTCTGCCGGAGGTCTTTTCCATTGTCCGGGAGACGGCGCGGCGTGTTCTCGGTGAACGCCATTTCGATGTACAGCTTGTCGGTGGGATTGTGTTACACGAGGGGAAAATCGCGGAAATGAAGACCGGTGAAGGGAAAACCCTCGTGGCAACGCTTCCCGTCTGCCTCAATGCCCTGACAGGTAAGGGGGTTCACGTGGTCACCGTCAATGACTACCTGGCCAAGCGTGACTCTGAATGGATGGGAGCGATTTACCGGTTCCTCGGATTTACCGTGGGGGTGGTGACGCACGAATTGTCGGACGAAGAGCGTAAGAAGGCCTATGGCGCGGATATCACCTACGGGACCAACAACGAGTTTGGGTTCGACTATCTTCGGGACAACATGAAGTTCGATATCAACGAGTTCGTCCAGCGGGACCTGAACTACGCCATCATCGACGAGGTGGACAGTATCCTGATCGACGAGGCGCGAACACCCCTTATTATTTCCGGTCCCGCCGAGGAATCGACGGAAAAATATTATACCATCGACCGCATCATTCCCTTCCTGAAAAAGGATATCGACTACACCATCGACGAGAAGGCGAACTCCTCCGTGCTGACGGAAGAAGGGGTCCTGAAGGTGGAGCGTCTGCTGAAGATTGACAACCTCTACGACCCCCGCCACATTGACACCCTTCACCACGTGAACCAGGCCCTCAAGGCCCATACCCTCTTCAAGCGGGACGTGGATTACGTCGTCAAGAACGGGGAAGTCATTATCGTGGACGAGTTTACCGGACGCCTCATGCCGGGTCGCCGTTACAGCGACGGGTTGCATCAGGCCCTGGAAGCCAAAGAGAAGGTGAAGATCGAAAACGAGAACCAGACCCTGGCAACCATCTCCTTTCAGAACTATTTCCGCATGTATAACAAGCTGTCGGGTATGACGGGAACGGCAGACACCGAGGCGGTGGAGTTCAAGAAGATTTACGACCTGGATGTGGTTGTTATTCCCACCAACAGACCCATGATCCGGAAGGATTTTCAGGACGTCATCTACAAGACGGAGAAGGAAAAGTTCAAGGCCGTCGTGGAAGAGATCGTGGATTGTTACAAGCGGGGCCAGCCGGTCCTCGTGGGAACCATCTCCATTGAAAAGTCGGAAAAGCTCAGCTCCATGCTCAAGAAGCGGGGGATTCCCCATAATGTCCTGAACGCGAAGCATCACGAACGCGAGGCGGAAATCGTGGCGCAGGCGGGTCGGAAAAAGGCCGTGACCATCTCAACCAACATGGCGGGCCGCGGGACCGACATCGTTCTGGGCGGGAATTACAAGATGATCGCCGAGAAGAAGATCAAGCCCGACATGAGCGAGGCGGAGAAAGAGAAGATCTACGAAGAGGCGAAGAAGCTGACCCAAAAGGAACACGAGGAGGTAATTTCCATCGGGGGCCTCCATATCCTCGGTACCGAACGGCATGAGAGCCGGCGTATCGACAACCAGTTGCGCGGGCGGTCCGGTCGCCAGGGAGATCCCGGGTCCTCACGGTTTTACCTCTCGCTCGAAGATGATCTGCTCAGGATCTTCGGTTCGGAGCGTATTTCCAGTGTCATGGACAAACTGGGGATCGAGGAGGGGGAACCCATTGAGCACAAGTTTATTACCAAGGCCATCGAAAACGCGCAGAAGCGGGTTGAGGCCCAGAACTTTGAGATACGGAAGCAACTCCTCGAATACGACGATGTGATGAACAAACAGCGCGAGGTTATCTACGGCTGGCGAAAAGAGGTTCTCACCTCGGAAAATCTCCGCGAGGAAATCATGGACATGGCTGCCGAGATCATCCCGGAGATTCTCGCTCCTTTCATCGAGGAAAAGAAGTATCCCGAGGAGTGGAACTGGAAGGGGATTCAGGACGTCCTCTTTAAGCAGTTTCACATCCGGCTTGATCTTACGGACGAGGAGAAGGAAGAGGCCTCGATGGAGATGTTGCAGGAGCGGGTCGAGGAAGAGGTCGAGAAGTTTTACGCCTCGAAAGAGGGAGAGTATGGCGACGAGATCATGCGGTTCCTTGAAAAAATGATTCTCCTCCAGTCTATCGACATGAACTGGAAGGATCACCTCCTTGCCATCGATCAGTTGAGGGAAGGGATTGGACTGCAAGGCTACGGGCAGCAGGACCCCCTGAGGGTCTATCAGCGTGACGCCTTCGATATGTTTGAAGACATGATTTTCCGAATCAAGCAGGACGCCGTTGAAAAGCTCTTCGCCGTGGAGATAGAACGGGAGGAGGTCGTGGAAGACCTGACTTATCTCCCCATGGCGGACGAGAGTGCCATCAGCCTTGGGAGGGGCCAGATGATGCAGCGGCCCGCACCCCAGGCACAGGCCGGGCAATTCGCGCCACCTCCGGAGGCCTCAGGGGGAGGCGATAAACCCGTGACTTACCGTCGCGCGGGCAAGAAGATTGGACGGAACGATCCCTGTCCCTGCGGGAGCGGGAAGAAATACAAAAAGTGCTGCGGACGGGGGTTGTAGGCCATGGGCTTAGAGATTCCGGGGTTTACATTTTCCATCACCTGCGCGGGGATCAGGGGAACGGAACGGGCGGATATGGCCCTGATGGTATCGGATCCACCGGCACGGTGGTCAGGAACCTTTACGACCAATCGGGTCAAGGCTGCGCCGGTTCTCCTTGGAATGAAGCGCCTGAGAGATGGCGCACCCATTTCCGCGATCCTTGTCAACAGTGGGAATGCCAACGCCTGTAACGGAGAGCGGGGGATGGAAGATGCCCTGATGCTTTGCCGGGAGACGGCCCGTCTTCTTGGGGTGCCTGAAGAACAGGTCCTCATGGCCTCCACGGGGGTTATCGGCCAGCCGTTGCCGATGGACAAGATGATGGCGGCCCTGCCGGGGCTTGTTGAACGGGCCGGACAGGCCACCCTGGAAGATGTGGCCCGTGCCATCATGACCACGGATCGTTATCCCAAATGGGAGCTGGAAGACGCGCCGGGATATCCCAGGGTAAAAATCGGTGGCGTTGCCAAGGGCGCCGGGATGATCCGGCCGGACATGGCGACCATGCTGGGTTTCTTCTTCCTGAACGCGGGACTGCCCACTCCCCAACTTGGGGCGATAACAAAACAGGCTGTGGCAGGGAGCTTCAACTGTATTACCGTGGATGGGGATCAGAGCACCAATGACACGGTCCTGGTCCTGGACAATGGGACTCCGCCGGAAGATCCAAAAAAAAGGGAAGGTGTCGCCGGGGCCGTTTCGGAAAAGTTGAATGCCATGATGAAATCCCTGGCTTGGAAGATCGTGGACAACGGGGAGGGTGTAAACAAGGTGGTAACCCTCGAGGTGAAAGGCGCCCAGACAATAGAAGACGCCCGGCGAGTGTCTGAAAGTGTGGGGAATTCCCCCCTGGTCAAGACGGCCTTTTACGGTGAAGATCCAAACTGGGGGCGAATCATGGCGGCCATCGGATATTCCGGGGCAGAGATCGATCCCGGAAAGATACGGATTGCGTTTGAAGACACCCTGCTGGTCGCGGATGGCCAGTGGACGGGAATTGAGGCTGAAAGGAAGGTCGCAGAGACCATGAAAAAGCGCGCTTACACGGTCCGGATCGACCTGGGCCGGGGGAACGCCGTATACCGGCTTGTCACCTCAGATCTCTCCGTGGATTATGTGAAAATCAACGCCGATTACCGATCTTGAGTAAATCGGTTTAGAATCAAAAAAACAAAAGGAGTTGCCGATGCAGATTTTGAAGATCAATCCTGAAAATCCCCAGGGAAGACTTATTAACAAGGTCGTTGAAGCCCTGAACAACGGTGGCGTGATTGCCTATCCGACGGACACCGTGTACGGAATCGGATGTGACCTGTTCAACAAGGGGGCGATTGAAAAGGTTTACCAGATCAAGGGGAAGCAGAGGAACAAACCCCTGAGTTTTATCTGTTCCGACCTGAGTGATATCAGCCAGTACGCGTATGTCCAGGACTACGCCTACAAAATCATGAAACGCCTCCTGCCGGGGCCCTATACCTTTATCCTCCAGGCCACGAAGCTTGTCCCGAAAATTGTCCAGACCAAGCAGAAAACGGTGGGGATCCGGGTGCCGGACAACCGGATCTGCTTCGAAATCGTGAAAGGCCTGGGACATCCCGTTATCAATACCAGCATCACGCACAACCAGGATCAGCTCTTTGATGACCCGGAGCTGATCAGGGAAAGCTATGGACATCAGCTAACGTATATCGTTGACGGCGGCATCATCGCAGCGGAACACTCTTCCGTCATCGACTTGACCGGTCCCGCCCCGGTCGTGCTCCGAAAGGGTAAAGGCGATGTCTCCATGTTTGAAGAGGAATAGGGGAGGATTGAAATGAAAAGGGAAGTGAGAATCTCTACAGACCTGATTCCAACCCCGGTTGTTCTGGTAACAACACAGATGCCGGGAAAATCCCCCAACATCATCACGCTGGCGTGGGTGGGGGTTGTAAATTCCGATCCCCCCATGGTGGGAATCGGGGTGCGGCCCGAGCGCCACAGCACCCCGGCCCTCAGGGAAACAGGTGAGTTCTGTGTCAATATCCCCCACGAGGGAATCATCCGGGCGGTGGATGTCTGTGGGGTCGTGTCTGGGAAAACGACAGACAAGTTTGCCCTCACGGGTTTGACGCCCGGAAAGGCCTCGAAGATAACGCCTCCCCTGATCCGGGAGTGCCCCATCAACCTGGAATGCCGCGTGGTGCAGTCCCTCGAGCTGGGAAGCCATACCTGGTTTATCGGGGAGATCCTGACCGTCCACTGGGACGAGGCCATCCTGGACGAAAAGGGGAAGATCGATCTTTCTAAATTCAAACCCATTGCCTACTGCCCGGGCATTCACAATTACCATGCCCTGGGGGAAAAACTGGGAAAGTACGGTTTTACAAAAGGAAAGATGTCGTGACCACCCCCTGGATGGTGGATGTCCATACCCATCTCTTTCCGGACTGGGTCCAGACGAACCGGTGGGACTATGTAAAAAGGGATAAGGTCTTTGGTGAAATCTACGGCGACGAAAAGGCCCGTATGGTCAACGCCGAGGAGATGATCCAGGCAATGGATGAGGATGCGGTGGCGTCCTCGGTTGTGTTCGGGTTTCCCTGGGACGACCAGGGGATTAACAGGGAGCACAATGATTATATTCTGGACGCGGCTTCTAAGTATCAGGAACGACTGATTCCTTTTGCCTGCCTCAATCCGCTCGCGCCGGGCGCGGCGGAGGAAACGAAACGGTGTGTCGACAGAGGGGCAAAAGGGGTCGGAGAAATCGCCTTTTACGATCGTTCCATTGATGAAGAGATTATTTCACATCTTGAACCCATCATGGAGATCCTGAGGGAAGCGGATCTGCCCTTCCTGATTCACACCAACGAGCCGGTGGGACATCTCTATCCCGGCAAAAGCATGAAGAACCTCACGGAGATTGAGCTCCTGGTGAGGAATTTTCCTGATAACACCATCATCCTGGCCCACTGGGGTGGAGGGATCCTCTTTTTTGAACTGATGAAGGAACTGAAGGCCCTGTTTAAGAATGTCTTTTACGACACGGCCGCCTCGCCCTTTCTCTATCAGCCGGAGATTTTCGACGTGTCCGGACGGATTATCGGGTTCGACCGGATTCTGCTCGGAACCGACTTCCCCCTGATACGGCCCAATCGTTACCTGAAACAGATCGCGGAGACCCTCGATGATGATAAGGCCCGGCTGATTTGCCGGGAAAACGCCCGCCGCCTTTTAGGTCTGACGGATTCAGCAGACTGAAACGGAGTAAGATGCGAACAAATTTTAGAATCGGGACAAATATACCTTGATTGTTTGTATATTCAAACTTATATTTTCCTATGGAGTGAAATTTCTGTGAATGAGGAGGCTTGAGAATGGATTATGATATTGTGATTATCGGAGGGGGCCCTGGTGGATTGACGGCGGGTCTCTATGCCGCGCGTGGTGACATGAAAACCCTGTTGCTTGAAAAGCTTCTCCCTGGTGGGCAGGCAGCGACAACTTACTGGATTGATAACTACCCCGGGTTTGTCGAGGGGGTTTCAGGCCCCCAGTTGATGATGTCCATGAAGGATCAGGCGACCCGTTTCGGTCTGGAAATAAAGACGGACGAGGTGGTGGGGCTGGAATTCCTGGAAGACGGTTTCGAGGTCGTTGGACAAGAGGGAAAGTATACGGCTCACTCCGTGATTATTTCCTCGGGTGCCACGGTAGCCCAGCTTGGCGTCCCGGGAGAAGAAAAACTGCGCGGAAAGGGCGTTTCTTACTGCGCCACCTGCGACGGTGCCTTTTTCAGAAATGAGGAACTGGTTGTCGTGGGAGGCGGAGATGCCGCGGTGGAAGAAGGCATGTTCCTGACGAAGTTTGCAAAGAAGGTCTATATCGTTCACCGCCGAGACCGCCTGCGGGCGGCCAAGGCCATTCAGGAGCGGGCCTTTAAAAACGAAAAGATAGACTTTATCTGGGATACCGTTGTGGAAGAAATCCTGGGTGATCAGGATGTCGAGGGGGTCCGCTTGAAAAACCTCAAAACAGGTGAAACACGGGAACTGGCCTGTAAAGGGGTATTTATCTATGTGGGAAATGTCCCCAACAGTCAGTTTCTCAAGGGAAAGATTGATATGGACGAACGGGGATACGTCCTGACCAACGACCAGATGGAAACCTCCCGGAAGGGGGTTTTCGCCTGCGGGGACGTGAGAAAAAAGATTCTCCGGCAGGTGGTTACGGCGTGCGGGGAAGGGGCCACGGCCGCCTTTGCCGCTCAGCAGTTTGTTGAAGAAAAGAAGGGAATCGCCTATAAATGAGGCTGAAGGCATAAACAAAGGACTGAGGACTGAGTGCTGAGGAAAGAGGAAGTTCAATGTTCA
>CAZPTH010000060.1:8336-11449 GCA_964589315.1 uncultured Thermodesulfobacteriota bacterium
GCCCATGTCACGATCAGGGATGGAAAGATCATGGTCATGGATATTCTTGGGGATGAAAAGGAACTGGATGGCTATGAGATCAAGGACCTGGATTTCATGAAACACTATGCCGTGTTAAAAAAGGTAAGCGAGGGATCATAATGGGAGACAACATTCAAAAATTGAAACATTTGTTGCCCCACCTGCTGGAGCACAATCTGGAGCACGTGGTAGAGCACAAAAAATGGGTAGCCCTGTGTGAAGAGGCGGGGCTGAACGAAATCGCGGAAGAATTAAAACAGGTCGTGTCGCTCTTTGAGGCATGCACCCCCCATTTTGAAAGCGCGGTCGAGAAGATAGAAAAGCTATAGTTGTTGCGCTTGAGGACCTAAAATGATCATCATCAAATCGGACGATGAAATCGCCCGCATGCGGAAACCCAATCGTGTTGTGGCGGAACTTCTCGATTACCTGGGGGAGCGGGTACGGCCCGGTGTAACGACAAAGGAACTTGACACAAAGGCGGAAGAATTTATCCTGAAGCGGGGCGGAAGGCCCGCCTTCAAGGGTTACCATGGATTCCCCGCCACCATCTGCGCCTCCATCAACGAGGAGGTCGTCCATGGCATTCCCGGGGGCAGGCGCCTGAAAGAAGGCGACATTATCGGGATCGATCTGGGAGTCGTAATGGATGGCTTCTATGGGGACGCGGCCAAGACCTTTGCCGTGGGCAAAATCGACGCCGAGGCAAGAAGGCTTATGGAGGTTACGGAGGCTTCCCTGTTTAGGGGGATCTCTCAGGCTGTGGTAGGAAATCGACTCTACGATATCTCCCATGCCGTCCAGGAGCATGTGGAGGCCGCCGGGTTCTCCGTGGTGAGGGATTTTGTGGGACACGGCATCGGAAGAGAACTTCACGAAGACCCGCAGGTTCCCAATTACGGTCCCCCAAACCAGGGACCCAAGCTGGAGAAGGGGATGGCCATCGCCATCG
This sequence comes from uncultured Thermodesulfobacteriota bacterium, assembly GCA_964589315.1. Lineage (GTDB taxonomy): Bacteria > Desulfobacterota > S145-22 > S145-22 > S145-22 > JAOZMY01. The sequence goes on from CAZPTH010000060.1 coordinate 9,310, forward strand.
AACCCATGGTGAATGAGGGGACATGGCAGGTCAAGGTATTAAAGGATGGATGGACCGTTGTTACGGCGGATGGGAAGCGCTCCGCCCATTTTGAACATACCATTGTTATCACGGACAATGGCCCGGAAATCCTGACGAGACTCTGAGGTAATCATGGCACCGTATCGCTTGAAAAAAGAGGAAAGAAAGGCAAGCGTTTCCGAGAATATGTATAAAGGCCTTCCCGTCGCGGAAGGAATCGCAATTGGTAAGGCCGATATTTATATCAGCGAGCTGGCCGAGATTATTCCCTATCGCCTCAAGGACAAGGAGGTCGATCAGGAAATCGTCCGATACCGGGAGGCCCTCGAGGAAGTCAAGCGGCAGTTGGAGGAAAGTGAGGATAGGATCCGGAGAGATATTGGCGATGAAGAGGCCGAGATCATCAAGAGCCATTTGATGATTGTGGACGACCCCTTCTTTCAGGAAGATGTCCCCAGGATGGTGAAAGACGAAAAACTCAACGCAGAATTCATCATTCTGCGTGGCATCCGGGCCTTTATGGAAAAGTTTAAGACCATCGAGGACGACTATCTCCGGGAGCGGGGAAAGGATATCGAGGATATCGGCAAGCGCGTCATCCACCGCCTTCTTCAGCTGGATACCCGAAAGGTCCTTTTCAATAAACGGGGGGTTGTCTTTGCCCATGAGCTGACACCCTCGGATACCATCCATTTCGACCCCAAGAAGATCAAGGGCATGGTTACGGAAGTCGGGGGTGAAACCTCCCATGCTGCCATCCTGGCGCGGTCCATGGGGGTGCCCACCGTGGTCGGGGTTGAGAATATCCTGCGGCGCGTCCGGACCAACGACAGGATTATTGTGGATGGAAACCTGGGCCTGGTTTTCATCAACCCCAAACCCTCCGTGGTCAAAGAATACAAGAAGATCCAGGAGGATTACGCCGCCTACCGGAAGGAACTGGAGAAGATATCAAAACTGCCTTCGGTCACAAGGGATAAAGTTCCTTTTCGGCTCTTTTCCAATATTGTCAAGGCGCCGGACGTGGGTGTGGCCATCAAATACGGGGCGGAAGGCGTAGGACTCTTCCGGACAGAGCTTCCCTTCCTGTTGAGCGAACGACTCCTGACCGAAGAGGAGCAGTTCCGGATTTATCGCACGGTGGCAGAGGCCCTCAAGGGGAAGGAAGCCACCATTCGGACCCTGGACCTGGGAGGCGACAAGTTTCTCCCCTTTCAGAAAATTAAGCGGGAGGTTAATCCCTTCCTTGGATGGCGGTCCATACGGATTTCCCTTGAAGAAGTAGATGTTTTCAAGGTCCAGTTGCGGGCCCTGCTACGGGCCAGCGCCTACGGCAAGGTCCGTATCTTGTATCCCATGATATCGAGTCTGGAGGAACTCCGCGCGGTTAACGAGATCTTCGCGGAGGTCAAGCATGAACTGATGCTCCGGGGAATCCCTTATGATGTAGATATCAAAACGGGGGTCATGATCGAAGTTCCGTCCGCCGCGATCCTGGCAGACAAGCTCATTAAGGAAACCGATTTCTTCAGTATCGGCACCAACGACCTGGTCCAGTACACCCTGGCCGTGGATCGCGACAACGAGAAAGTAGCAGCTTTCTACCGTCCCTATAATCCGGCCATCCTCTGGCTGATTAAACGGGTAGCGGATATCAGTAACGAGGCGGGAAAACCCTGCTCCGTGTGCGGGGAGATCGCGGGGGATCCCATCTATTCCGTGTTGCTTCTGGGATGCGGGATTCAGGACCTGAGCATGAAATCCCTTTCCATCCCGGAGGTCAAGCGTGTTCTGCGCTCCGTCACAAAGGAGGAGGCAGAGGAACTCGTGGAAGAGGCCCTCACGATGGGCACCCCGGATGAGGTCAACAACCTGATGGAAAAGAACTTTTTATCGGTAAAAGACGCGAGGAGTGGCTATGAATACACCATCTTCCGATCGAGAAAAGCTGCAAAAGGAGCTTGAAGAAAAGGAAGAACTGCTGAGGGATTTTGAAGCGAGTGTCCCGGCCCATACCATTCGTCCTCACCAGATTCAGCGAATTGAGGAACTGGAAGAGGAGATCCGACAGTTGAAAGAGAGACTGAAGACCGGGGAATGAATGGAAGGTTCAATGTTC
>CAZPTH010000061.1:0-11385 GCA_964589315.1 uncultured Thermodesulfobacteriota bacterium
GATGGCGTTAGTGGCAAAAGCAAGGGCGGCAAAAATGGTAAGGATGACAAACGCCCGGCCGATGTAAGATTTCCCTTTCATGGTTATTTCCCTCCTGTATGAAAGGTTAGGTTTTTGTTCTTCCTATTTTGTAAGTATTGCCATATGCCTAAAAAGTTCAATTTTGATAAAATATTTTTCAGCTATAGCGTTTTTGATTAGGACACACAGTTCCCTTAAAGCGAAAAGTTTCGCTCCAGTCTAAAGCAGATTAGATTTTCAAAAACCCTTGTTCTTAAGCCAAAGCAGAGAAAGGAGATCTGAGAGAAAATGAAAAGAGTGGGGACATGAATGGAAATTTAAAAGGAAGGAGTGTTGCACCACGTATGGGAGGGGCTATTGTAAAATGAAAATGAATAACAGATTTTAAGGACGGACCATTCATCGCGCGAATGTCCTGTGTTAACGTTCTATTTACTTTATAACACTGTTTTTTACATTTGTCAATTCCACCTATTTGCATATATTTAAAGGCGATTGGAATTTATCGGCCGCTCCTTGATCATGTTTTCCACGCGTGAACGGCCACACGGTCTCTCTGGTAGTTCTTGAAAAACGAATCTCCCTTGTTCATGGAATTTTTTAAGGTTCGGAAAAATCGTTTCAGAAAGGGGGCTGGTCCGGAAACGATTTCAACGCGCTTAAAACCTGCAGCCTTGAGAAGATGACACACGGCCTTTGGGTTGGGTGCCCACCAGTTGGTGGGATCCTTGTTCAACTCCGACCCCGCGTAGAAGGCTACGGCAGGCTGGGTGACCCCCAGGAGATCGACCTCGGTTTCGAGAATCAGTTGCTCGTTCGTGACACTGGCTACCCTCTCCAGGGCGAGAAGGGGATATTTCATATGATATAGAACGCCGAGGAAGAGGGTGATGTCGAATGTTCCCACGGTTTCTGGTGAAAGATCCATCACATCTATTTCCATATCTCGGACTTTGGAGCCCAGGGCCTCGCGAGCCAGTTCGAAGCCCGCTTTGGTTCCCCATCCAGGACCGTTCCAGCAGAAGGAATCCACCGCCAGGACCTTTTTGGCCCCTCGGCGTTCAGCCTCAAAAGCGAAAAAGCCATCCCAGGCGCCGATATCCAGAACTGTTTTTCCGGTAAGGTCTTCTGGCAGGGAGATTTTTTTGAGCTTTTCCGGCGTATTGTCGATGCCCGGAGTTATAATTCCATGCCCGAGGTCGATAGTATGGAACCACTGAATTTCCGATACGCGCTGTTTCAATTCCTCTATTTCCATTCAGAACATCCCTTCTACGTTGCTTCCTTTCTTTCAGGCTTGATTTTCGTTGTAAATAGCGGCCATGTGACTTCTTTTTCCAATATGCCAGAAGTTTGTGAGGTTGTCCATTATAAGAGGTTTAGAGCCTTCACCTTACTCGGTCGATAGGCCCGAAGTATCCCCGGGGTTAGAAGGTTTTTCATGTATTTTAACTGGGGCAGGGACATCGGTAACAATAAACCCCGGTTGAAAGAGATGGGGAAATTTCTTCAGAATCCTTCCGGACGGCCCAATGATTTCGGAGGGTCCGGTATTGGAGGCAATGACGACCGAGATCCGGTTTTCCACGGCCCTCAAAACAGAAGCCATGTTATGCAGCTCCGGGGCGGAGGTTTTCCCAAACCAGTTGTCGTTGACCAGGTGCACCACGATTTGGGCCTTGCCGCAAACGGCCCGTTTTACAAATCCCGGAAAGAGGTTTTCCCAGCAGATGATGGGGGTGACAGTGACCCCGTTTGGCAGGCGCATGTAGCGATAGTGTTTTCCGGGAAGCGACTGAATCATTGGGGGAATAAGCCAGCGCGGCCAGGTGATGACGGAGCTTAGAGGCAGGTATTCCCCGAAGGGTAAAAGGAGGCGCTTGTAATAGGGTGGGAGAATCTTCCCTTTGGAGCTGAAAAAATAGGCGGCGTTATAAGACCGTTTTTCCAGCCTGGTCTGGTATCGCCCGTTGCCGTCTTTTTTGAATTTGAAAAATTCTGAGGCACCAATCAGGAGCGATGTATGGTTTTCCCGGGCAATTTTCTGACACCATTTTATCAGCCCCGGGTGTCTTTTCAGGTCTCGGACGGCCGTTTCCGGCCATACCACGAGAGCCGGATGATAGATGGCCGCTTTTCTTGTCAGGTTTTCCAGACGTCCGCGCGCGGCGGCGCGCCCGTCAGGAGTCTCCCTCTCGCTGAGCAGAATGGCGGGTTGGACGACGGCAATCCTCACCCGGGAGCCCCGAAAGGGCTGGTGCAGGCGGTAGGCGCCCCATAAGAAACAGCATCCAAAAAGAAACAGAGCAACGGCAAGCTGCTTATAGGTATGTTGAACAAGCGCTTCAGCCAGGGCGACATTTACAAGGACGATCAGGAAGGTCAATCCGTATTCCCCGGTCAGCACGATCATCTGAAGGACAACGGGGGTAGCGTGCTGACTCTGGGCGAGGGTAACCCAGGGAAAAGCCAGAAATCCCGCGTGCCCCTTCAGGGCGTCCAGTGCCACCCATAAAACAGGGGCCAGCAGGAAAAGCATCCATTTCTTCCTTTTTAAAAGTGAGACTCCCATGCACCAGGCGGCGGGGAAAAGGCCGTAAAATATCGCGAGGGGGATGGCGTGGTAAAATTGGAAGCCGGGGACTTCGAAGATCCAGTAAAAGATTCCCAACAGGGCTGTCGCGCCGAATAACAATCCCAGGGCAAAGGCCATGACAGGGCGCGAATAAAGGCAGACGCCGATCAATGGAATCAAGGCCCCCCAGACAAGCCACCCCTGGTTGAAATTCGGGAAGGAGAGGATAAGGAGTAAAGAGCTCCCCAGCGAACCCACGATTTTCAGTGTGGTACCGAGAAATTTTTTTCGCCGTGTGTCCTTTTCCAGGGATATGTCCTTTTTCAGATAAACACTTGCCTCCCGTCTTTATCCCAACTACAGGTTTATTTGGTTTTTGGGATCGTCAATATTGGCCAGCCTTACCATGGCCTGGGTTCCCCGTTCCAAAGCGGCTCCGGCAATGTCGGCCGGAATGTCTTGCCGGACCGAGACCAGTACCTCTTGCCCGTAAGAATAGTAATGGCTTTTTACGGGAGCCAGAACCTTCAGAGACTTGGCCTGTTCAATGACCTGACTCATAAATGACTGTTTTGGGTCGGCACTTAAGACCTTACCGTAAAAGGGAAGATTGGATTTGATACTGTCGCTTGGTATTTCTTTCAGCAGCGTCCCGGTTATGGAAAGGATTGTGCAGGTGGTATGTTGATTTATCCCGGGATCAGACGAGCATTTCATTCTTGTGGTAAGGGTATAATTTTTACCTGTCCCTGCCTGAAAACTGGTGGATTCTTTTGCCTCCATGGTCTGGGGATCAAACACACATGTACTTTGATACGTGAAATAGATATTCGGTTGAGCGTCTTCATCATTGCCTTGAGTAAAAACCGCATTCCCCCGAACGGTATAATGCCTTTCAAGCCCTTGTATCGACAGAACGGATTCGGTAGGGGGATTAAGCGTCAGTGAGGAATAGGCCGTTTCCTGTATATCAGCACTTGCGATGCAAGCCGTATACGAGGAGAACAGGATAAATGCCGTTACCTGCAAAAAAAGCCAGAACGTGTTTCGCGATTTTTTTACGAGTGCCCCCTTTTCCAAAATTAGAAAACTAGAAAGACTTATCTGACGATTCTGTTTGCTCAGTTTCTGATTTCCGCAAACCGAATAAGATTCTTATGGCTCTTAAGGTCTTTTATAAAGGTTTCCGGGTCATCAGGTTTGGGGATGGAGATGGTAAAAACCCCGCCGGGACCGGGACCCGCGATAATCTGTCCCCTTGTTGCCTGCAGGAAGGTCGTAATCTCTTCGAGACTTGCTTGGGGCGTAAAAATGATTTTCAGGGCAATTCTGCCGGGAGCGAGCTCTGTTGTTCCAGCCAGGGTGTGGTAAGGAGCCGTTTTTCGTGACTGATGGATAATAATTCCGGTTTGGACGAGGATAAGAACAATTGCGACAGCCATGGCTCCCTGAAGGCGGGGCACGGTAAACCACTCGGCAATGTTCCGGCTGAGCCTTGAAAACCAGGTAACTTTCGCCGGTGAAATTTCGCGTAGTTCTTGCGTTTCGATGCGGTGCAGGACATTATCCAGGATAGCCTCGCTCGGGACGGGAATCTGTTCCGCGTCTTCCTCGATGGCTGAGGAAAGGGTCCTGAATTCTTCCAATTCCCTTGCACAGTCTGGATTCGCATCGATGATGTCTTTTAACTTTTCCTGAATTTCAGGCGGACAGGTTCCGTTAGCGATCAAGGGGAGATATGACAGGATATCTTCCGGGCATCCAGTCTTTTTTGATTTTTCGGATAGGTTGTTCATGTTTTTTCTCCTGGGTCCCTATTGTGTTGCCATAGAATGGTTCGAATTTGCAGAAAGAAACTTTCCTATCAATTTCTTCGCGTGGAAGATGCGGGATTTCACGGTTCCAACCGGACAACCAAGAACCTGGGCCGCTTCATCATAACTGAGGCCGAGGAAGAAAATCATCTCCAGTGCCTCTCGATGTTCCTCTGACAAGGTATTCAGGGCCAACTGCAAATCCTGATGCTTATGTATCATTTCCCTCGAATCATGAGCGCAGTTTGCGTCCTCCAGTTCTACATGATGTCGTCGCTTGGTAAAGAAGATCAAAATCTTATTTCGAGTGATTCCGAAGATCCATGTTGACAGCGAGGAATGTCCCTTGAAACCCGCGGCCTTTTCCCAGATAGTGACAAAGACTTCACTGGTAATGTCATTGGCGTTTTCGTAGTCCCCCATCATTTTAAAGGCATATCGAAAAACGCGTTTGTGATAAATCTGGAACAATTCCTTCAATGCCTCCTTGTTTTTGTTGGCAACAGCTTGAATCAGCTTTTGTTCGTCTCTTTTTTCCTGATTCAATCTTGTTCCTTTACTTAGTTAGTAATGTTTTTGCCGGAAAAGTTCATTTGCGTGAAAATACTTTTAGGTATTTTCGAGAGAATGAGAATCCCCAGGCCGAATCTTTCCGGAGAAAAGGTTAGAGGTTTAAATGCAACCTTTTCAAGGAAGGAATGCCAGCTGTTTTCGTTCAAATGGGTATTGGTACAGGAATATTGAAGGGCAAGGATACCCGTCACGTAGGCCGTGGCGAAGGAAGTTCCCGTGTAAAAATTATACCGGTTCCCGGGTTTCAATGAGAAAACGTCAACCCCTGGTGCCGAAACATCAACAAAAGGTCCCCATGGGGCCCTGCTGTATAGCCTGAAGTTCTGGTCGACTGCCGTAACCCCGATGACCCCGGGGTAGGCGGCAGGGTAAGAAGGCGGAGCGCGGGGGCCGCCGTTTCCAACCGCCGCCACAAAAACCGTTCCCCGAATACGTGCCTTGCCGATTAGCCTTTCGATGAGGGGGTCTTTGGGCCCCCCGATGCTGATGTTGACAAGCTTGATTCGTTTCTGGATGACATAATCCAATCCGGAGGCAAGGGTGAAGGTATCGGTAATTGCCTCAATAGCCCCGGGTTTGATGCTGCGACAAACCTTGATGGCGAAAATTTCTGCCCCTGGAGCCAGCCCCGCAATCCCTCTGCCATTCCCGGGAATGGCTGAAAGAATCCCGCAGAGGGCGGTTCCGTGAATATCCGTGTAATATCTTCCCCATCCTTCGTTTGTGAAATCTACTGGGATGATGCGTTTCGCATTAAGATCTTCATGCCGCGTATCAACTCCCGTGTCGAGCAGTGCGATACGCACGTTCTTACCGTCACAAATTTTCTGAATATCCCTCAGCTTTTCGGCGGGGAGGCATCCAAATTGTCGGCTTATGTAAGGGTCGGTGGGGCTTCCATAGGTTCGATAGGTATGGTTTGGCTGGAAGGCCCTGATGAATTTTTTCGTGGTTAAACCCTTCGCGAGGCGCTTGACTTTCCCTGGATCAGTGGTCTTAACGGCAATGAGAACCTGATTGAGAGATTTAATGAACTGTTTTTTTTCTATTTTTATCCAGGTGGAATTTTTGACGAGAATCTTTTTCAGTTGCGGGTACTTTTCGGCATCGACACTGAGCACGAAAGATTTAATCTTCTTTTCCGATTGATGTTGAGAAGATTTTGTTTCTTGGCTTGTTGAGAGCCTCTTTTTAGAGGTTTTACTTATTTCAGCTGGCTTTGGAGGTTTTGTTTTTCTGATTTGTGTGTTCGGCTTAGGATGGAACGATGCTACGTGAGAACGTGTGGCTATTGCCGGAGATTTTTGTGTTTTAAGGGGACTTAACATGCGGGTCTCTGTATGTGCGGTTTTTAGGATACGGATCGTTCCGATTTTTTCCCAGTTGCGACCATGGTGAACCAGGACAGGATATTCCCCTGGGGACAGCCCCTCTGTGGGGAGGAGGATGTCATTCGAATGTCTGGTAGTTTTTGGGGAAACCTTTTTCCTCCCAATATAAAAGGTGTTGTATTTTATAGATTTTTTCTCTTTTATGCTTAATTTTAATGATTCCCCTTGATGGATTCTTGTTTGGCACAACCTGATTCGATGTAATTCCGGAGCGGGTAGGACGGTTTTTTGCGGAGTGTTTGTTCGAATTGGGTATTGTGTGATGGTGGCATTGGGTTTCGTGTGTTTGATAGAAGCCGTTTGTGGCTTGGGGGTGGCCACGAGACCTGTTCTTTTGTTAGCGATTCCTTTTGATACGTATAAAATGACGGTTTCTTCAGGTTTTAAGGGTTGACCTGAATTGGGTATTTGCCTGAGGATTATGTCTCTGGTATGACTGGATAAGACGTATTTCTTTTTTACCGTGAGATGATAAGGGCTGTAATCGACGTGATTATACCTGGTTTTCCCCTTTAGAATCTCTATGGCTTCTCGTAAGTTCTCCCCTGTAAGATCAGGCATGGGGGCCGGACCCCTGGAGAGCGATACCGTAATGGTGGATTTTGGAAGGACAGTGGTCTTGGGTAAGGGATTTTGTGAAATAACATGATTATTTTCTACTGACGGGTGAAAGACGTGGGAGGTAACCTTGACCAGTAGCCCGAGGTTTCTCAATCTCAGGGAAGCCTTTTGAAGAGTCAGGTTAGTTATATCCGGAACCGTAACGAGGATTGGCCGCAGGTTATTCCTTTGAATAACTTGGGCTTTCTCTGGTGAATCCGACATTTTCATTTGCAGGCTTGCGGCGAAACAATATCCTGGGATAAGCAAAAAGAGAATTAAGAAAATAATACTATAAATTCGCGAGGTTTCCACCCTGGATGTCTTTTTGGATGATCGGCAGAATTTGAATTTTGCTTTTTTCATTTCAATTAGTAAGTAAAGAAATAAGCAAAAAAGTTCAAAAAAATCCTTCGCGTGGATGATTTTAATATTTAATCCAACTATACAAATTCATACCATAAAGCTAAGCGGGGTTCAATGTATTATAATTGGTTTAAATTAATTAAAATAAAAACTCCTTGAAAATAGCCTTAAAGTCTGATAGAACGATTTTTGAAAAGGGGGAGAAAATAATTTTCTAACGTTTAGCGTCATTATTCAGGGGAACGGAGCCATGGTTTTCTTTCGGAAATGCTCGCTTTCGCGGCTCTCTTTTGTAAAGAGTAATGATATTGTTATTTCTACCCGTCTATTTTCTTGAAAGCCGAAAAATTTTTTTCGGCTTTTTTTAATGCTTTTTGAACTTTTTTGTGTTTTTTGGGAACTTACTAAACAGGAGGTGCATAGTGACGCATTCATTCAGGGGGGTGAAAGTTTGTCTGTTATTTAGTGTAATTGTGTTCCTTTCACTGTTTAGGCCCAGTTATTTATATGCAAGCGGGAACTTACATCAGGTTCACGTGGCAAAGATGTCAAAGAGTCAGATCGAGAAGTTATGGCAAAATATGGGACCTTCTCACTCTATTGCAGAGATAAGAACGGCCCAGGTCACCACGTCTTCAGGCCAGGAGGAGACAGAGGTTGTCAAGGAAGCCCCGAAAGAGGGAAGTGTAGAAAAGCCCAAGAAGGCCTATGAAATCCACGGTGAGGAGCGTTTTGGGGGATACTACGATAATGTGACGGGGAACAAGGCGAATGCCCAGATGGATGAAGGCCCCCAGTTTCTCCAGGAATTGGATTTGAGTCTCTTGCATCATGGTAAAAACGGACGGGAGTTTGAGATGGTTTTCAACACCCGCCTGACGGATGACAAGTATGTGGATACGGAACACGCGAGTATCGTGGATTTTCACATCAATGTCAGTAATCAAGGCTACCTGTTTACGCTGGGGGATTACCTTGGGACCTTAAGCGACTTTACGTTCAACCAGGCCCTGCGGGGTGTCTATCTCGAGAAGGAATTTGCGGACTTAAAAGGGTTGAAAGTCATTGCTTTGGCCGGGATTCAGAATGACCGTTGGGAATCGTTCTGGAAAAACATTGAGGGTGAAAGTTACGATCGGTACTACGAGGGAGTTCGGGTTTCCTTCCTGCCGCTAAAACCCTTGACGATTGGGTTCAATTTCATCAACGGGAAGGATGATCCAGCTTCCGTTTCCGGTTCCACGAATCCGGCACTGGAAGGCCGGGTCGGAAGTGTAGATTTTGCCCTCAACCTCCTCGATAGTGCCCTGAATTTTGGCGGGGAAGCAGCCTGGAGCTGGTACAAGTCAAAACTGATGGGGGACAATGCCCTTTCGGAGGCGGTGGAGAATCGGGGCTCGATTACCGATGGGGCCTATCGCCTGACGGGTGATTATGAAAAGGGGATTTTTGCCGCTCATGCGGGATATTCCAGAGTTGAACCGAAGTTTAGAAGTCTGGGGGGAATGAGTTCACCAGATACAGAAGAATATTTTGGGATCGTCGATTTAACACCTTTGCCTCAGGTTACCCTCGAGGCGGGATACAGGGGTTCCAGGGATAATCTCGACGGCCAGCTCAATACCACAACGCGCTATAAAATGCCGGAGATATCGATCACCTTTCAGGAAATCCCCCATCTTGAAAATTTGACTGTTTCGTTCAAGTATAACCGTTCTTCCACGGATACGGGGGATGACTCCGTTGATGACGATACGGATACCTACAGCGCAAACCTCAATTATAGCCTTTACAAGTTCAATCTCAGCCTTGAAGGGGAGTATCGGGACAAGAAGGATCACGTGGATCGGATAAACAACATAAAAGACCACAGGTTCGGGGTTAGGCTGGACCGATCATTCGAGAAGGGGATTTTTCAGTTTTCACCCTACATAGGGTTCGAGTGGGAACGGGAAAAAGGACACGTGACCGGGGAGCAGGCTCCTATTTCGGTCGGTGGTCTTTCTCAGCTCGAGGTTTCGACCGCAGATTTCGTTCCCCCTGTATATGAAACGCTCCGGTACACGCGGACCTATTCAGCCGGGTGCCAGATGAATATTGGAAAAGACTGGGATATGGATGTTGCCTATTCGTATCTGGATGAAAACGTGAACGCGGCGGGAGGAGGCAACAATTCCGAGACCACTTCCCTGGAGGCGAATTTGACGTATCGAATCTTTGGTCACGAAGACAGGATTTTAAACCTTTATTATAAGCTGGACGATCATAATTTCGAGCTGGGTAGCGATGACTACAGGGAAGAAGTTTACGGTTTCCAGTTGACAAAAAGGTTCTAAACAGAGATGGGTTCTAATCATAAAAAGAGGGTTTTCTTCACGGTCATTACCCTGATCATGGGACTTTTATTACTTATAAGCCTGGGATGGGCGGGGAATTATGAGAATGAGGCAAGAGAAAGGGATGAAGTAAAAAGGGTGATCGACAACATGGAAAGGGCCTACGAGAGAGAAAGTGTTACCCAGTTTATGGGCTTTATTAGTCGGAGGAAATTTCCAAACCTTATTGCTTTTAGGCGTGCAGTTGAGAATGATTTCAACCTGAACAGGCAGATCCGTTTGAGGAGAACCAGTGAGCGATTGACCCTGTCAAAGGGAATGGCTATTCATCAGGCGACATGGCAGAAACAGTACATGCCAATGATGATTTCTCCTCATGGAGGCAGCAGGATGAGACGCGTAAGCGGAACGGTGAGGATCTACCTGGAGAAAGAAAAGAGTGGATGGAAGGTCATTAATATCCAGGGATATCCTATCTTTGGTGTGTAAGGAAGATCTTATGCAGAGGCCTTATAACAAGATGAGTCATGGAGGAAAAATAATGAAAAGGACTATTCGCGTGATTCTATTTCTTTTCCTGTCGATGGCAATTCTGGCGTCCCCGTTGTGTTTTGCTGAGGATACAGAGAAGGCAGACCAGGAAGCGATTTACAAGGTTATTGAAAAACTGGAATATTATTACGAGAGGCGGCAACCTTCCAAGTTTATCGATCTTTTCAGCCAGAGAAAATTTACAAACTATATCTCTTTTAAACAGGCCGTAGAGAATGATCTCGACCTGTATGACGATATAAAGCTAAAACGGTTTAACGAACGGTTGTATCTCTCGGATACCAATGCCATTTACCAGGCGGTTTGGGAAAAACAGTATCGGCCTACCCTGAGCTCACCCTTCCAGCGTCAGAGGGGACTTGTAAGGATTCTCCTTGAAAAATTCGGGGGGGAATGGAAAATTATCGATCTTCAGGGATATCCCATTTTTGGGACGAGCGAGGTTCTTTATCCCGACTTGACGGTGACGAATGTATGGATCATGGGGGGTGGCCGGCGAATCGTCGGCGTGGTGAAGAACATTGGGAAACGGGAGGCAAAAAATTTCTATGTCGGGTTTTATTCCGGGAACACCTTCCTTGGGAAGGCCTTTGTTTCAAAGCTGGACAGCAATAACTCGAAGAGTATCAGTTGGGTCTGGACGCCTGACCCCAATCGACGCCTCTCGGATATCAAGGTCGTGGCGGATGTTACCAAAACAGTCAGAGAGATAAGAGAAGATAACAATGTAGGAAAAATCCCCATCAAACCGGGTGATACCTCTTACTGTGTGGATCTGGACATCGATGACAGGCCGGGTCGGGGGCTCTACGTGCCGTCATCGATTAAGGCGGGAACACCCGTGCAGGTTGGGAATACCACTACCAAGGCCCCCGAGGGAGACGTCAAGACGGTCAAGGTGGGGGATAAGGTCAGGATTTGCGTGGAATTCCGCAATATCGGGGGATTGAATGCCGCCAGTGTTCCGGTCAAGGTTTATTACATCACGGAACGCCCTGATAAAACGGTCACGATTTTCCAGAGGGTTTATCCCATAGTTCCCTCAAAAGGAAAAATCCGCTTCTGCTTTTTCTGGATCGTTCCTGAATTGGAGCGAAAGCCCTCGGAAAAGACGAAACGGTATATCCGTGTCGTCCTGGATCCGGGCAACAGCCTGC
>CAZPTH010000062.1:0-11307 GCA_964589315.1 uncultured Thermodesulfobacteriota bacterium
TGTTTCAAACCTAATTCACCACCGCCGGCTTTTTCAGGTACAGCGAGAGCACCATCCCTACGAGTGAAATTCCCCCCGCCACCAGGAAGGGAAGGGTGAAGGAGTGGCTGATATCCGCCAGGTATCCTCCCAGGGCCGGCCCGATCGCCTGCCCGATCCCGAAAAAGAGGGTGATGAATCCCAATCCCGCGGGGGCCAGGCGAGGGCCAACAAAATCACCGGCTGCCGCCGCCATGATAGTGGGAATGCTCCAGGCCGTCAGTCCGAACATGAACGCGGAGAGGTAAAAGCCGAACTTGACCTTGACCAGGGCGTAGATGATGTAGGAGGCGCCAAGCACCAGGTAGGCCAGGGCCGCCCCGCGACTCCTGCCAAGGCGATCCGAGATGCCGCCCCAGATGACGCCGCAAAAGATGCTCAAGCCCCCGACGGTCGCCCAGAGTCCGCCCGCCCATGCCTGGGAGTACCCCATTTCCTTTACCAGGTAGGCGGCGAAAAAGACCATGTAGATGATATAGGACAGCCCGTAAAAGAAATAGACCATTCCGAGGTACCAGACCGAGGGTTTCCGGTAGATCCTGGACCAATCCAGGGCCGAGGCCTTGCCTGACGGCCTGGAAGCGGATGCCTCCGCGTCATTCTCCGACACGCCAACCGGCAGCAGGCCCTTTTCCGACGGACGGCTCCGGACGAAAAGAAAGACGATTCCCGAGGCGACCAGCACGGCACCGCCCAGGATATACCAGGAATAACGCCATCCGTCGGCGCCGAAGGCCTTGAGAATCGGGGGAACCACCAGCCCCGAGATCAGCGTTCCAATACCGATTCCGGCCGTGACGATGCCCGTGGCAAACCCCCGCTTTCTCATGGCGAACCACGCCGAACCCAGCGCCATCGCCGGCACGTACGCCGCCCCGTTCCCCAGCCCGGTCAGGAAACGCATGGCAAAGGCAAACCCGAAGGAGTTCGCGAGCCCGGTCAACATCATGGTCACCCCCATCAACACCAGGGCAAGGGTGATCACGATGCGGGTCCCAAATCGGGCCGCCAGGAATCCCCCGATGATGGCCATGGAAAGGTACCCGATGAAGTTTCCCGTTCCCAGCAAGCCGAGCTGCGTATAATTAAACTTGAGGCCATCCTTCATCGCCGGCAGGATGATGGTGTAGGCCATGCGCCCGAAACCGTGGGCCGCGATGGTGGTCAGCAGCCCCATGAAGATGACCACCCATCCGTAATGGAATCCCCCTTTTTTCATTACTTTCCCTCCCCTTTTAAGGGTTCATGTTTGTCTGCTCACCCTTCCCAAGCTCAGCATTCTCTATCTTGGAAACAACCTGTTCAAAGGTTTTTCGTTCCTCCTCCGTCAGAAAGGAAAGAAATCTTCGGTTGATCCGATGGTACAGTTCCGTGAGGGTTTCACGCAGCCTTTCCGCCTTTGGCGTGAGCCGCACCCTGATGGACCGTCGGTCCTCGGGAGAAACCTGGCGCGTGACAAAACCGTCTCTCTCCAGCCGATCCACCAGGCCCGTCAGGGTCGCCTTGTCCAGGACAACCTTTTGCGCCAGGGCGCTGATGGAAATATCCTCCTCCTCGTAAAGGGCCGTCAAAAGGAAAAACTGGGTGGTGGTTAACCCGTAAGGGGACACCGCGTCGCGGGTTACCTTAGCCATTTTGCGGGAGACCTTTCCAATCTGAAAACAGAGACAATCTTTGAAAAGCATGTTCGTTACCTCGTGGTCCAAATAAGTTTGTATCCATAAAGTATGTATACAAAATATTTGAAAACGTCAAGGAGATTAGCTCCCTCTTTTTGCGCTCACCTGTTGAAAAAATTCTGAATGGCTTTATATGATCCGACTGGTTCTTTAAGGAGTTAACGAGCCGGGACCTGCCTACGAGCCAGACTTGACCAGTTTCTCGGCGGCCTCGGTCAGCAGGGTCTTGAAGCGGTCCAGGGTCACCGGGTAGGGTTGAATGGGAAGCCCCATCCAGTCGGAGTAGTCGAGAAATTCCTCCGGCTTTTCCTCCATGTATTTCTCCGTGTAGCCGACCGCGTCCAGGACGATGGCCAGGCTGTGACGGCCAAAATTCTCATTGGCCCTTACCTTGTCCATCCCTTTGAAAACCTGGTTGCGGTACTTGATCCACCCGGGTGTCATCCACCAGACACTTTCTCCACCTGCCACCTCCTGCGCGATCCGGTCGCGCTCCTCCTCGCTGGCGATCATGTCCATGCAGTGGGTGGCATTGATCCTTTCAACACCCGGCTGGAGCTCACGCATGAGGATCTTCATGGTCCGGGTGGGGTCCTTGGTGTTGACGTAGCAGAATTTTCCGCCATACACGACAAGGACCTTGTCCGCCTTTTCTTTCGCCTTTTTTACCTGGGTGAAGAGTTGACGTTCCAGTTCGAAGGGGTCCTGATGGAGCCCCGGTGTGGTATAGAGAACATTTTTTGTGTCGAGGAACCCTTCATCCTGAAGGGCACGCAGTTCCAGGCTCATCACGCCGCACGCGACGATGGCGATGTCAGCGAAGGTTGTCATAACGGATCCTCCTGTCGGGGTTATAGGTGATGTTCCCTTGTCTTCAATATGTTCACGTGGGTCGTGAAGTCAAGGGAAACCTGAAATGGTTGGAGAAGAATGTGCAACACGGCTTTACATCCATCGCCCGGATGGTAGGATATAGTCAAAGAGCCTGTTCGGGAGGAAACGTGGGACAATTCTTTAGGTGGGGAGACGTGGGTTGAAGGGGCGAAGTGGCTGGCTTGCCGTTTTTGGAAGCGCCCTGTGTATCTTCTGGCCCGGGGCCCTGATTTTCGGATATCCCGGGGTGATGGCGGCTTACTGGCAGGGCGTGTTTCATGTGGGGCGCGGGGCCATCGGGAATATCCTCTTTTTTGTCCTGTCCGCGGTTGGGCTCTTCATGTTCTTCGTGGGCCGATGGCAGGAGAGATTTGGAATCAGGCGGATGATGCTTGTGGGAACCCTCATCTGCGGCCTTTCCCTCCTGATCGTTGCCGGAACCTCCAGCCTTGTAATGCTTTACCTCTGGGCGTTTCTCGTGGGCGTGTCTTCCTGTTTCATCTATATTCCCGCCCTGACCATCGTCCAGAGCTGGTACCCGGAAAGGCGGGGGCTCGTTACGGGGATCGTCAATTTTGTCTTCGCGGCCGCCGCGGCCGGTATGGCTCCCCTTTTCAACCGCATGTTCCAGTTTATGGGTTACCGGCCCATGAATTACCTTCTGGTAGGGTTGGTGCTTGTCACGGGGCTCATTGCCGTGGGTTTAACGGGAATGCCCAACGGAAAAATCGAGTCGGGTGAAGATGCCAAGACCCCGGTTTCCTCTGAAAGGGGGCTGACGGTCGGACAGGCCGTTCGCACGAAATCTTTCTGGTTTTTGTGGGGGGTGTGGGCCCTGCAGGGGGCATCGGGGATTTCGATGGTGACCCTTTCCATTCCCTTTGGTCGGTCGAAGGGGATGGCGGTGGGGGTTGCCGTAGGAATCCTGACCGCCTTCAACCTGACCAGCGGGATCAGCCGCATCGTCATTGGCTATCTGTCGGATCGGGTGGGAAGGAATATCCTGATGAGCCTCACGTTTTTCATCGCCGCGATCTCCTTTTTCATTTTACCTCACGTGGCGGCGACCGGAATGATCATGCTCCTGGCCGCCCTCATTGGGGTCGCCTTTGGCACCCAGTTTGCCGTCTCGGCCCCCCTGGTAACGGACTGTTTCGGGCTGGCCCATTTTGGAGCCATCTTCGGCCTTGTGTTTACCGCCTACGGCTTCCTTTCCGGCCTGATCGGCCCGTCGCTGAGCGGTTATCTCCTCGACCTCACCCATGGAAATTTTGTCGTGGTCTACACCTATCTCGGGGTTTTCTGCCTGATCTCAAGCGGGTTGATCCTCGGGGTCAGGAAGGTTGCCTGAGAGACGGGACAGGAAGGTCTCGGGCATCCCGGTTTTGTGGATCAGGGCTGATTTTTCTTAAGGATTTCTTTTACCTCGCGGCGAATCATGGCTGCGGAATGGTCGGAAAGGGAGCGTAACGCCTTTCGGCTTGCCGGTGTGTTGATTTTGCCAAGCGCACGGACGGCCTCCAAAATGATATAGATATCGTCCGTTTTTTCGGTAAGTTCAACGAGGGCCGGAACGGCTTCCTCGAGGCCCCGTTCCCCCAAGAGCCACGCGGCGCGCATGACGGTGGTAGGCTCCGGGTGGCCGAGGGCGTGGATCAGCTTTTGTTCGTAATTCATGGAGGTCCAGAATCGCGTGATGTCGATGCCGCAGTGGGGGCAGATTTCGGTAGACCCGGGAATTTCTTTCCAGCAGTTCGGGCAGAAAAAGGTCGTCATGGTTTATTCTCCGGATCGATGCCTCCCATGAGGCGTGTCAGGCCATCCCGCCAGGCACCTGACTTCCCTTTCCGGTCTTGGCCATCCGAATCATGGATGGTGGCCCCGAGACTGGCAGAGAGGCCTTCCAGCCTTCGCATCATGTCTTTCGCGAGGAATCTTGCCGTTTCGGGGGATGCCAGTTGCAAAACGCGCGTGAGATGGCGCATGCACAGGCCATCCGAGGCGCTGTAAAGTTCACAGGTTTCATGGCCTTGAGCATGGCTCAACAGGGAAACAAGGTGTTTGATGGCAGTCTCTTCCGCTTCCGAAACCGCCTGACAGGCGGGACAAGGTCCCTGGGTGTCCAGAAGGCCCTGTGCCGTTTTCAGATGTCGTTTTGGATTCCTTCCCCCCTTTTCGGTTTCGATGGAATGAAGAAAGGCGTCCAGTTTCCCGAGGCTGTCGGAGACAAGGGTTTCCATCAGGGCAGTTTTTTCAGAGGCGGAGATGTTTGCCAGCAGCCAGGCCGTGTGTTCCTTGCAGAATCCGCCGATGTCCCGGACACGCGCGACGAGGGGGGAATTGCCGGGATTTTTGAAGAGGAGGTGGAAATAATTTTGCAGGGCGTCCGAGCCTGCCCGGCAGACAGGACAGCCCCTTTCGTTCAGCGCCTTTAGGAGCATATCAGTCATGGGAGGCTTTGGTTTTCCCTTCATTGCGCGAGGGGCTTCCCCTTTTGGGCGCGCGGACCCCCGCATGAATTTCCTGGCCTTGCGTCGTAGTCGGGTTATGAGAGAGGGTTGAACCGGCGAAGGATGGGTCAGGTGGAGGTCATTGCCGAAATGTTCCCGCATTCCCACGAATTGTTTGATGACCCGGAGCCAGGAATCCGATTCCGCTCCTTTCGGTTCATGCGCAAAGCGGTAGTCGTGCTTTCGCCAGAATTCTCCCAATTCCCATGAAAGGCGTTGATATTTCTCTATCTGAACCTCGAGGGCGAGGGGGAGATTGGGATGGGATGTGAATTTCTCAACAAGGATCTTGAGGTGGGGGAGGCAAAGGCCCATGGACGCCCTGAAACGGTCTGAGAAGCCTTCTTCTCCAAGGTGATCCAGGAGTTCTCGGAGGTGAAACAGGGTTGCCCCCGCGTTGGCGGTGCAGACGATGCAGGCCTCCTTTTTCTTCCAGTCGTTGAGGGCAAGGGTGAGGTCTTTCTTTCGCCTGAAGTTGGTAATGGGATTACGTGAGGCACGGGTGGACGCAACCAGATTCAGGATTTCGCGGATTGTGGCGATCTCGGAGTTCAACAGATCCCGGTAAATAATCGAGATACCCGTGTTACTGCATGTGATTTCAGTGGATGCCCACGCGTGCCAGTTACAGAACCCCCGGGAGCGGTGGAGGGAGTCCCTGACCCCGGCGTCATTGACGAATTCATAATACAGGGCATGGAGATGCCGTTTCGATTCCTTGTCAATCAGCGCGCAGATGGGGCAGGTGTCGGCCGAAAAGGCGTCCAGGAGATTGAAGTAAGACATGGAATGTTCCATGTTATTCTACCTTGGCAGGGTTAGCGTGAAATCCGGCTTTTTACAATCAGGAATATTCCCCATAAAAAAACCCGCCAGTATTCTCCGGCAGGAGTTATCAGCCACAACGGCATTTAAGGTGAACTCCATCACCCATCTGTGCCTTCACCCTATTCAAATCATCGGGGGATGTCAAGGGGTTTTTGGAGGATGGGCAGGGAACCAGGTTTTTAAGATATCCTGGGGCGCTACTCTTCCCGCTTTCGCCGTTCCTCCTGGCGTATCTCGCGACGCAGCATCTTTCCCACCTTCGATTTTGGAAGCATGTCCCGGAATTCGATGTAGTGGGGAACCTTGTAAGGCGCCAGCCGTTCCCGGCACCACGACATGAGTTCATAGCTGCTCAGGCCCCGGATATCGTTTTTCAGCACGACGAAGGCCTTGATCCGTTCCCCCACCTTCTGGTCCGGGATACCCACCACACAGGCAGCCATGACGGCATGATGTTCCTGGAGGATGCGTTCGATTTCCGCGGCGGCGATTCGGTAGCCCTTGTGCTTGATCATATCAACGGAGCGGTCCATGAAATAGAGCCAGCCCTCGTCATCGATGCGGACGATATCCTTGGTTCGGTACCAGATCTTCCCGTCGATTTCGAGGAAGCACTCCCGTGTTTCCTCGGGTTTGTTCCAGTATGACGTGACGGCGTGCTCACAGGTGCCAAGGAGTTCTCCCGGCTCCCCTTTTGGGACCTCTTGCAAGGTGTCGGGGTCCACGAGCTTTGTCAGGTTTCCCGGGGAGATCTTGCCCGCTGAGCCTTCCGGGGGGATGCCATCCATCGTGTAGGAAAGGGAGATGGCCCCGCAGAATTCCGTGGTTCCGTAGCCCTGGTACAGGGGGATGCCAAAACGTTTCAGCCATCGTTTCCCCACCTCAACGGGAAGAACATCTCCTCCTGTCCCACAGTATCTCAGGGAACTCAGGTCGTAGAGATCGAGGCGATCGTGTTCCAGCATCATCCGATAGAGTGTGGGGACGGCGAACATATTGGTGACCCTGTAACGCTGGATATGGTCGAAGAGGGCGTCGAGGACGACACGGGGGAAGAGGATGAGGGTCTCCCCACCCACGACCAGCGGTGCCATGGCATCCATCTCTCCGATGATGTGGTAAAGGGGAGCGGCCAGGGCCGTGATGCCTTCCCCGGGCGGTGTGACGGTTTCGCTCGCCCGCCGCCATTCGAGGGCGCGTTCCAGAAAGAGAGGTTCCGGTAAGGGGACCCCCTTTGGAAATCCCGTCGTGCCACCGGTATAAAGGAGGATGGCCGTCTCTTTCGGGGCTACCTCCCGGAGTGGGGGAAGTTTGGAGGTTTTCCCCTCTTTCAGCAACTCCGTAAAACGGTAGATTCCCTTGCCGGAGGGGATGGCCCCTCGGGGCACCCGGTCGAATCCCCGGGCCAGGAGGCGTTTCCACCAGGGAATCAGGTCCACCATGTTGGTGACAACGATCTTGTCGAGGTCTGTATCAGGAATGATTTCGTTGACGTAATTGAAATTACTGTCCATGCACACGATACCCGTGGCCCCACTGTCGTTGGCGAGGTATCTCAGGTCATAAGAGGCATAGACGGGTGCAACGGGAACGGCCACGGCACCGATTCGCCGGAGGGCGAGAAACGAAAGGATCATCTGGGGGGTGTTGTAAAGATAGAGGATAACCCGATCTCCCGAGGTGATCCCAATTTGGGAAAATGAGGCGGCGAGACGAAGGACGAGATCGTTCAGGGCCTGGAAGGAATAGGATTCACCCAGGTAGATGAGGGCAGGTCTGTCCGGAAATAACCTGGCTGTCTCCTCGAAGCAGGTGTAGAGAGTGTCCGAACGAAGCTCGATTTTAGAGGTCACGTTTTTCCTTTCCCAATTCTCATATTCCCAGGTAAGCGGTCCTGACCTCGGGATTGTCGAAGAGTTCTTCCCGGCTCCCGGCGAAGACCAGCATTCCGTTCTCCACCACGTAGCCCCGGTCTATGACGGGAAGCAGGGGGCGGGCAAACTGCTCGGTTACCAACACCGTGATGCCCTGTTTCCGAATGTCCCGTATGGCACGGGCAAGATCGGCCTGGAGGAGGGGGCTGAGCCCCAGGAGAGGTTCATCCATCAGCATCAGCTCGGGGTCTGCCACGAGGGCGATTCCGATGGCCAGCATCTGTTGCTCCCCCCCGCTGAGCAGGCCGGCCTTTCGCTTTCGAAGTTTTTTCAAGACAGGGAAGAGTTCAAATACGAACTGAATTCTCTCCTTGAGGTTCTCGGCCCGTTTGAGATAGCCGGCAATCTTGAGGTTCTCGAGCACGTCACTGTCCCGGAAAATAGGGTGACGTTCCTGGCTTAGAACAATCCCCCGTTTTACCCGCTCGCTTGGCTTGAGGGTCAGGATATCCTCTCCCTTGTAACGGATATCCCCCATCAGTGAGATCCGGATTCCCCCTCGCCTCTTTTCCTTCTTTTTCATGTCCACGATGAGCCCGGAGATGGTATTCATGAGTGTCGTTTTCCCGGCGCTGTTGGACCCTAAAACGGCGACAATCTCCCCCTGGCGAACCTCGATGCTGAGGTCGTTCAATGCCAGGGCGTTTTCGAAGAACACCATGAGATTTTTCACCGACAAAAGGGGGAACCTGCCAGTAGAGGCAAGGGTTTCTGTATCGGCCTGGTTGGGTGCTCCCATTTTCTCGTCCGTCATGCAGGTGGCTCCGGGGGAATCTCCACATCGATTCCCAGGTAGGCTTTTTTGACCTCGTCTTTTCCCATGACCTCTTCCGGTGTGCCCTCCGCGATCTTTTCCCCGAAGTTGAGCACCATCACCCGGTCCACGACGCGGAAGAGTTCCTTCAACCGGTGCTCGATCATGATGATGGCCAGTCCCTCCCGGTTGTACTTCTCGATGAGCGGGAGCGTGCTTGCCACTTCGGACATGGACATTCCCGAGAAGAGTTCATCCAGGATGAGGACCTCTGGTCGAAGCGCCATGGCCCTCGCGAGGTCCAGGCGTTTCAGATAACCGTGAGGAAGAGTCCCGACCGGTTTGTAGGGCACGTAGGAGTCCCGTTCAAATCCCATATCATCGAGAAGATCTACTGCCTCGTCGTCTTTCTCTCCATATTTTCCCCCTCGAAGCCGCTTGACGCGGGAGGAGCAGAGGGGAATGATGAGGTTTTTGTAGGCGGGAAGGTTGTAGAACAGCCTTACCATCTGGAAGGTTCGGGCGATTCCCAGGTCCGCGATCTTATAAGGCATCTTGCCCGTGATGTTTTTCCCATGGAAGAAAACTCTGCCGGCGCTGGGGCGGACAAAACCGGTGATGAGATTTACGAGGGTGGTCTTGCCCGAGCCGTTCGGGCCGATGACCCCGAGAAATTCCCCGCGCCTCAGCTCAAAGCTGACGTTGTAAACGGCGAGCACACCGCCGAAGTTCTTTTTCAGTTTTTCCACCCGGAGGATAGGTTCGTCAGGGACCTTTGTCATTCTATTTTTTCGATCCTTTCAAACTGATGGTATTTTCGTGCCAGATAGTGGAAGAATCCCTCTGGCAGAAGGATAATGCTTACGATGAGGATGCCGCAGTAGATGGCCATTCTCAATCCGCCAAGGGCGCGTAGGGCCTCGGACAGGGGGACGAGAATCATGCTTCCCAGGGCGGCACCGGCAAAGGTCCCTTGCCCACCCAGGGCAACGGCGGCCACGGGAAGGATGGAATAGTCGAGGGCAAAGGAGGACATGCCAAGAAACTGGTAGTGATGGGTCATCAGGGCCCCGGCAAAGCTACCGGCTGCCCCCGCGATAAAAAGGGCCTGACTCTTACGCCAGTAGATGTTGATTCCACCGCTCATGACGGATCGGTCGTCATCCCGAATGGCCCGGAGGATCAATCCATAGTCGGCACTCATTATCCGGCGGAAGAGAAAGAGGCAGACGAGAAACCCGATAATGGCCAGGTAAATAGAGAACGTCTCATGGGGAAATCCGGAGAGAGATGAAAGCCCATGGGTGCCGCCAAAAACCCCCGTTGTTTCGATTATCTTCATCAGGAGGAGGGGCAGGATCAGGGTCACCATGGCAAAATAGACGCCACGAAGACGCATCACGGGCGAGAGAAGCGCGGCGCAAAGCATCCCGCCTCCAAGGGTGGCGATGGGAATGGTAATGATGGGTGGAAAATGAAAATAGAAATTTAAGGTTCCCGCAATATAGGCCCCAAACCCAAAAAAGAGGGACTGTCCCAGGGAAAATAGGCCGCATGCTGCCAGGAAGTCCCAGCTCAGGGCGAGAAGGCCATAGATACAGGCGTAAACCAGGACCTTGTTCCAGTAATTCCCCAGGAAGAAGGGAAGGAGAAGCAGGATAGCCACGGGAAGGAATCTTGGTGACAGGAGATAAAGAATCTCCTTATAGGAGGCGACGGCAAAGATTGTGTCCGAACGGGCCTTGATCCCCCGATCCAGCCTTTTCCTTCGGAAGCCCTTTTTCACCATGTCAGACCCTCTCCTCCAGCTCCTTGAACTTCCCAAAAAGCCCTGAGGGGCGGACGGTCAAGACAAAGACGATGGCGGCGAGGGGGACGATAATCATCCATTTTGCCCCGATGTAGCGTGCCGCGGCGATCTGTCCGAAACCGATAAGAAAACTCCCCACGATCATTCCCAAGGTACTTTCCAATCCGCCAACGATGGCAACGGACAAGGCGTATATAAGGACTTCGTATCCAATGGTTGACTCCATGACGCCCAAAGGGAGCACCACCATGGCGGCCATGGCGGCCAGAGCGGCACCAAAGGCGAGGCTCAAAGCACCGATCCAGTCAGACTCGATGCCGATGGAAAGAGCGGTGCGTTCGTTCTGAGCCATGGCTCGAAAGGCAAGGCCGATCCGCGTATGATGCACGAAGAGCCACAGGCCCATAACGAGGAAAACCCCGCACGCGAGGACGATAAATCTCTGGTAATCGATGCCAACCCCGAATATCTCGATTCCGCCCCTTACAAGTACGGGAAGGCTGTAACGGATCCCGTAAAATCCTTTCCATGTCAGGAGTTCAAGAATAGCGACTCCGGCGGCGAAGGTTACAATCAACTCCGCCAGGGGAATTCCGCGAAGGCGAAGGAGCAGGACCCAGTAGAAGGTAAATCCGAGGAGGCCGGTAAGGATAACGGCAAGGATGCCCGAGAGCCAGAAGGGCAACCCTGCCGCGTTCATAAGGGACCATGCGGTAAAACCGCTCAGGATATAGAGGGCCCCGTGGGCGAAATTCGCGATACCGCTGATACCATAGGTGAGACTGAATCCCACGGTATAGAGGGCGAGGATTACACTGTTGATGAGACCGTAGATGAAAAGTGACACAGCTTGTCCTCAACCCTGATGGATCATGCGTTT
>CAZPTH010000063.1:0-11234 GCA_964589315.1 uncultured Thermodesulfobacteriota bacterium
ATGTGGGCGTCCAGCTCCCATTCCGTCAGGGGATCGGGCAGGTCCAGGTCGGTCGTCAGGCGGCAGTCTTCCGGGATGGACAAGAACAGGTCGTCCAGGGTCTTGGCCCCAACCGCCTGAAGCATCTCGGTGATTTCTTCCTCGGTATGGGGAAGGTATCTCATGGTCTTAGCCCTCCAGTTGTTTCAGGTAGGCATCCTTGTCCAGGAGGGTGTCCATCTCGGATATGTCTGACGGCTTGACCTCGATCATCCACCCCTTGCCGTAGGGATCCGTGTTGACGTATTCCGGGTGGTCTCCCAGTTCCTCGTTGATGGCGACGATTTCACCGCCTACCGGCATGTAGAGCTCGGAAACGGTCTTGACCGATTCGACGGTGCCGAACTCGTCTCCCTTGCCAAAGGTGTCGCCTACCTCGGGAAGTTCCACGAAGACGATATCTCCCAGCTGATCCTGGGCGTAGTCCGAGATTCCCACGCGCACGTTCTCTCCTTCCTGGCGGGCCCACTCGTGTTCTTCGGTAAATCGGACATCGTCCGGAAGAATCAATTCATTCAGTTCCTTCATTTCTTTCCCCCTTAATCAATAAGTTAAGTTAATCTTCTCCCGAGAAGTCAGGATGTGGTGGCTTTTTTAAAGCATTTTCTTTATGGGGACACGGGCCGTCCGGTCCGGCCGGATGTCATAGGCAATCGTAACGGGAATGGACCGCCGTCCCTCCACCAGCGTGACGGCGTCTCCCGCCTTGAGGGCCTGACTGACCTTGACGAATCCGCAACTCAGCCCCCGGGGCGTAAACCCTTCCGGCCGGTCAGGGCTCGCGACACTGTAGATCCTCCCGTCCACCCTGCCAATGCCCATATCCGAAACGCATGTCAGGACGGTACCGATGACGGCCCCGTCAGGGCTTAAGACCTTCGTCTCATCCGTGACGGGGACCTTTCTCAGGTCACTGCCAACAAAAGGCAGGGTATGATCCGCGTCCCGGATCTCCAGGAGGGCCTTTCCGCCAACAAATTCCTTGGTGAATTCCGTCTGATCCTCGTTGTAAGGGAGGGCGAAGGTCCAGGGGTTTTGGAGGAAGGGCCAGGGCCCAATATCCTGATGGGAAAGGGGGAGGACGGCCCCGGCCCGGAGGGAGTCCCGTGCGGCCAGTCCGCAGGGGGTTATTCCCGCGTCATGTCCGGCGTCCAGGAGCATTTCCCAGACATCGGACACGTGCGAGGGATCACAAAATATTTCAAAACCGAATTCACCGGTATATCCGGTTCGCGAGAGGAGGATATAGATTCCACTTTTCAGGCGAACGGGACCTCCCGGACCCGGAGAATCATCGAAGTTTCCCTTGAAGCTGAAGTAACGCATCCCCTCGAACACGGAATCGGGATTTTCCAGGATTTTCTTCAGCACCTTCCCGGCGGCGGGTCCCTGGATATCGATCTTGCCGACCCTGTCCGTGAGGTCCAGGACAGTCACGTCCATTCCCTTGGCGTAATCGTGCAGGTGACGGGCGATGACTCCCCCCATCCCGGCGTTGACGACGCAGAGATATCGTTCCTCGTCCAGCTCGTCTATGATGGCGTCATCCACCACCCCACCGGATGGCGTCAGGAAGACCCCGTAGACGCAGAGACCAGGTGTCAGGGGACGTTTCGTGGGGCCAATGCACTGGCGGAGGTCGCGTGAAAAACATTTCTGGAGGAGGGAAAAGGCATCCTTTCCTTCAATCTTGACGACGGCCATGTGGCTCGTGTCGAAGATTCCCACCCCTGTCAGGACGGAGAGGTGTTCCTCACGTGCCGAGCCATACCAGAGGGGCATGTCATAGCCGCCGAATTCCGCCATGTTAGCCCCTTCGCGTTTATGCCAGGCATGTAGAGGTGTGTGTCTCATTTCTGTTCCCTGCCGAATGGAATTGAATCGCTTCTTTCGTAAAATACTTACTCTTTTTTGAGGATAATGTCAAGAAAAAAATAAAATTAACGATATTTAATAAATTATACTTGACAATATTGAAGAAATATGCAATATAGCATTCCAGCATTTTAGCCACGAAATCGTCTCATGTTACGAAAGGAAGGCGTGCTTGTCTAAAAAGGTCGTTATTTTGGGTTCGGGCCCGGGGGGATATGTGGCGGCGATTCGCGCCGCGCAACTGGGTGGTTCCGTTACCCTCGTGGAGCGCTCGAAGATCGGCGGCACCTGCCTGAATCAGGGGTGCATCCCCTCAAAAATTATGAAAGAAACGGCCCGGCGTTGGGAGATGGCGCGGGAGGCGGCTGCCTTCGGGCTGGTCCTCGAGGGCAGAATTCACCTCGACCCTGTGGCCCTCCAGGAAAGAAAGGAGCGGATCCTCGAAACCCAGCGAAGAGGTGTTGAAGGCCTCCTCAAACGCCACAAGGTTCGCCTCCTGCGGGGGACAGGCCAAATTATGGGAGTCGGCCAGGTTGAGGTGCGGAAAGAGACAGGAGACCAAGAGGTTATTTCCTGGGATCGGCTGATCATTGCCACCGGGTCCAGCCCCCTTGAGATCGCCGCGTTTTCCTTTGATGGGGAACGGATCCTTTCCAGCGACGATGCCCTTTCTCTCCGTGAGATCCCCCGGTCTCTCGTCATCGTGGGGGGCGGTGTCATCGGCTGTGAATTTGCCTCCATCTTTTCCGCCATGGGCGTGGAGGTCACCATTGTGGAGGCCCTGGATCGTCTTTTGCCCCTGCCCTCGGTGGATGAAGATTCTTCGAAGATTCTTCAGCGTGAATTCAAAAAGCGGAAAATAAAGTTCATCCTTCGCCACGTAGTGGCAGGTGTGGACAGAAGTCACGACGGGCTTTCGATCCGCCTCTCTCCTTCCCCCTTTGTAGAAAGGGAAGAGAAAAAATCTGCGGCGCCCGAGGAACTGGCGGCTGAGAAGATATTGGTCTGCGTCGGAAGACGGCCGAACACGGCGGGTATCGGCCTTGAAACCCTCGGTGTGGAGACGGATGAAAGGGGCTGGATTCGGGCGAACGGGCAAATGCGGACCAGCGTTGAGAATGTTTATGCCATCGGGGATGTCCTCGGGCCGGAAAAGATCATGCTTGCCCACGTGGCCTCCCACGAGGGAATCATCGCCGCCGAGAATGCGATGGGTGGTTCGGAGGAGATGGATTACAAAGCCGTGCCAAGCGCCATCTTCACCCATCCCGAGGTGGCGGACGTGGGGCTAACGGAGGCCCAGGCGCGTGAAGGGGGAAAAGAGGTTCGTACAGAGTCCTTCCTCTTCAGGAATATCGGTAAGCCCCAGGTGATTGGGGAAATTTCCGGCCAGGTCAAGATCGTCTCAGAGGTGAAGGGGGGTCGAATTCTCGGGGTACACATGGTAGGGCCGCACGTAACGGACCTGATTTCCGAGGGAACCCTGGCGGTTCAAACGGGGTGTTCCGTTTCGGATCTTGCCCGGACGGTTCACCCCCACCCCACCCTCTCTGAGGTAATGCAGGAAGTCAGCTACAAGGCCCTGGACAAAGGGATTCACGGGTAGAGTGGCCGTGCGCGTTTTGTCTCGAGAAACGAAACTTGACAAACGTGCCGTGTTGGAGATATGTTTTCACTCTAATCAAAAACTTTTTTAAAGGAGGGTTTTATGAAGAAGGGATTTTTGGCATTAACCTTTGTAGCGGCGCTTTTGATGGTAGGTCTGAGCCTATCGGCGCCCACACCTGCGGCGGCAAAGACCATCTTTATCGGCCTCAACATTCCCCTGACCGGTGACATTCCCAAGGTTGGGGAAAGCAGCAAGTATGCGGCGCAGATGTGGCTGGAAGACATCAATAAGGCTGGTGGGATAAAGGTCGGTGGGAAGACCTACAAGGTAAAACTCGCGATTGAGGACAATGAGTCCAAGGCGGATTCTGCCGTTTCGGTCGCGACCAAGCTGATTACCGAGGACGGAGTCCTCGCCATCGTTGGCCCCCAGGCTTCGAAGCAGGCGGTACCGGCCGGCGAGGTCTGCAACAACTACAAGTGTCCCATGATCAGCCCGTGGTCCACCAACCCCGCCACGACCAAGGACCGTCCTTACGTCTTCCGTGGATGTTTCCTCGACTCCTTTCAGGGGCCCGTGATCTCGAATTTCGTAACGCAGGAGTTTGGTTTCAAGAAGGCGGCAGTTCTCTATGACGTGGCCAGCGACTATCCAAAGGGCCTGGCGGAGTTCTTCAAAAAGGCATGGGAGAAAAAACATGGTCCCGGTTCTGTCGTGGCCTATGAAAGCTTCACCACGAAGGACACCGACTTCAGCTCCCAGCTGACCAAGATCATCAAGTCAGGGGCACAGTTTCTCTTCCTGCCCCAGTATTACAACGAGATTCCCCTGATCGTCCAGCAGGCCCACGCCCTCGGATGGAAGAACCCGATCGTGGGAAGCGACAGCTGGGGTTCCCCGGAAACGGTTAAGCTCTGCGGAAAAGATTGCTACGGGTGTTTCTTCTGTACGCATTATGCCGCGGCCGGTGCCAAGGGTGCCACCAAGGCCTTTATCGATCGTTACAAGGCAAAATATGGTTACGTGCCTGATGACGTCGCGGCCCTGACCTGGGATTCTCTCCATGTCATCCAGAAGGCGATCGAGTCCTGTGGGAAGCTGACGGGACATATCAAAAAAGATCGCGAGGCTGTTCGTAACGCGATGGCAAAGATCAAAAATTTCCACGGCATTACGGGGAATATGACCTTTACGGAAGAAGGGGACCCGATCAAGTGCGCCGTTATCGTGAAGATCAGCGATAAGGGTGAGTACCGGTTCTATAAGCAGGTTTGTCCATAAAAGACATCAACGCATGTGTCGGTTTCTCCCCGGGGTTTCTCCGGGGAGAAACCTGCGTGCCTTGGCCCCGCGTGGGATTAATCTGACTTGGATGGGTGCCTTGGTTTCTTGATAACAGGGAGCGTATGCGATGACTTATTTTTTCCAGAATATCATTAACGCCCTGCAATGGGGAAGCTTTTACGCCATTATCGCCCTGGGCTACGCCATGGTCTACAGTATCTTGATGCTGTTCAACTTCGCCCACGGCGATATCTTCATGACGGGGTCTTACATCGGGTTTGGGGTTGCCACGGGTCTGCTGTACCTGGTTACGTCTGGGTTTTTACCCATCCCCCACTGGCTGATCCTGGTGCTGACCATCATTATCTCCATGTTCTTGACCTCTTTTTTGGGGATTATCGTGGAGCGGATCGGTTACAGACCCCTAAGAAATGCCCCGAGGGCCTCGGCGGCCATTACCGGACTTATGATTGGTATTATTCTTGAGACGGGAAACCTTGCCCTGCTCGGTGCGAGGCGCCTTGGATTTCCGTCTTTGATTATGTCTAAGACCTACGTGATGGGGGGCGTGTTTGTTACCAACAAGAAGATTATGGTTGTGCTGGTCTCCATTGGGTTGATGCTTTTACTGGACCAGTTTGTGCGGAAGACCAAGTGGGGCATGGCGATGCGGGCCATGTCTTACGATTTCGTGGTGGTTCCCCTCATGGGGGTCTCCATCGATGTCATCGCGCCCATGACCTTCGCCATCGGATCTGCCCTGGCGGCGGCGGGGGGCGTGCTTTACGGGATTGCCTATCCCGTTCTTGATCCCTACATGGGAATCCTCATCGGATGGAAGGCCTTTGTGGCGGCCATCCTGGGTGGCCGCGGCTCCATCATGGGGGCGGCCCTCGCGGGGTTTCTCCTGGGATTTATCGAGATCTTCGTGGCCATGATTTTTCCCTCTACCTTGAGGGATCTCATTGCCTTTTCCATCGTGCTGGTTATCCTGACCTTCAGACCTTACGGGTTTTTTGGTAAGCCTTACAGCGCGAAACTCAGGTTGTAATAAGGTGGGGAGTCAGTGCCCTTTCCATCGCTATACATGGCGGTGGAATCACCACGATAAATTTAGAAACGAGGAACTGGAATGAAAGAGAGGGAAAGCAAGCGATTTTCAAGAATCCGAGAGATGTTTTCCGGTATTCCTGCCGTAGGGTGGATGCTGGGTGCCCTGGTAGCGGTGATTATTGAATATTACTTTGGAGACTCTTTGGCGGATTTTCTGCACCTGGATAAGATGCCGGTGCTTTTTGGGATTGTGGTCATGCTGAAAAAACCCCAGTTTATCCCGGGTGCCTTTGCCTACGTCTTGATCATCTATGCCATCCCGGTAGCGATTGTCGCCAGGCTGACATCGAAACTGATGAATTATATCGCGGAGGCCCTCGACAGGATGCCTTTGTGGTTTTCCGCCATCCTCCATCTCATCCTTCTCTATTACATTTTCTCCGTCTGGTCTGACCTGAGTGATTACCGCCTCCTCCTGCTCAAGCTTGCCCTGATCGCCATCATGCTGACCCTGAGCCTGAATGTCATCAATGGATATATGGGGGAGTTTTCCTGTTCTCACCCCGGATTTATGGCCCTCGGGGCTTATGCCACATCGATTTTTACCGTTGGGCTGTTCGCCAATGACCGGATCCTGGGGCACGCCCTCATCTCGGTTGTTCCCGGTTGGGCTGGTCAGATGGTCTTTCCCATCGGGCTGATCCTGGGTGGGGCAGTCGCCGCGATCGGGGCCCTGGTCGTGGCCATCCCTTCGTTCCGGACGCGGGGAGATTACCTGGCAATCATCTCGTTGGCCTTCATGTTTATCGTGAAAAGCCTCTTGGAAAACCTCGAGGTATTTGGGGGGCCGCGGGGCCTGGGAGGACAGCCGGACTGGGCGACCTTGCCCACGGTTTTTATCTGGGCGGTCCTTTGCGTCTGGACTATTAATAACTTTGTCGAATCCACCATGGGGAAGGCGTTGAATGCCGTTCGGGATGAGGAATCGGCAGCAGAGGCCATGACCGTCAACACCCGGAAGACAAAGATGATTGCCTTCATGTTTGGCGCGTTCTGGGCCGGATTGGCCGGGGGGTTGTTCGCCCATGTCCTGCGGTATGTCAACCCCGGGACGTTCGGCCTTAAGAAACTGGCCGAGGTCCTTGCCATGGTCTATTTCGGGGGCTTGAATTCCGTGGTTGGGTCCATCGTCGGCGCTGTCGGGTTCAGCCTGCTGAGCGAAATGCTGAGGCCTCTCGAAATCTTCAAATGGATTATTATTCCTACCTTGTTGATACTGGTCATGATCTTCCGGCCGACTGGCCTGATTGCCTTCAAGCATTTTGATATACGAAAAATCTTGAGGCCGAAACTGAAAATGAAGGAAAGGGTGTAAGACGATGGCGCTGCTTGAAGTAAAGAATATGACCCATTATTTCTCCGGCTTGAGAGCTGTTCACAACTATAGCCTGAAAATCGAGCCGGGAGAAATCCATGGCCTGATTGGCCCGAACGGCGCGGGAAAGACAACCATCTTCAACCTCATCACCGGGGTCTACACACCAACCGAGGGGGAAATCCTTCTTGAGGGAAAAAACATAAAGGGATTGTTTCCCCATGAAATCGCCTCGAGAGGTCTTGGACGGACCTTCCAGAATATGAAGCTCTGGCGGCACATGACGGTGCTGGAACACGTTAAAATGGCCCACTACTCCAAATTGACCTATGGACTTTCCGGGGCCTTTTTTGGCACCCCGAAGCGCTACAAAGAGGAAGAGGAGATCGAGCAGCATTCCCTCGAACTCCTGAAATTGCTGGGGGTCGATCACCTCGCCGATCAGAACGTTCTCAATCTCCCCTACGGGGTTCAGCGGAAGGTGGAAATGGCTCGCGCCCTGGCCGTTCAACCGAAGGTTCTTTTTCTGGATGAACCCACCGTGGGGATGACGCCCGAGGAACTGGTCGGAATGATGGAGGTCTTTCGAACCGTTCACAGGGAGTTTGGTCCCGCCATCTTTCTCATCGAGCACCGGATGAAGGTGGTCATGGAACTGTGTGAATATATACAAACGCTCAACTTCGGTGAGATCATCGCGGAGGGAACCCCTGAGGAGATTCAGCGTAATCCCAAGGTCATTGAGGCCTATCTGGGAAAAGAGGAGGTGGAGTAATGCTGTTGGAGGTGAAAAATCTTCGGGTTTCGTATGGGAATATCAAGGCCCTCCATGGCATCGACTTCCAGGTGGATGAGGGGGAGATCGTTTGTATTATCGGGGCCAACGGCGCCGGCAAGAGCACGACCCTGCGGGCCATCTCCCGAATGGTGGACGTGGAAGAGGGAACCCAGATGACCTTTATGGGCAAGGATATGCTCAAATACAAGCCGGAGAAGGTCGTGAGTGAGCTGGGCATCTCTCATGTCCCCGAAGGGCGACGCCTCTTTGGAAACCTGACGGTCCTGGAGAACCTCAAACTGGCGACCTTTGCCAGAAAAGATAAAGACAGGATCAAGGAAGACATGAAGCGGATGTTTTCCATCTTTCCCCGTTTGGAAGAACGGAAGAATCAGGAAGCGGGGACCCTGAGCGGGGGAGAGCAGCAGATGCTGGCCGTGGCGCGGGCCTTTATGAGTGCCAAGAAGGTCATGCTTCTGGACGAGCCCTCCATGGGGCTGGCGCCGAAGCTGATGTTGAGCATGTTCGATTCCCTCGCGGAGATCAGTCAGGAGGGGACGACCATCCTCCTGGTCGAGCAGAATGCCCGCCTTGCCTTGAAATTCGCCCAGCGGGGATACGTCTTGGAAACAGGGAACCTGGTCATGGAAGGGAAATCACAAGACCTGCTCAACAATCCGGAGGTCAAAAAGGCCTACCTGGGGGGGTAACAATAGCTGAAAGCTGAAAGGTCGAGGCTCCAAGCAAAGGTCCTAAATCGTAGTCCTACGGAAAAGGATCCCCGTATTTTTGTGTGACACGGATAATCGCGTACTGCGATTTAGGGCGCAGAACTTTTCACAGTTTACTTTTTACCTTTACCTATTATAAAAGATACGGGACCATGTGGTTGTATCCCTTGTAGACAACGAAAGTCTCGACAGACTGGACCTCGCTGACCTTGGAGACCTCATCGGAAATGAAGTCAAGGAGGCGAAATTCCTCGTTGAACAGCACCGTCACGATGATGTCGAATCGCCCCGTTACGACGCAGGCAGAGACGACCCCTGTGAGCTTACTGAATTCTTCGGCCTTGGTGATGAGGTTCATGGTGCTCAGTTTGATCCCGATGATTGCTGTTCTGTGGTCAGGGATCTTTTCAGGATTCACAAGCCCCGTAATTTCTAACACGCCTTCCTCGACAAGGTGATTAACCCGTCCACGCACGGTATTTTCGGAAACCCCGAGGTCCTTGGCAATCTGACGGAAGGACTTTCTCCCGTCCCTTAGGTGACGGATAATGGCAAGATTGATATCGTCTATCTTCATCTCAAGCTCCCCGAACTGTTTACTTATCCCTATGAGAATTCCGCCTTCCTGTCAATATGAAAGAAATGAATTTAAAGTAAAACTTGGATCTTCTCCGGGAAGTTATCCGTTGATGTAAAATCTCGGAAGCCTGGTCGACATGCGGGTGACGATTTCATAGTTGATGGTTTCGGCCTTTTCCGCTATCTCATCGGCGGTGATTTCCTCGCTCCCCTGCCGTCCCAGGAAGACGGCCTCCTCTCCAGCAGAAACTTTCTCAGGAAGATCGGTCAGATCCACCATGAACTGGTCCATGCAGACGCGCCCGACAATGGGACAGCGTCTTCCCTTTACGAGCATCTCACCCCGGTTGGAAAGGAGACGGGGAATCCCGTCGGCATAACCCATGGGGATTGTCCCGATGATCGATTTTCTTGAGGTGGTGAAGGTACAGCCGTAGCTGATGGGGGTTCCTTTCGGAACCTCTTTCACGTGCACAAGTCTTGTTTTTACGGACATCAACGGTTTCAAGTCTATCTTGGGTTGAATCGACATGACCGGGTCCGGGTAGAGGCCGTAGAGGGAAATCCCGACGCGGACGAGATCGAGGTGCATGTCCGGGTAGTTGATCGTCGCCGCGCTATTGGCCATGTGAACGATTTTAAATTGGAGGCCAACCGTCTTCAGGTCTCCAAGGAAGTTTGTAAAGGTCTCGAATTGCCTCCTGGCGTAGGCTCCGTCCGGGTTGTCCGCCCAGGCCTGGTGGCTGTAGATGCCCTCAAGGGCCAGGTTGGGGAGGGCGGCGATTTGTGAAATGGCGTGAATTGAGGGCTTCGTCGGGAGAAATCCGATTCGTCCCATCCCCGTGTCGATCTTCAGATGAACCCTGGCGGTCTTCCCGATCTTTCCCGCCACGCGGTCGAGGGCGCGGGCCTGTTCCAGGGTGTAAAGGGTGAGGGTCAAACCATTTTCAACGGCCGCCGCCAGGTCTTCATCCGGTGTGTATCCAAGGATGAGGATGGGCTCGGGAATGCCGCTCTCCCGCAGTTCCAGCCCCTCTTGCAGCAGGGCGACTCCAAAATGGGTAATTCCTCCCCGGCGAAGAGTCCTGGCGAGTGGAACGGCCCCATGCCCGTAAGCGTTTGCCTTGATAATGCACATCATCCGCGTTCCAGGAGAAAGAAGGGCACGAAAGGCGGAAATATTATGCCGCAGCGCGGCCAGATCGATCTCAATCCATGCGGGTCTCATGTACGCTTCCTCAATGGCTAAAAATCCACCTCGGTGTAGGGCATTCCGAATGCCTCCGCCACGGCGGGGTAACAGACCTGGCCGTTGATGACGTTGAGGCCCTTTTTCAGGGCAGGATCCGCCGCCAGGGCCTTTTCATACCCCCTGTCGGCAATTTCCAGGCCGTACGCAAGGGTCACGTTGGTCAGGGCGATGGTCGAAGTCCTTGGAACAGCCCCCGGCATGTTGGCCACGCAGTAGTGTACCACATCATCCACGATGAATGTCGGGTCTTCGTGGGTTGTGGGGTGAGAGGTCTCACAGCATCCCCCCTGGTCGATGGCCACATCCACAATGGCGGAGCCCGGCATCATCTGTTTGATGATATCCCGCGTGATCAGCTTCGGCGCCCGCGCGCCGGGAATCAGGACCGATCCGATGACCAGGTGGCTGTTGACACATTCCTCCTCGATGTTGGCGGGGTTGGACATGATGGTGACCATTCGGAAATCGGAGATGTCTTCCAGATAACGGAGGCGAAGGGGGTTTTTGTCCAGGATGGAGACCTGGGCGCCGATTCCCACGGCGACAACGGCCGCCGAGTATCCCACCACGCCTCCCCCAATGATGGTGACGCGTGCGGGCCGAACGCCGGAAATACCGGACAGGAGGATTCCTATTCCCCCATTTTGTGCCTCGAGGCA
>CAZPTH010000064.1:0-11233 GCA_964589315.1 uncultured Thermodesulfobacteriota bacterium
AATTCAATATAACCTCTCAATATAGCACGATTATACGGAATCGGTATAAACTTCAGACTTCAGACTTCAGACTTCGGACTTCAGCCTTCGGACTTCAGACTCACCCTTCACCCTTTGCCCTTCGCCTTTTGCCCCATATTGACCTCACGAATCGATATGGGATAATTAAAAGTGATGGAAACACAAGAATTTTCCCCTGCTCATATCCGAAAAACGGCCAGGATTTTTTCCGAGGCGGAGGAACTGGCGGGAAACCACTTCAAGCTTTCCACCTCGGACTGGAAGCGCTTCAAATACGACGTGAAGACGTTAAGGGACCTGGACCCCAACGAAATCTCCAACGAGGCCTTCGCCACCCTGAGCAAGTATACCTGCCAGAACGAGAGCTTCGACTTCGGGCAACGGACCTTTTCCTTCTACAAGATCTGCCTTCAGGATCACAACATCCTGAAGGCCCTGAAGCGGGATCCGGATATTTCGTTCGATGGGCTTCTGCTTTACATCGCCGTGCATGAGCTGATCCACATCATCCGTTTCAACCGCTTCGTGACCCTCTTCGAGTCGGATGAGGCCGCGAAAAAGGAGGAGGAGCGAATCGTTCATACCACCACCTCAGACATCCTCCGCGCCTCTCCCCTCTTCAAAGACGATCTCGTCCTCGCCTGCTACGAGAAATACACCAATAAAATGTAACCGGGACCTGTTTATGACAACTCTCCTTCAAACCCTCCTATCGAACAACCCCGAGCAGACGAAAGCCATCGGAAAGATTCTTGCCCGGTCCCTTCGACCCGGGAACAGTATCGGCCTGACCGGGGAACTGGGCGCGGGGAAGACCCAGTTTGTCAAGGGACTTGCCATGGGTCTCGGGATCGACGAAGACGAGGTGGTGAGCCCCAGTTTCGGATTGATAAATGAATACGCAGGTGATAAAAAACTTTATCATGTGGACCTATACAGGCTTGATACGGCAGAGGATATCGAAACGCTCGGGCTCACGGACTATATTTTTGGAGACGGGATTTGCGTCATCGAGTGGGCGGATCGCCTCGGCGGAGACCTTTCCCTCCTCGATATCCACATTCAAATCGAAATCCTCCCGGATAACCGAAGACGACTCAGGTTCAGCGGGAAGGATCTTGCCGCTTTCGAAGAGGCGGCCAAATCCCTTTAAGGAGGATGTATGGCTTTGATTGTCCAGAAATACGGCGGCACGTCCGTTGGGACGATTGAAAGAATCCGGAATGTCGCCGATCGGGTCATCCGGACCCGAAAGGAAGGCAACCAGGTTGTGGTCGTCGTCTCCGCCATGGCGGGAAAGACGGACGAGCTGATCAAGCTGGCCCGTGAGATCACGTCGAACCCGGACCCGAGAGAGATGGACGTCCTCCTCGCCACGGGGGAGCAGGTCTCTATCGCCCTGCTTTCCATGGCCCTCAAGGAAAGGGGCGTGGAGGCGCGGTCCTACCTGGGAGGACAGGCGGGGATCGTAACGGACGATGCCTTCGGGAAGGCGCGTATCCGCTCCATCGCCTCGGACGCCATCAAGAACGACCTCAACGCGGGTAGAATCGTGGTCGTCGCGGGCTTCCAGGGCGTGGACGAGCAGAACAACATCACCACCCTTGGACGGGGCGGCTCGGACACAACAGCCGTGGCCCTTGCCGCAGCCCTAAAGGCGGACGTCTGCGAGATCTATACCGACGTGGACGGGGTCTTCACCACCGACCCAAACGTCTACCGAAAGGCGCGGAAAATCAAGAAGATTTCCTACGACGAAATGCTGGAAATGGCCAGCATGGGCGCGAAGGTGCTCCAGATCCGCTCCGTTGAATTCGCCAAAAAATATAATGTGGTGCTCCACGTCCGGTCATCCTTTTCCGATGAACCGGGCACTATTGTTTGCCAGGAGGATGAAGAAATGGAAAATGTCCTTGTATCAGGCGTTACCTATGACAGAAACGAGGCAAAGATAACGATCAAACGGCTGCCGGACCGCCCCGGAGTTGCCGCGAAGATTTTTTCCGATATTTCAAATGCCAATATCGTCGTGGACATGATTATCCAGACGCCCAGCACGGAGGGAGGACACGCCAATCTCACGTTTACCGTTCCCATCACGGACTATGAGCAGACCCTCAAGATGACACAAAAGATCGCCGAGGAACTGGGGGCGGGAGACGTGGTTGGGTATCAGGATATCGCGAAGGTCTCCATCATTGGCGTGGGCATGCGCTCTCATACGAATATCGCCTCGAAGATGTTCGAGGCCCTGGCGAATGAAGGCATCAATATCATGATGATCAGCACATCCGAGATCAAGATTTCCTGCCTCATCGACCAGAAATACACGGAACTCGCCGTCCGCGCCCTGCATGACGCCTTCCAGCTTGAGAAACCCCCGAAGGAGGAATCGCTGTGACCAAATCTGTGGAACTCTATGACACCACCCTGCGCGACGGGACCCAGTCCGAGGACATCAGCCTGACCACAGACGACAAGATTAAGATCGCGCACAGGCTCGACGACCTGGGGATCCATTATATCGAGGGGGGCTGGCCGGGATCGAATCCCAAGGACGCGGATTTCTTCGACAGGGTCAAAACCCACACCTTCAAGACATCGAGGGTTACCGCCTTCGGGAGCACCTGCCGCGCCGAGGTTCCCCCCGAACGTGACGACAATATCCAGGCCCTGCTGGCCGCGGAAACCCCCGTGATTACTATCTTCGGGAAATCGTGGGATATCCATCCCGTCAATGCCATGAATATCACCCTCGAACAGAACCTCGAGATCATTTATGAGTCCATCAAGTACCTGAAACCAAAGGTCGATACACTCATCTACGACGCCGAACACTTTTTCGACGGATATAAAAATAACCGCGAGTATGCCATGAAAACCCTCGAGGCCGCCGCGGCCGCCGAACCCGCCTGTATCGTCCTGTGCGACACGAACGGGGGATGTCTTCCCCATGAGATCGAGGCTATCGTCCGGGAGGTTCGAAAAGAGGTTGATCTACCCCTTGGCATCCATTGCCACAACGATTCGGACACCGCCGTGGCCAACAGCATCGCGGCAATCATGGCCGGGGTGACCCACGTGCAGGGAACCATCAATGGTTTCGGGGAACGGTGCGGCAATGCCAACCTCTGTTCCATCATCCCCAATCTCGTTCTCAAGATGGGCATTCCCTGCATCGACGAAGACCGGTTAAAGAACCTGGTCAAGGTCTCCAGGTATGTCAACGAACTTGCCAACATCGTTCACGACAAGCATCAGCCTTACGTGGGAGCCAGCGCGTTTGCCCATAAGGGGGGCATCCACGTAAGCGCCATCCGGAAGGATCCGACCACTTACGAACACATTCCGCCTGAAAAGGTGGGCAACCGGCAGCGTGTCCTGGTCTCCGATCTCTCCGGTGCCAGCAACATCCTCTATAAGGCAAAGGAATTCGGAATCGACCTGGACAGCAAGGATGCCAAGGTTCGTCAAATCGTCAATCTCCTGAAGGACCTGGAAAACAGGGGATACCAGTTCGAAGGGGCCGAGGCCTCCTTCGAGCTCCTCATGAAAGAGGCCCTGGGGAAACGCGAGAAATTTTTCGAATTGATGGGATACCGGGTTATCGACGAGCGGAAAAGCTCCAAGAATCCCCCGTTTTCCGAGGCCACGATCATGATCCGGGTCAAGGACAGCATCGAACATACCGCCGCCATCGGGAACGGCCCCGTCAACGCCCTCGATAACGCCCTCCGCAAGGCCCTCGATCGCTTTTACCCGGAACTGAAGGAGCTGAAACTCAAGGACTACAAGGTCCGGGTCCTCTCCGGGGCGGCCGGAACCGCGGCGGTCACCCGCGTGCTCATCGAATCCGGGGACCAGGATTCCCGCTGGGGAACTGTCGGGGTTTCCGAAAATATTGTTCAGGCGAGCTGGGACGCCTTGATCGACAGTATCGAATACAAGCTCGAAAAGGAAAGGGCAAAAAAACGGCCTTGAAAACGTTCCGCATTTCACTTCTCATCTTCCTTGTCTTCTTTACCATCCAGGGCCTCCGCCTGACTCGTCTCCATATCATCCCGGCAAAAATAACAGGATCTGGCGTTTCCGGCCATTCCAGGACCCCGGAAACCGGCTCAACACTCCCTGCCCTTCCCGTGATCGACGGGGTAAAAAAGGATACGCTGATCTCCCCTCCGCGCCGTGTCGTGGCCTGGCATTACGAGAGCCACCCCGGTTCCCGCAGGGACGGAATGGGGATTTCCCCTGTCACCGCGTGGGCCTTCGGCTACCGGATGAACTGGGAAACCGTCACGGTCGAAAACCTGCGCTGGATCCCGGGCATGGGCCGAGGCATGGCCCAAAGGCTCATCCGGATTCGGGACACCTTCCCCATTACCCGCTTCAGAGACCTGAAGGCGTTTCCCCACGTAGGCAGAAAAACCATTCAACGCCTGAAAAGGTATTGCTTTATTCCCCATGCAGCCTGAATTTCCCTTTCTCACCACCCGCAAGGTCTATTCCGTCTCGGAACTCGTCGCGTCGGTCTCGGAACTCCTGACGGCCCATTTCGGGGCCATCTTCCTGGAGGGAGAGATCACCAACCTGCGCCAGCCCTCTTCCGGACACCTCTATTTCACCCTCAAAGACACGGAGGCCCAGCTCAAAGGGGTGGTCTTCAGACGCCAGCTTAACCTCTTCGATTTTACCCCGGAAGACGGCATGCAGGTCCTCTGCCGGGGACGCCTTGCTGTTTACGAGGCCCGGGGTGACCTGCAGGTTATCGTTGATTACATGGAGCCTTCTGGCCGGGGGGCCGCCCGCATCGCCCTGGAAAAGCTGAAAAAGAAGCTGGCCGCCGAGGGCCTTTTCGACGAGGCGCGCAAGAAACCCCTTCCCGCTTTACCGCGGGTCATCGGCGTGGTTACCTCCCCAACCGGCGCGGCTATTCGCGACATCCTGAAGGTCATACGGAAACGTAACAGGAAGGTAACCGTTCGTATCTATCCTGCCAGGGTCCAGGGAGAGCTGGCCGCGGACGAGATTGCAGAGGGCATCGCCTATTTCAACCGGCACAAGTTCGCCGACGTCCTCATCGTGGGCCGCGGCGGGGGTTCCGCGGAAGACCTGGACGCCTTCAATACGGAAAGGGTCGTCCGTGCCATTGCCGCCTCCGAGATCCCCGTCATCTCCGCCGTGGGGCATGAGATTGACATCACCCTCTCGGACCTGGCGGCGGACCGGCGCGCCCCGACCCCGACAGCCGCCGCCGAAATAGTCATCCTCGAAAGCGAACAATGGTTCAGAAGGATCGAAGATGACCGGAAGCGCCTTGTCAATGACTTCCGTCTCATCCTCCAGAGGAAAAGGCTCACCCTGCAGGGGCTCGAATCGCAACTGACGGACCCGCGCCACCGACTCTCCCTCCTGCGTTTTCGGCTGGATGACGTGGCAACCCGGCTTTCATCCGCAACGTCCCTCATTGTCCAAAACCGCCGTTTCGCCCTTATGGACTACCATCGGCGCCTTCTGCCCCACAACCCCGCCAGGAGCGTTGAAAATCTCAAATCCACCCTGAAATCACATCACGCAAGGCTGCAGGAAAAGATCAGGCGCCTTGTTGACGCGAAACGAAACAGCCTCACCCATGCCGCGTCGCTCCTCGATTCCTACAATCCCCGTAATGTCCTCCAGCGGGGCTACAGCATCACCCTGAAGGAAAGGGATCAGACAGTCATCAAGGACGCCAAAACCGTTCCCGTCGGAGAGACGGTCAAGGTTATCCTGGCCAGGGGAGCCCTCGGGTGCGAGGTAAAGGGGCATTCATCTTAAAAGCGGGAATTTGATGGCAGGCATCTTTCATACAGATTCGATGGGTTCAACAAAGCGGGATAAGACGTCCTTCTCAACGGAGAAACGACTCCCGCTTTCACTCAAGATACTTTATGCCCTGTGGCTCTTTTCGCTTTGCATCCTCCCCTTCCCTCCCGCTTCAGCCACGGCGCCGACACCCATGGACTCCTGGCTCGCGGTCACTCCCAAAAACCCCACGCGTGGATCGATCGCCCTCGTTACCTTCAGAGGCCCCAAGACCTTCAAGCCGGAAAAAATCGTTTGGGGGACAAGGAGCTTTCCCTTTTTCAGAAACGGCCGGGGGGCCTACCAGTCTCTTCTGGCAATTCCCCTCTCCACGAAAAAGACGCGTTTTCCCATCCACCTCGTCATGGCGGCGCAAGAGGGCGAAAAAAAATCCAGCCTGACCCTCTCCCTTGCAAAAAAGCGCTTTCCCACGAGGACAATACACTTAAAGAAACGTGTGAAGTTAAGCTCAAAACTACTTGAAAAAATTAAAAATGAGAGAAAGGAACTTCATCATATCTTTGGAATTGTAACCCCGGAAATCATGTGGCGGGGACGCTTCATCAAACCCGTCCCCGGTGGTGTCACGTCCCCCTTCGGGGTCCGTCGCAAGATCAACGGGGCCTACCTGAGTATTCATCATGGTGTTGATTTCCGTGCGCACATGAAGACCCCCGTTCATGCCATTAATCGCGGGACGGTTGTGTTCCGAAAAGAATTGGTTCTAAGCGGCCTCACGATCGTCATCGATCACGGCATGGGACTTTACAGCCTCTACGGCCATCTCTCCAGCTTCAAAGTGAAACGGGGAGACATCGTAAAAAAAGGACAGGTCATCGGACTTTCGGGAAACACGGGACGGTCCACGGGCCCCCATCTGCACCTTGGGGTGGTTCTCTGCGGTATCACCGCGGATCCCCTCTCCATCATCCATTTACCCCTGTGAGGACACAGTCATGAAAATGAAGAATTTCGAAGACGCCATCAAGGACCTGGAAAACCTGATCCAGGAACTGGAACAGGGAGACCTTCCCCTCGACGAAGCCCTCAAAAAGTTCGAGGAAGGGATCAAGCTCATCAAGTACTGCAACAAGAAGCTGGACGAGGCCGAGCAGAAGATCGAGCTTATCCTGAAAGACGAAAAGGAGCCCAAAACCGTTCCATTCGAGGAACCTGAAACCGAATAGGAACCCTAGCGCAAAAGACAGCCGGGCGCAATCTCTTGCCCCCGGCATCATGTTTTTAACGAATTCCCCCCAAAGGGGAGAAGGTTTCAATCAGTACTTCACCAGCCCACAGGCTCCTCTCACATCAGAAACGGTAGCTCATTCCCACCGAGATAACCGGATAAAACTGGAATTTATCCAGGTCATCCTCAATGTCGTTCTCTTCCCTCTCCAGGTCCCTCCTGAAGGCATTGACATTTGAAAGAGGGCCATCCGCCGTTAAATCGACATCCGGGGATCCCTGGAACAGGACTCCCAGTTCCAACGTCAAGCCAAAGCTCTTATCCCTCCCGAAGGTGGTATCGATCCCCAGGCCACAATACGGGGCAAAGCTGTTAAAATCGATATCCCCCTTCAGCCTCCCCACGAGGGCGGCGGGATACCTGTGGTTCCCTACCTTATAGGACCCGGACGTGGATTTAGCGGAGGCATCCAGGTTGTTCCCGTTGTAAAAAAAACCGCCACTCAGTCTAAAAGAGTTCCTGAAGGGATGGAAATCCAGGATCGCGGAAACGCTCTGCAGATTCAGGTCAAAATCATAGCGCGTGTCGTTGATTGTATCACTGTAACTAAACGGTAAATAGTTAAACCCGAATCGTGCCCCAAAGTACTTACTGAATGAAACACCAATTTCGGGCCCGATACCAAGGGTTCCCACCTTTACCCCGACGGAAGCCCCTTCGGCATGGACGGTTGAAGACGGAATTAAAACTGCGAGGGATACGACCATCACCAGGACAAACCAAAGACCTCTTCTCATTTACTCCTCCGATCTGCTTCAGCTCTGCGTTCATCCCCAGGATCCCCCAATCCTTTCCATCTTCACCAATAAAGATTGCATAACATATCATCCGTGATGAGGTATTTCAATCCCGGTGTCCGTTGGTTGAATTTCTCCCCCATTGGTGGTATAAAATTTAGTCTAATGAATTTCGATCTTAAAACCTATCTGGACAAGAGGAAAACGTGGGTAGATAAAGCCTTGGCGGAGATTTTTGACCCCTCGGCGGAGCCCCGTGAGCTCTACGAGGCCATGACCTACAGCCTCACGGCGGGAGGCAAGCGGATACGTCCCATCCTGATGATGGCCACCTATGAAATCTTCCAGGAAGACGGGCGGGATATCCTGCCCTTCG
Source organism: uncultured Thermodesulfobacteriota bacterium (assembly GCA_964589315.1). GTDB lineage: Bacteria > Desulfobacterota > S145-22 > S145-22 > S145-22 > JAOZMY01. The sequence continues at coordinate 8,225 of CAZPTH010000064.1, forward strand.
CCTGCGCCATGGAGATGGTTCACACTTACTCCCTGATACACGACGACCTTCCCGCCATGGACGATGACGATCTCCGGCGGGGAAAACCTACCTGCCACAAGGTCTACGGGGACGCCATGGCAATCCTGGCGGGAGACGGCCTCCTGACGGAGGCTTTCAACCTCATCGCCAATGGCGCGGAAACAAGTGAATGGCCCGCGGATATCCGTCTTTCCGCCCTTGGTGAACTGGCCTCCGCCGCGGGCACAAAGGGCATGGTAGGAGGCCAGGCCATGGATATTCTATCGGAACACAAGTCCGTGGGCGTGGAAACCGTCCGGTTCATCCATTCCCACAAGACGGCGGCCCTTATCCGTGCCTCCGTGAGAATGGGAGCCATCCTCGGAAAAGCCGGTGCCAATGACCTCGAGACCCTGAGCCGATACGGGCAATCCATCGGGGTTGCCTTTCAGATCGTAGATGATATCCTGGATATCGAAGGGAACACAGAGCTCCTGGGGAAAGAAGCCGGTTCGGATGACAAGCTCGAAAAGGCCACCTATCCCCACGTCGTCGGCATGGCTGAATCCAGGCGGGAGGCAACACGGCTTATTCAAACCGCCAAGGAATCCATCGCGGTTTACGGGGAACGGGCCCTTCCCTTAAAAGGCATAGCCGATCTCATCCTTGCGAGGAACACATAATGGAAATCCTGGATAAAATAAACGACCCCATGGACCTGAAGGATCTCTCCTTCAAGGAATTAGAAACCCTTGCGGCCGAAATCCGGCAGGTCATTATCGAAACGGTCTCAAAAACCGGCGGGCATATCGCCCCGAGCCTCGGCGTGGTGGAACTGACCCTGGCCGTCCATCGGGTCTTCAACTCACCGAGTGACAGAATCGTCTGGGACGTGGGACACCAGAGCTATGCCCACAAGCTGATTACCGGCAGGCGGGACAAATTTCACACGCTCCGCCAGTATGGCGGCATAAGCGGATTTCCCAAGCGCTCTGAAAGCGTCCACGACACGTTTGACGTGGGGCACAGCAGTAATTCTATCTCCGCGGGTCTGGGGATGGCCGAGGCCATACGGCACGCCGGGGAGAAACGAAAGGTCGTCGCCATCATCGGGGACGGCTCCATGACGGCGGGAATCGCCTTCGAAGGTCTTAACCAGGCAGGGACCCTTGACAGCGATCTCATCGTCATCCTTAACGACAATGAGATGTCCATTTCCCCCAACGTGGGGGCCCTCTCCGCCTATCTCAATCGCATCATGACGGGCCAATGGATCAACCGGGCCCGCGAAGAAATCAAGGCCATCCTCTCGGATATCCCGGGGATCGGGAAATCGATGTATAAGTTCATGCGTCAGGCGGAAGAGTCGGTCAAGGGCATGATGGTTCCGGGTGTCCTGTTCGAAGAGCTGGGGCTCAAGTATTTCGGCCCCATCGACGGCCACAGACTGGAACACCTGATAAAGACCCTCGAAAACGTGAGAAAACTCAACGGCCCGATCCTCGTCCACGTGGTCACCCAGAAGGGACGCGGGTACCCCCCGGCGGAAGACCGCCCCTCCAAGTTTCACGGGATCGGGAAGTTTGACATAGAAACGGGAAGCACCCAGCCGAAGAAAAAGGCTTCCTTCACGGAAATCTTCAGTAAAAGCCTCATCAAATTGGCCGAGGATGACCCAAAAATCGTCGCTATCACGGCCGCCATGCCGAGCGGCACGGGCTTGGACAAGTTCCAGGAGGCCTTTCCCGACCGGTTCTACGACGTGGGAATCGCCGAACAACACGCCGTTACCTTCGCGGCCGGGCTGGCCCTGGAAGGCCTGAAGCCGGTGGTCGCTATCTACTCCACCTTCCTCCAGAGGGCATTCGACCAGGTCGTTATCGATGTCTGCATGCAGGATATTCCTCTCAACTTCGCCCTCGACCGGGGCGGAATCGTGGGGGAAGACGGGGAAACCCACCAGGGGGTTTTCGATCTCGGATACCTCCGGATGATCCCCAACATGGTCCTGATGGTTCCAAAGGATGGAAACGAGTTGCGGGATGTCATCGCGACTGCCCTTGAGATTCCCCACCCCACCGCCTTCCGCTACCCAAGAGGCTCCATCCCTGACGACGTCAGGGACTTTACCGGAACTCCTCTCCCTATCGGAAAATGGGAAATCCTGCACCAGACGGGAAACGACTGCCTCATCCTGGCGGTGGGTGCCATGGTCCTGCCCGCCCTGGACGCCGCCATCGAGGCGGAAACCCTTTACGGGATCAAGACCACCGTTGTCAACGCCCGGTTCGTCAAACCCATGGACACCGAACTCCTGAAGTCCCTTGTCCCGAAGTCGGGATTTGTCATGACGGTGGAGGAAAACGTCGTCATGGGCGGGTTTGGGAGTGCCGTCCTGGAACACCTTTCCCTTCACGGCATCCTTCCGAAGAATGCCTATCTCCATGGTTTGCCAGACAAATTCATCCCCCATGGTGCCCCGGATATTCTTCGCAAGAACTACAGGCTCGACAAGGCAGGACTCGTCCAGGTCCTCGTTGAAAAGATGGGGTTGAAAAAATCCGCCCCGCTTCACGCGTCGCCTGAAGCGGCACCTTCTCCTCTCAAGCGGGTTTCCGCCAAGCGGGGAAAGGCTTCCTGACCCCTTCGAAAACTGAATTCCGCTTACTTCAACGGATGAACCAGACGAGAAATCGCGCCATGAAAAAAATTCGCGCCGATAAATACCTCGTGGACAAAGGGCTTGCCAGGACCCGGCAGGAGGCCCAGCGGCGCATTTTAGCGGGAGATGTCTGGATGGGGGACCACCGCGTGTCCAAGGCCGGGTCCCTCGTACCTGACGGGGTTGAGCTTCGCCTGACCGGGGACCCTCCTCCCTACGTGAGCCGGGGGGGGCTGAAGCTGGAGGCGGCCCTGAAGGCCTTCAACCTCGATGTCCGTGACCGTGTCGCCCTGGACGTGGGGGCCTCTACGGGGGGATTTACCGACTGCCTCCTCCAGCACGGAGCA
>CAZPTH010000065.1:0-10986 GCA_964589315.1 uncultured Thermodesulfobacteriota bacterium
ATCGTGGAGGAGTTCTGCCGCAGGGACTCGGGCCTGGGAAGCGCCGTCGTCCTGTCGGATTTTTCATCCGAGGTGGTCATGCGGTTTGGGTCTGAGGAGCAGAAGAAGGCCTACCTCCCCAAGGTGGCTTCCGGGGAGTACATCTCCGGTGGCGGCTACACGGAACCGGACCATGGCAGTGACATCACCTTCATGAACACGACGGCGGTCAAAGACGGGGATGCGTATGTCATCAACGGGTCCAAGACCTTTATCACCAACGGGGGCATTGCCCAGTTTCTCGTGGTGTTGTGCCAGACGGACGAGAACGCCTCGCCCACCTACCGCGGGCAGAGCACCTTCATCGTCCCCACGGACGTGGACGGGTTCGAGGCGGTGGAGATCGAGGACAAGATGGGGCTCAAGATGACCTCCACCTGTGAGATCTATCTGAACAACGTCCGCGTCCCAGCCGAAAACCTCATCGGGAAGGAAGGCCGGGGATTCTATCAGGTCCTCGAGTTCTTCGACGAGAGCCGCGTGGAGATTGCCGCGCAGGCCCTGGGCATCGCCCAGGGGGCGCTGGACCGCGCCATTGCCTACATCAAGGAGCGGACCCAGTTCGGGAAGAAGATTGCGGCGTTTCAGGTCAACCAGCACAAGGTGGCGGACATGGCGACGCGGGTCGAACTGGCTCGGCTCATCGTTTACAAGTCGGCGTGGAACTACGACAAGGGACGGATCGATCCGGTCCTGACCTCCATGGCGAAGATGACGGCGGGCCGCACGGCGGTGGAGGTCTGTGACGAGGCCATCCAGATGCACGGCGGATACGGCTATATCCTGGAAAACGAGGTGGAACGCTTCTACCGGGACGCCAAGATCACCGAGATCTACGAGGGCACCCGCGAGATCCAGAAAAACACCATCGCCTCCACGCTCGTGGGAAGGTTTAAATAGGGACTGCTTGAAAAACGCTAAAACAATAAGCCGGTGATTGAGGAAATGGCAAAGGTTATAAAAAGAGCCTGGGTTAAAGGTCAAAGGTCAAGGGTCAAAGGTATTTCTTTTATGGCACTTTTCACCTTTCACCTTTCACCTTTCACCTTTTATCTTTTACCTTTTACCTTTTCATCTTCAGCCTACCCTGTCGTGGGACGGAGCCGACCATGAAAGACGTCTTGGTCATTGGAGCGGGCATCGCGGGGATTCAGGCGTCGCTGGACATGGCGGACGCCGGGTTCACCGTTCACCTGGTGGAGAAGGAACCCACCATTGGGGGGCACATGGCCCAGACCGACAAGGTCTTCCCCACCCTGGACTGTTCCTCCTGTATCCTGACGCCGAAGATGGTCAGCGTGGGCCAGCACCCCAACATCCGCCTCTATACCTTGAGTGAGGTGACGAAGATCGAGGGGAAGGCGGGGGACTTCACCGTGGAGATCCTTCGGCATCCCCGATACGTGGACGAGTCGGCCTGCACGGGGTGCGGCGCCTGCGCGGAAGCGTGTGTCATGAAGGGCCGCATCCCCAATGCCTTCGACATGGGGATCGGGAAACGCGGGGCCGTTTACATCGCCTTTCCCCAGGCCGTCCCTCTGAAGTATGCCATCGATCCCGAGACCTGCCTGACCCTCAGCCGCGGTAAATGCAAAAAGGGACCTCCATGCAAACTGGCCTGCGCGGCCGACGCCATCAACTTCGAGGACACGGAGAAGAATCTGACAGTCAACGTGGGAGCCATCGTCGTGGCCACGGGGTATGACCCCTTCGATCCGAAGCTGAAGCCGGAATACGGCTACGGCAAATACCCGGAGGTCCTCACGGCCCTGGAGGTGGAACGACTCTGCAGCGCCTCGGGTCCTACCCTGGGGGAGATCATCGTGAACGGGAAAAAGCCGAGCAAGGTCTTTTTCATCCACTGTGTCGGATCCCGGGACCATACCGTGGACAATCTCTACTGCAGCCGGGTCTGCTGCATGTTCACGGCCAAGCAGGCCCACCTGGTGAAAGACAAGGTCCCGGACGCCAGGGTCACGGTGACCTACATCGATATCCGGGCCTTTGGGAAGGGCTACGAGGAGTTCTACGAACGGGTCCAAAAGGAGGGAATCATCTACCGGCGGGGCGTTATCTCGGAGGTCTTCAAAAAGGGTGACAAGCTCTACGTCCGGGGGGAGGATGCCTTCCTCGGAGAGGTTTACGAAGAAGAGGCGGACATGGTGGTCCTGGCGGCCGGACTCGTTCAGCGAAAGGGGCTTGAGATAATTGAGAAACTGGGCGTCAAAAAGGGGGACGACCGGTTCTTTTCCGGGCCCTCTCCCCTTGATCCCGTGGAGTCGGGGATCGAGGGGGTTTACCTGGCGGGGTGCTGCGTGGGACCGAAGGACATCCCGGACACCGTGGTTCAGGCCAGCGGGGCGGCCTCCCGGGCCATGGCGATCCTGGCAAGGGAGAAGGCGGCATGAGGATCGGTGTTTACGTCTGCCACTGCGGGATCAATATCGCGGCAGTCGTCGACGTGGCCGCCGTGCGGGATTACGCCCAGACCCTGCCGGGCGTGGTCATGGCCAAGGACTACCAATATATGTGTTCCGACCCCGGGCAGGAAATGGTTCGCGAGGATATTGGCAAACACAATCTCGATAGGGTGGTCATCGCCGCCTGCTCCCCGAGGATGCACGAGGGCACCTTTCGAAAGGTCATGGAAAAGGGCGGCATCAACGCCTATTACTTTGAGGAAGCCAACATCCGCGAGCAGTGTTCCTGGGTCCATTCCGATCGGGAAATTGCCACGGAAAAGGCCAAGGAACTGGTGGCCGCGGCAGTCTCCCGTGTCCATCTCCAGGAGGCCCTCCAGGAGAAAGAGGCCTCGGTGATTCCCGCCGCCCTGATCATTGGAGGGGGGATCGCGGGTCTGACCGCCGCGAAGGACATGGCCGACGCGGGATTCAAGGCAACCCTCCTGGAACGGAAACCCACCCTGGGGGGGCATGTGGCGAAGTGGGTCTATACCTTTCCCCACATGGCCCAGGCGAGCGAATTTCTGACGCCCCTCATCGAGTCGGTCAAGGGCCACCCCAATATAGAAGTTTTGACATCGGCTGAGCTCACGGACCTGGAGGGATTCGTGGGGAACTACCAGGCCAAGGTTGCGGTAACCCCCCGTTACGTGGATGAGGCGGCCTGCACCCGGTGCGGTAAGTGTGTCGAGGCCTGTCCCGTAGAGATTCCGGACGAGGAAACCTGGGGACTGGTAACGAGAAAGGCCATTTACCTCCCGCCGCCACCCCATGACCCGGCGACGGCCGTGATCGACACGGCCTCCTGCCGTCACTTCACGGACGAGGGGTGCGATGCCTGTGTCTCCGCCTGCCCAGAGGGCGCGATCTCCTTCGAGGCCCAGGCCGAGGAACGTCTCGTCGATACCGGCGTCATCATCGTTGCCACGGGCTATGAGCTCTTTGATCCCGCGCGGAAGCCCGAGTTGAACTATGAAAAGATCCCAACCGTTATCACGGGCCCTCAACTGGAGCGGCTGCTGGACGAAAACGGCCCCACAAAGGGGGAACTGGTCCTGAACGGAAAAAGCCCCGAGAGCATCACCTTCATCCACTGCGTCGGGTCCCGGGACCACGTCGTGGGGAACCTCTACTGCAGCAGGGTCTGCTGCATGTACACGGCCAAGCAGGCGCGGGTCGTGAAGGAGCGCCATCCGGACATCCGGGTCCGGGTCTGCTACATGGACATGCGGACCTTCTGCCGGGGATGTGAGGAGTTCTACAACGAGGTTCAGAGCAAAAAGGTCCTCTATACCCGGGGCATGGTCTCCGAGGTCTTCACGAGGGAAGGGAATCCCGTTGTTCGTTTCGAGGACACGTTTCTTGAAGAGACTATGGAGGAACCCACGGACTGGGTCGTCCTTGCCGTGGGAATGGAGCCCCCGGAAGGGACGGAGGAACTCCAGAATCTCCTCAAGCTCTCCCGCTCCGCGGACGGGTTCTTCCTGGAGGCCCATCCCAAGCTCCGTCCCGTGGATACGGACACAGACGGCATCTTTCTGGCCGGGTGCTGCCAGGGCCCGCGGGATATCGCCGACACCGTTTCCTCCGCCCACGCGGCGGCCTCCCGGGCCGCGATTCCGCTGTTTGCCGGCAAGGTGGCCATCGCCCCCATCGTGGCGGAGGTTGATGAAGAGGTCTGCGCCGGGTGCGCCATGTGTGAAGAGGTCTGTGTCTATGGGGCCCTGAAACTGGATGAGCTCAAAAAGAAGATGACGGTGAACGAGGCGGTCTGCAAGGGGTGCGGGGCGTGCAGCGCCACCTGTCCCTCCAGCGCCATTAAACTGAAGAACTTCAAGAACAACCAGCTTCTGGCACAGATCGACGCCTTGTGTGTCATCTCGGCGGGGGGATAACGATGCCGGGGATGGTCCAGGTCTACACGGGAAACGGGAAGGGGAAGACCACGGCGGCCCTCGGCCTGGCCATGCGTGCCATCGGTCAGGGATTCAAGGTCCACATGATCCAGTTCATGAAGGGAAACATCGATTACGGAGAGCTGAAAACGGCCAGACGCCTGGCGCCCGATTTTACCATTACCCAGATGGGACGCGAGACCTTCGTGGACCGTGACAACCCGGATGAGGTCGACCGGGAGTGGGCGCGAAAGGGGATGCGGCTGGCGCGGGAGCTGCTTGGCCGGGACGATCTCGACGTCCTGATCCTGGATGAGATCAACGTGGCTGTTGACTTCCAACTTGTTACCAAGGAGGAGGTTCTGTCCCTGATCCGGCAGAAACCAGCCGACCTGGAGCTGGTGCTCACGGGCCGGTACGCCCCCGTGGAGATCGTCAAGGAGGCGGACCTGGTTACGGAGATGCTGGAAATCAAGCACTACTATCACCGGGGCATTGAATCCCGGAGGGGATTTGAGTTGTAAGAGGGGTGAGACTATGTGGGATAAAAATAAACTGGATGAATTAAAGAAAAAGAAGGCGGCATGGGAGGGGGAATACCAGGCCGCGGTTAAAAAACATCCGGAGCGGCTGGAGAGGTTTTCGACCGTTTCGGACCAGGAGATCGACAAGCTCTACACCCCCGACGATATCGCCGACTTCGATTATGAGCGGGAACTGGGCTTTCCCGGCGCGTATCCCTATACACGCGGCGTTCACAACACCATGTACCGGGGGCGTCTCTGGACGATGCGCATGTTTTCCGGCCTTGGCAGCGCCCGGGACACGAACCAGCGGTTTCATTACCTGCTCAAGCACGGGGAGACGGGTCTCAGTATCGCCTTCGACATGCCGACCCTCATGGGGTACGATTCGGATCACCCCATGTCCCGGGGCGAGGTGGGGAAGTGCGGGGTCGCCATCGATTCCCTGGCCGACATGGAGGTCCTGTTCGACGGGATTCCCCTGGACAAGGTGACCACCTCCATGACCATCAATCCCCCCGCCTCCATCATGCTGGCCATGTATATCGCCGTGGCGGAAAAGCAGGGTGTGCGACGGGACCAGATCGGCGGAACCATCCAGAACGACATGCTCAAGGAGTTCATCGCGCAGAAGACCTTCATGCTGCCGCCCAAACCCTCCATGCGGCTCATCGTGGATACCATCGAGTTCTGCACCAAGGAGGTGCCCCGCTGGAACACCATCAGTATCAGCGGCTACCACATCCGGGAGGCGGGGTCCACGGCGGTCCAGGAACTGGCCTTCACCCTGGCCGACGGCATTGCCTATGTCCAGGCGGCCGTCGAGCGCGGGCTCAACGTGGATGACTTCGCGCCAAGGCTTTCTTTCTTCTTCAACGCCCATATCGACTTTTTCGAGGAGATCGCCAAGTATCGCGCGGCGCGGCGCATCTGGTCGCGGGTCATGAAGGAGCGCTTTCACGCCAAGAATCCCCGTTCCTGGATGCTGCGTTTCCATACCCAGACGGCGGGCTGTTCCCTCACGGCGCAGCAGCCCTACAACAACGTGGTCCGCACGGCCTACGAGGCCCTCTCGGCGGTCCTGGGCGGCACCCAGTCGCTGCATACCAACTCCCTGGACGAGGTCCTGGCCCTGCCCAGTGAGCACGCGGTAACCATCGCCCTCCGAACGCAGCAGATCCTCGCCGAAGAGACGGGGGTGACCAATACCATCGATCCCCTGGCCGGCTCCTACTTCATGGAGGCCCTCACGAACAAGATGGAGGCCCAGGCCATGGAGTACATCAACCGGATCGACGAGATGGGGGGAATCCTCGAGGCCATCGAGCGGGGTTATCCCCAGGGAGAGATCGCCAACGCGGCCTACGACTACCAGAAACAGGTGGATGAAGGGAAGAAGACGATTGTGGGGGTCAACAAGTATGTCAGCGAGGTGGAAACACCCATCGAGATACTGAAGATCGACGAGACGGTGGAGGCAGAGCAGATCAAGCGCCTCAAGGCCCTCAAGGAATCGCGGGACAACGACGCCGTTAGGCGCGCCCTGGACGGGCTCCGGAAGGCGGCGGAAGGGGAGGAGAACATGATGCCCCATATCATCAACGTGGTAAAGGTCTATGGCACGGAGCAGGAAATCTGCGATGTCTTCCGGGAGGTGTTCGGGACCTACCGTGACCCGGGGATGTTTTAGGAGGAAGACGTATGGCGGGAAAACGTAAGATCAGGATCCTTGTGGCCAAGCCGGGGCTGGACGGCCATGACCGGGGCGCGAAGATCATCGCGCGGGGCTTCAGGGACGCGGGTTTTGAAGTCATCTACACGGGACTGCACCAGAGCCCGGAACAGATCGTGGAAGCGGCGATCCAGGAGGACGTGGATGTTATCGGCTTGAGCAGCCTGGCCGGGGCGCACAACCACCTCTTCCGGGAGGTCCTTCGGCTCCTGAAGGAACGGGGCGCGGAAGACATCCCCGTCTTCGGGGGAGGGATCATCCCGGATGAGGATATCCCGCAACTCAAGGCCGATGGTGTCCTGGAGATTTTCACGCCGGGAACAAAGGTGGAAGACGTGGTCAAGTGGGTCGAAGAAAATATTCATCCGAGAGGTTAAATAGATATTACAAAGGGGGAAACAGATGGGACTTAGCTTTGAATTGACGGAAGAACAGGACATGATGCGCCGGATGGTGCGCCAGTTTGCCGAAAAGGAGATTCAACCCGTTTGTGTCGAGTTGGACGAAAAGGAGGAGTTTTCTGTCCACCTGACCCGCCGGATGGCGGAGCTGGGCCTGTTTGGCTCGATCGTCTCCGAGGAGTACGGGGGGACGGACGTGGGCTATCTCTCCTATATCATCTCCGTGGAGGAGATCGCCCGGGTGGACGGGTCCCAGGCGGCGACCCTGGCCGCGGGGGTATCCCTGGGAATCTCCCCGATATTTTACTACGGAAACGAGGAACAGAAACAGGAGTGGCTGCCCAGGCTCTGCAGCGGGGAGATTCTGGCCTCCTTCGGCCTCACGGAGCCCAACGCCGGTTCGGACGCCGGGGCTTCCAAGACCACGGCGGTTCTGGAGGACGGCCACTGGGTTATCAACGGCAGCAAGATTTTCATCACCAATTCCGCCTCGGAAATCAGCGGCATCTGCACGGTTCAGGCCGTAACAGGCAAGCGCTCGGATGGCCGTAATGAATTGAGCTGTATCCTGGTGCCCAACGGGACGGAGGGGTTCGAGGCCCGTCCCATGCATGGGAAGATGTGCTGGCGCGCCTCCAACACCGGCGAACTCTACTTTACCGACTGCATGGTCCCGGAGAAGAACCTCCTGGGCCGGCGTGGCGAGGGATTCCACCAGATGCTGGCGACGCTGGACGGCGGCCGTTTGAGCATTGGGGCCATGGGGCTCGGCGGCGCCCAGGGGGCCTTTGAGGCGGCCCTGAACTATTCGAAGGAGCGGGAACAGTTTGGACGTCCCATCGGGGCATTCCAGGTTAACGCCTTCAAGTTGGCTGACATGGCCACCCAGATTGAAATGGCGCGGCTTCTCCTGTATAAGGCATGCTGGTTGCGGGACAACGACCGGGAATTTTCCAAGGAAGCGGCCATGGCCAAGCTGGTCTGCTCCGAGGTCTTCCGTATGTGCGCGAACAACGCTGTCCAGCTCCACGGGGGCTACGGCCTGATGAACGAGTACAAGGTGGAAAAGTTTTACCGGAACCAGAAACTCCTCGAAATCGGAGAGGGGACGTCCGAGGTTCAGCGCATCGTTATCGCCCGCCACATCGGGGTCCCGGGAAGGGGCCTGTAAAAAGAGACGGAGTCAGCATTGCAGCCAAAGGAATGGGCAGAAAAGATTGTAAACGGGGACATCCGGGCGGCGTCCCGCTTGATGCGGGATATCGATGACCGGATGCCATGGGTCTCTGATGTCCTGAAAGAGCTTTATCCCCACACGGGAAGGGCCTACATCATCGGTGTGACCGGTTCGCCCGGTGTCGGGAAGAGCACCCTTGTGGACCGGCTGATCGAGGTGTTCCGGAAACAGGGAGACAGCATCGGCGTGGTCGTCATCGACCCCACCAGCCCCTTTACGGGCGGGGCCATCCTGGGGGACAGGATACGGATGCAGCGTCACAGCACCGACAGCGGGGTCTTCATCCGCAGTCTCGCCACGCGTGGGAGCATGGGCGGGCTCTCCCGCTCTACCTCAGACATCCTCCGCGTCATGGATGCCATGGGCAAGGACGTGATTCTCCTTGAAACCGTCGGGGTGGGGCAGGACGAGGTGGACGTGGTCAATACCGCCCACACCTCCATGATCGTCATGATCCCCGGCCTGGGGGACGACATCCAGGCCATCAAGGCGGGGATCCTGGAGATCGGGGACATCTTCGTCATCAACAAGTGCGAACGGGAAGGCGCCGAGCGGATGGAGCGGGAGATCATGATGATGCTCGAACTGGGCGCCAAGCGAAAGGACGGATGGGTCCCGAAGATCGTCAAGACCGAGGCCATCAAGGGAATGGGAATCAAGGACCTGTTGGAGGCCATCGAGGCGCACCGCGCCTTCCGGGAAGACCCCGAGCACAAGAGGAATTTCCTCAGGAAGGCCCTGCGGATCGAACTGTTGAATCATGTGAAGGACCAGATTTCCAGCCGGGTTCTGGAGACGATCGGGCACGAAGAGGGCCTGACCCGGGCGGTCGACGAAATTATCGATGGGAAGAAAGACCTCTATACCAAGTCAGAAGAGATACTTGAGCAGCTATTATGCCAGTGAAGACGTAAGGAGTTGATTTGTAAAACAGGAGGGAATCGTGACCTACGAGAAAAGACGCGAAGAAATTTTGGAAATGCACCGTCAGGCGGAGCTTGGCGGCGGTGAACGGTATATCGAATCCCAGCACAAAAAGGGGAAGCTCACGGCACGGGAGCGGCTGGACCTTCTCCTGGACCCGGGTTCCTTTGTCGAGATCGACAAGCTGGTCGTGCATCGGTGCACCAATTTCGGGATGGAAAACAAAAAGTATTACGGCGATGGCGTGGTGACGGGGTACGGGAAGATCCACGGGCGACCCGTCTACGTTTTTTCCCAGGACTTCACCGTCTTCGGCGGGGCGTTGAGCATGACCTTCGCCGAAAAGATCTGCAAGGTCATGGACCTGGCCTTGAAAAACGGCGCCCCGGTCATCGGTCTGAACGATTCCGGGGGCGCGCGAATCCAGGAAGGCGTGGAGAGCCTGGCGGGGTACGCCTACATCTTTCTGCGCAATACCCTGGCCTCCGGGGTGGTTCCCCAGATCTCCGTCATTCTCGGCCCCTGCGCCGGTGGGGCGGTCTATTCCCCGGCCATTACCGACTTCATCCTCATGAGCAAGAAGACAAGCTACATGTTCATCACGGGCCCCAATGTCATCAAGTCCGTGACCCACGAGGAGGTGACGAAAGAGGCCCTCGGTGGTGCCGTGACCCACAGTACGAAAAGCGGCGTAGCCCACTTCATGCGGGAAGACGACGAGGAGACGTTGAAACTCGTGAGAGAGCTGCTTCCCTATCTCCCCCAGAATAACGAACAGAAACCTCCCCGGGTTCATTGCGACGATCCCATCGAACGGAAAAACGAGATTTTGAAGGATCTCATTCCGGAAAATTCAAAAAAGCCTTACGACATGCATGTCCTTATTAAAGAGGTCCTGGATGACCACGAGTTTCTGGAGGTTCACGCCCACTACGCGCGAAACATGATCGTGGGGTTCGGCAGGCTCAACGGGTATTCGGTGGGCATCGTGGCGAACCAGCCCAACTTTCTCGCGGGATGCCTCGATATCAACGCCTCGAAGAAGGGGGCGCGGTTCGTGCGTTTCTGTGACGCCTTCAATATTCCGATTATCACCTTCGTGGATGTTCCGGGGTTCCTGCCGGGGACGGCGCAGGAGTATGGCGGGATTATCAAGCACGGGGCCCAGCTTCTCTACGCCTTCTGCGAGGCCACGGTTCCGAAGATTACCCTGATAACGCGAAAGGCCTACGGTGGCGCCTACGACGTGATGTCGTCCAAGCACATCCGCGGGGATATCAACCTCATCTACCCCTCCGGAGAGGTGGCGGTCATGGGGCCCGAGGGGGCGGTCAACATCATCTTCAGGAAGGATATCGCGGCGGCCGAGGACCCGGAGAAAAGGAAGAAGGAACTGGTGGATGATTATGAGAGCCGGTTTGCCAGCCCGTATCGCGTGGCACAGCTGGGATTTGTCGATGGAATCGTCTTTCCCGAGGATACCCGGACGCATCTCGTGACCGCGCTGGAGATGGTCAAGGACAAGAAGGACAAGAATCCCTGGAAAAAACACGGGAACATCCCCCTGTAAGGGAGGATGAAGAAAAATATGTCTGGACGGTGGTAAGAGATTTTGGTAAGGTAGTTTGTGAAAAAATAAACAATCTTTTTAAACTGAGGAGGGAGAAAAATGGCAGGTCCGATAGATATTTTCAGGTCGGGAAAGGTGAAGGGGCTGAAAAATCATGGTCCCGTTTATGCCTGGGAAGAAGGACGTGCCTCGCTTTTTCTCG
>CAZPTH010000066.1:0-10914 GCA_964589315.1 uncultured Thermodesulfobacteriota bacterium
CGACTTGAGGATCCCGTTTATGCTGAGATTGACGCAATCGGCGGGCGTGCCATCTACCGCGCAGAGTTCATTGGAAACCCACTTTACCCGCAGGGGCCGGTGAAGGGTAATCGCGTGGCTGGACGTGCTCTGTTCCCGATCTGGCGCAACGACCGCGACGGTTCCAATGGTGGCCAGGGCCTCTTTCAAGGCCTTCAAGCCCTCAGACTCGATACCGTCGTCGTTCGTTATCAATATATCAATCCCTCGCATGGTCTCTTATTTTGTCGCAGGAAAAAAACTTGGTCGGGGCGAGAGGATTCGAACCTCCGACCACCTGAACCCCATTCAGGTACGCTACCAGACTGCGCTACGCCCCGTTGAAAAGTATCTTAAGACAAAATCTTCTTTATTTCAAGAAGTTCTTTCTTGATATCCCGCAATTGCGCCTTGTAATTCTCCTGATAAAACTTGAAATATAATTGACGGTCTTTTGCCCCCGTATCCTGCTCCTTTAACTTTTTTAAAACCTGTTTCGCCCCCGCAATGGTATACATCTCTTCATACAGAAGCTTCTTGATCATCAGGAGTAGCCTCAGATCCCTCTTCCGGTACAGCCGCTGCTTCGAATCCTTCTTGTAGGGCTTGATCATGGGAAACTCCGTTTCCCAGTATCGAAGCACATGCGGCTTTACACCGACAATCTGGCTTACCTCCCCAATCTTGTAATAAAGCCTGTCCGGTATGCTCTCAAGGTCTATACTACTTTGATTCATTTAGCAATCGTCTCAAAACATTGCTCGGTTTAAAGGTTAAAATCCTCCGCCCTTCTATCGTAATCTGATCGCCAGTCTGGGGGTTCCGTCCCCTTCGGGGCCTCTTTTCCCTCACGACAAAGTTCCCGAAACCAGAAATCTTAATCTTTTCCCCCTGTTCGAGGTGAGACTTCATGATCTCAAGGACATTCTCGACAATCATCAATGAGTCCTTTTTTGAAAATCCGACCTTCGAATAAATGCTGTTGACTAAATCCATCTTTGTCATCGCGTCCCCCCTACCGAAGTTGGATATCCCCCTTCTTGATTAAAAATGATGCCAACTGCCCATGAATCTTGTCCACTTCCTTATCCTTGAGCGTTTTCTGCAGGGCCTGGTAAGTGACCCTGAAAGCCACACTCTTCTTACCCTCGGGTATTTCCTTCCCCATGTATATATCAAATAATTCAACCCGTTTCAAATATTTATTTTGAAAGGTGTAAATTCTTTCGATTATTCCACCTACCGGCATGTCCTCATCAACGATCAGGGCAATATCTCTTTCCACGGGGGGATACTTTGAAATCTCTTCGGATTTGACAACGCCTCGTTTCCCTTCACAAAGGGCGTGGAAATCCAATTCAAAACAGTAAACATTTTCACCTATCTTGAAGGTTTCGACAATGGCAGGGTTCAACTTTCCCGCATATCCAGCCGGTGCCCCCCCCACAAGGATCTCCGCTGAAATTCCAGGATGCAGAAAAGGCTTGGGATTTTCAGGTATTACGAATTTAACCCCATCGATCCTCAAGACATCACACAGGCCTTCGAGATCTCCCTTCAAATCGAGAAAATCATAGGGGTGCCTGTCAAACCCAAACATGTAGGGATTTGTTCCCATCATCAAGCCGGCAAGATGGAAATATTCATCCGGGAGCTCCTGCTTTGCAGAATGATAATATACCTTTCGAAATTCAAATAATTTAATATCTTGTATTCTATAGTTAAAGTTTTTTCTGGCTGTATCCAGGAGAGAGGGAATCAAAAAGGTCCTCAAAACCGACATCTCTTCGCTGATGGGATTCCGCAAATGTACGACCTGGCGAAGGGGATCATCTTCTGGGATTTTCAGGTCATCCAGCCACTGTGGGGAGATAAAACTGTAATTGATGGCCTCGAAATATCCCCTGCTAACGAGGAACTGCCGGGCCGTTTCCGCCGCGTCACGAAATTCATCCACCTCTTTCGTGTCCATTTCACGGGACGGAAGGGTCACAGGAATCCTGTCAAATCCCGCAATCCTTCCAATCTCCTCAACGAGATCGACCACCCTCGTCAGGTCTCTCCGGTAGCTTGGGACACGAACACGCAACACGCCCGGTTTCACGACCTTCGTTTTCATGAACAGGCGCTGGAAAATATTCTCGATTTCCGAATCCCCGATTTCGAGTCCAAGCGTCGCCCGGGCCTTTTCCATCGGGAATTCGATCGTCTCAACCCCCTTCTCGCGATAGTCTTCATCCACGATCCCGGGAGCCACTTCCCCTCCAGCCAGATCAGCCATCATGGAGGCGGCAAGGTCCGCCGCCCGGATAACCCCATCCGGATCGACTTCACGCTCGAAACGAAACGAGGCCTCCGTGGGCAACCCCAATCTCTTCGCCGTCCTTCGGATGGCGCCCGGCCTGAAATAGGCGCTCTCGATCAGGACGTTTGTCGTGTTGTCCGTGACTTCAGAGTTCAAGCCGCCCATGACCCCCGCGATGGCAACGGGGCCTTCTCCATCGCAGATCAGGAGATCTTCCCCTTTCAGGATTCTCTCCTTTTCATCCAGGGTTATAAACCGTTCGCCCTCAGAAGCAGAGCGAACAAGGATCTTCTTCCCCCGCAGGGTATCATAATCGAAGGCGTGAAGGGGCTGCCCCAACTCAAGAAGGACATAATTGGTAATATCCACCACGTTGTTGATGGAGCGGAATCCCAGCTTGACCAGCTTCTCTCTCAACCAGAGGGGCGATGGGCCAATCTTGATATTTCTCACAAGGCGCGCGCAATATCGCGGGCAGTCCCGGGTGTTTTCGATTTCAATCTGAATGGCCCGGGAAACCGGCTCCCCTGTTTCCTCCATTGAAATCTCTTTTTCTTTGAGGGGAAGGTCATAAACAGCGCTGACCTCCCTCGCGATTCCCAGGATCGAGAGGCAATCTCCCCGGTTAGGGGTAATTTCGAAATCAATGAGGGTATCCTTGAGCCCGGTTACCTCAAAAAATGGCTTCCCCAAAGGCAGGTCCTCGGAAAGCAGCATGATCCCCGTGGAATGTTCTTCCAGCCCCAGTTCTTCCTCGGAACAGATCATCCCCACGGAGGGAACCCCGCGAATTTTTGAACGCTTTATCTTCATGCCGTTGGGCAACACGGACCCTACAAGGGCCACGGGAACCACGGCCCCCTCGTAGATGTTCTTGGCCCCGCAGATAATCGAAAGGGTTTCATCTCCGCCGACCGTGACATCGCAGAGAGAGAGTTTTTCAGCGTTGGGATGTGGTTCGATCTTCAGGATCTTTCCGATTACAATGTCATCGTATCCGACGCCAAACGGTTCAATCGCAGCCGCTTCCAGACCCACCATGGTCATACGATCCGCGATAGATTCCGGTGTATCTTCCACCTCAACCCACTGTTTCAACCAATTTAGGCTAATCTTCATCGTCTTTAAAATTGCGAGAGAAATCGTATATCGTTTTCAAAAAAGGAGCGGAGGTCATTGATACCATATTTCAACATGGCCACGCGTTCCACTCCCAGGCCCCAGGCGAAACCGGAGTAGATGTCCGGATCATAATCCACAAATCCATAAACGGCGGGATCCACCATACCGCATCCCAAAATCTCAAGCCACCCCGTATTGGCACAAACCCGGCACCCCTTCCCCTTGCAGATAACACACTGGATATCCACCTCGGCACTGGGTTCCGTGAACGGGAAAAAACTCGGTCGGAACCGTACCCCGATATCCTTTCCGAACATGAGATGCACAAAACGCGTCAGAACCCCTTTCAGGTCCCCCATGGTAATGTTTTTGTCCACCAGCAGGCCTTCGACCTGGTGAAACATGGGGGTATGGGTCACATCCGAATCGCACCGGTAAACCGCCCCGAGGGTTATAATGCGAACGGGAGGACGCTGCTTTTCCATGGTTCGCACCTGGACGGGAGAGGTATGGGTTCGGAGAACCACGTTGTCGGACACGTAAAAGGTATCCTGCATGTCGCGGGCGGGATGGTCCTTCGGAATATTCAGGGCCTCGAAATTGTAATAGTCGAGCTCCACTTCGGGGCCTTCCGCGATCTCGAACCCCATTCCGGTAAAGATCGACGTTATCTCGCGGGAAACGAGGGTGATGGGGTGCTCCCGTCCCACGGGATGCCGCCTTCCGGGCAAGGTTACATCGACCCGTTCCTCGCGGATCTTTCTTTCCTGGAGGATGGACTTGATGGCCCGCTTACGGTTTTCGAGTTCCCCTGCGAGCCACGTTTTCAGCCGGTTGATGGCCTTTCCCGCTTCAGGTCTTTCCTCTCTGGGGAGGGCTCCCAACCGTTTCGTCAAAAGGGTAACTTTCCCCTTTTTCCCGAGGAAACTTACGCGGAACCGGTCCAGGGCCTCGAGTGAGTCTATCTCCTTCAGGAAATCAGAGATTTCCTTCTCTAAGGATTCGATTTCCTGGCGCAGGGTCATGTTACCGGCTGGTATGCTGTTTTGCCAATGCTACCAGTTCGGAAAAGGCCTCCTTGTCCCAGATGGCCATTTCGGAAAGGGTCTTACGGTCGAGCTCCACGTTGGCCTTCTTCAGGCCATTCATGAACAGGCTGTATGACAGCCCTTCCTCGCGGGTCGCGGCGTTGATCCTGGCAATCCAGAGTTTCCTGAACTCCCGTTTCCGGACCTTTCTGTCCCGGTAGGAATAGGCCCATGCGCGATGGACCGCCTCCGTGGCACTCCGTATCAGGTTCCCGCGTCCGCCCCAGTATCCCTTGGCGGCCTTGAGAATCTTCTTTCTTCTCTTTCTCGATGCTACACTGCTTTTAACCCTTGGCATTTCTTTCCTCCAAACCTACTTGAACGGTATTAATCGTTTAATTCTCTTTACGTCTGCGGAGTCGATCAAGGTTCCCTTCCTCAGATTCCTTTTTCGCTTCGGACTCTTCTTCGTCAGGATGTGACTGTGATAGGCCTTCTGACGCACAACCTTACCACTTCCCGTCGTTCGGAAACGTTTTGCCGCTCCACGGTTCGTTTTCAATTTAGGCACAGGTCTCCTCCTTCTATTTTCCGGTTTTAATCGGCGCCATCATCATGGACATGTTTCTCCCCTCCATTTTTGGAGGGCTTTCTATGACACCGAGGTCTTTTAATTTTTCCGCGACAATTTTCAATATTCTTTCACCCAGCTCCGTGCGGTGCATCTCACGCCCGCGAAACATGACCGTAACCTTCACCTTGTTGCCTTCCTTCAGAAACTTTTCAAGGTGCCGCACCTTGAAATTCAGGTCATGTTCCTCTGTCTTTGGGCGGAACTTCATTTCCTTGACGACAATCACGCTCTGTTTTTTCTTGGACTCGTGGGCCTTTTTGCTCTGCTCATACTTGTATTTCCCGTAGTCCATGATCCGGCAGACAGGTGGATCGGATTTGGCCGAGACCTCCACCAGGTCCAATCCCCTCTCTTCCGCCAGCTTGAGCGCCGCGTCTAACATATAAATCCCCAATTGCGTTCCGTCTGAATCGATAACCCTGACCTTCTCCGCCCTGATCCCTTTATTTACTGGTGCCCTCTTGTCGATCTTGATTCTCCTCCTAAAGGATGGTTTTCCCCATGACCTGACACTCTTCCCGTACCTTCTGGATAAAAGTCTCCACATCCATGGCCGGGAGTGTCCGGTTTCCCCTCGCCCGCGGTGCGACCTGGCGATTTTCTACCTCCCGGTCACCAATCACCAGGGCGTAAGGGATTTTCTTCATCTGGGCCTCTCGGATCTTGAAGCCCAGTTTTTCGTTTCTGAAATCGCCCTCCGCACGAATCCGCGCCGTTTTCAGACGATCCAACACTTCCTTCGCGAAAGGAATCTGCCGGTCGGTAATAGTCATGACACGAGCCTGAACCGGCGCCAGCCACAGGGGGAAAGCCCCGGCATAGTGTTCAACCAGGATTCCAAAGAACCGTTCCAGCGATCCCAGGAGGGCACGGTGGACCATGTAAGGACGGTGACGCTCGCCGTCGGCGCCCATATAGGTCATATCAAATCTTTCGGGAAGATTGAAGTCAAACTGGATGGTCGTGGTCTGCCACTCCCGACCGATGGCATCCCGTATCTTCAGATCGATCTTCGGGCCGTAGAAGGCTCCACCCCCCTCATCGATTTCACACGTCAGTCCCTCTTCCGCTACCGCCTTTTCGAGAGAGACCTGGGCCTGTTTCCAGCGGGCCGGGTCCCCAACGGACTTCTCCGGGCGTGTGGCAAGATAGGCGGAAATGTCTTCGAAACCAAAGCATCGCCAGAGGTAAAGGCTGAACCTGAGAACCTCGAGAATCTCGTCTTCAATCTGTTCCGGCGTGCAGAAGATGTGGGCATCATCCTGGGTAAAGCCCCGGACCCGAAGCAGTCCATGCAGAACCCCGCTCTTTTCATAACGGTAGACCGTCCCCAGTTCCGCCCATCGCAGCGGGAGATCCCGATAAGAGCGAATCTGGTTGTTGTAGATCTGGATGTGAAAGGGGCAGTTCATGGGTTTGACGTAGTAATCGTTCTCATCGATCTCCATGGGGGCATACATCCCCTCGCTGTAAAAATCGAGGTGGCCGCTCCGTTGCCACAACTCCGACCGCCCGATGTGGGGCGTGTAAAGAAGCTCGTACCCGTGTTCGTAATGGCTCTCGCGCCAGAAGGTTTCGATGATATTCCGAACCCGGGCGCCCATGGGATGCCAATGGATCAGGCCCGGCCCCACATCCTCGCTGACGCTGAAAAGGTCCAGTTCCTTTCCCAGCCTGCGGTGATCCCGTTTCTTGGCCTCTTCGAGGCGCTGGAGATACTGCCTGAGGGATTTCCTGTCAAAAAAGGCCGTCCCGTAGATCCGCTGAAGCATCTTGTTGCGCTCGTCCCCGCGCCAGTAGGCCCCCGCCAGGCTCAACAGTTTAAACGCCCCGATCTTTCCGGTCGATGGGACATGGGGCCCGCGACAGAGGTCCACGAAATCGCCCTGCCGGTAAAGGGAGACCGTATCGTCTTCCATATCCTCAAGCAGCTCAACCTTGTAGGGTTCTCCCCTCTTCCGAAAAAATTCGATGGCCTCTTCCCTCGTCATTTCCTCACGTTCGAACGGCAGATTCTCCTTGACGATTTCAGCCATCCGCTTTTCGATCTTTTCCAGGTCTTCCTCGGTAAAGCGGACAGGGGCGTCGAAGTCATAATAGAACCCATCCTCGATGGAAGGTCCGATGGCGAGCTTGACATCACCGTAGAGATCTTTCACGGCCTGCGCCATCACGTGTGACGCGCTGTGTCTCAAAGTATCTAAAGATATTGATTCTTTTTTACTCATCTAACCAAATTTCCTGCAAACGCATGTTCCCACACAAATTGCCTTTATCTGCGCACCGCCTCTATTCGACACGATTGTTACAATTAAAAATTCATCTGGATTGAAAGAGAAATGGTAGGCACGGGCGGGATTGAACCGCCGACTTCTACCGCGTCAAGGTAGCGCTCTCCCACTGAGCTACGTGCCTGCAAGCTAATCTGATAGTATCTTTTCTTCATTTTACAATCACCCATAGGTAGGCAGTCATGTATCAACTTTTTTCAGGCTTGTCAAGACTTTAATCAGTTAAAAACTCACATGTTTCATACATTGTTACCTCTCTCGATTTCCTCATTCACGCCCTCTCTCGTCTTGCGTGCCTCGGCCTCTACAAAGACCCTTTTGACCACGGGAAAGGCCTCTTTGATTTCCATGTCGAGTTTCCGGATAACCTCCTCCACCCTGTCTGCCGTGATGGTATCTTTGAAATCAACGCTGAGATTTACCAGGACATCCTCAGGCCCCATGTGAAGGGTCAGGACTTCATTCACGTGCTCGATCTCGGGATACCTCCTGGCCATCTTTCGAATCCCCTCAACCACCTCGGGCAAGGCGCTCTCTCCGATCAACAGGCTCTTGGTCTCCAATGCCAGCCAGAAGGCCGTGATTCCCAGGATTCCCCCAATCAGAATGGAAGCCCAGCCGTCATAGGCCATGTTCCCCGTCCGGTGTCCCAACCATACGCCGAAAAAGGCGATCACAAGGCCCAGCGTCGCCGCCGAATCCTCAAAAAGGACCATGAACATGGGCGGATTCTTTCCCCTGTGGACCGCCTCAAAATATCCCCTCCGGCCCTTGACCTTTGAGAACTCCTTGAGGGCAAACAACCACGATCCCCCTTCGAAAACGAAGGAAATCGCCAACACCCAGTAACTGAGCACGGGGTTTTTGATAATTCCCGGATGGGACAGGCGGTGGATTCCCTCATAGATGGAAACCCCCGATCCGAGGGCGAAGATGAGGATCGCCACCACGAAACTCCAGAAATAGACCTCTTTTCCATACCCAAAGGGGAACTGCTCATCCGGGGGACGCTTCGAACGGTGAATGCCATACAACAGGAGAACCTGGTTTCCCGTGTCCACGGTGGAGTGAACCCCCTCGGAAAGCATGGCGGAACTTCCCGTAACGAACGCGGCGATGAACTTGGTTATCGCGATGAGGAGATTTCCCAGAAGGGCGGCGTAGATGACTTTTTTAGAGGCCGAAGTGGACATTGGCGGGGCTCTATTTGCTCATCATATGGGCCACGGCCTTTTCCAGCCCTTCCAGGGTCAATTCAAACATGGGAAAGATCTGGCGAATGATTCCAATGCTTCGCGTAAACCGCCACTCCTCCTCGAACTTGGGGTTCAGCCAGACGCTGTGGCGAAAGGTCTGTGCCAGGAATCGAAGACGTTCGATGCTCGGAATGCGGTTGTATTCCTCGAAATAGATAACGCCCCCCGGTGTCATCAGCTCCCAGTTGGCCATGCTGGCGTCTCCTATAATAATCAGCCGGGACTCAGGGTCCATGCGGGCAAAATCCTCAATCTTTACGGGCTTGGCAAAACGTCTCGGATCCTCCCAGACCTGGTCATAGATCGTGTTATGAAAGAAATAGGTTTTCAGGTCCTTGAACTGGTAGCGGGCGTGATTGAAGAGGAGCTGCACAACCGGGATGTAAGGGTCCATGGACCACCCGCCGTTATCGATCATCAGGATCACCGACAGCTTGTCTTTCAGGCTTCGGTCGAAGACAATCTCAATTTCTCCCGCGTTCCGCATGGTTTCATAAATCGTTTTGTCCACGTTGACCTGGTCTTTCGGGCCTACCGGAACCAGCCGGCGCAGGCGCTTGAGGGCCTCCCCCATCTGGGCCTGTGTCAGGTGACCGTCCGTGGAGTAGTCCCGGTAACGGCGTTCCATGGCCACCTTGATGGCGCTCTTGTTCCGGGACTGCCCCCCAACCCGCATGCCGCCGGGGTGATAACCGGAATGTCCCACCGGAGACGTCCCCCCCGTCCCGATCCATTTATGGCCTCCGTGGTGCTGTCCCGTCTGTTCCTTCAGACGTTCCATGAAATATTTGACCAGCTCCTCGGGGGTATATTTTTTCAGTTCTTCCTTATCCAGCCCCAGGGCCTCCGCCACCCACTCCGGACGCTTCAGCCATTCCTGAAGCAGGAGCTTGGCCGCCTCAGTCAAATCCGCCTGTTCGGGATCCGGGAGATCCGCCCCCTCGAAGTAATGGGCGAAGATCCGGTCATACAGGTCGAAATAGCGTTCGCTCTTGACGAGAATGGCCCTGGCCGTCGTATAGAAATCGTTGAGATCCCGAATCAGTCCCATCCCCAGCGCCTTCTGAAGACGCAGGAAAGACGTGGGACTGACAGGAATTCCCGCTTCCTTGAGTTGATAGAAAAATTCGACAAACAAGGCCGGTTAAATCCTCCGAACCCTGGTAGTCCTCGAAAGGGCCATGGCATAATCGGCGCTCTTCTTGAAGAGGACACCCAGATAGGGCACCTTTCCCTTTTCGAGGGACTTGGCATGAAAATCGGGATCCATCTTCAGGGCGCGAATCCAGTTGATCAGCTCCCGGGTGGCCGGTTTCTTCTCGATGGCCGGGAGATCCCGAAGCTTGTAAAAGGTCTCGATGCAGGCCTGGGCCAGGCGTTCTTCCAGGTCGGGAAAATGCACCCGGACGATCTCACGCATCATCTCCCGGTCGGGAAAGGCGATGTGGTGAAAGTTGCACCGTCCCAGGAACGGGTCGGAAAGATCCTTTTTGGAATTCGAGGTAATGATAATGACGGGTCGGTGTTTCGCCTTGATGGTCTTGTCGATCTCGATAATATCGAAC
This sequence comes from uncultured Thermodesulfobacteriota bacterium, assembly GCA_964589315.1. Taxonomy (GTDB): domain Bacteria; phylum Desulfobacterota; class S145-22; order S145-22; family S145-22; genus JAOZMY01. Next base: position 10,220 of record CAZPTH010000066.1, read on the forward strand.
TGCATCTGCTCCAGGATGTCCAGCATGTCGTCCTGAAAATCGGTATCCGCCTTGTCGATCTCGTCGATGAGCAGCACGACCCGCTCATCCGAAACGAAGGCCTGACCGATCTTTCCCATGCGGATATAGTCCTCGATATTGCTCACGTCCCGGCTGGAATCGCCAAACCGGCTGTCATTCAGACGGGTCAGGGTATCGTATTGATACAGGGCGTCGATCAGCTTCATACTCGATTTCACGTTCAACACGATCAGGGGCATGTGCAGGCTCTCCGCGATGGCATAGGCCAGCATGGTCTTTCCCGTCCCTGGTTCCCCCTTGAGGAGAAGTGGCATTTCCAACGCGATGGATACATTTACAATCTGCTTGAGGTCCGGATCGAGGACATACCTGGCCCCACCCTCGAACTGCCTCACGTTACCGGTTTCGCTCATAAGCTCGTTACACTCCTTTGTTTTTTCAGTTAAGGAATTATTAGTCATTTTTTTCACAAAGTCAATGTTTGTAGGATGAAGTCCGAAGGTGGAAGTCTGAAGGTTTACCCTGTGAAACAGGCGAAGCCTCAGCGATAGCGGGTTTCACTGGGGCTGAAGGTGGAAGTCCGAAGAAAAAATCAAAACTTAAGCTTTCTTCGGTCTAAATTCCAATGGTATAATCATAATAAGTGGATGTAGCCTTGGTGCGAGATAGGTATG
>CAZPTH010000067.1:0-10872 GCA_964589315.1 uncultured Thermodesulfobacteriota bacterium
GGCCGACCCCGGCAGTCTGAGATCGGCGATTCGATGGGCGGTTCGGTTCGCTAGAAAAATCCCACAGAACCTTGGTCAACCTCCTGCTTGAATCTTCAAACCCTTCTGACTAACCTTCAACCGGCCGCTACGACGTACTTCAAAGTGCAAAAGAAATGGTAAGTTCAAGGTTTGTGTAGAGTAAGAGCTGAAGGCAGAAGATTGCTGGCAGTAAAACTCTTGACGAATTTCCTTATGTTATTTGGCACCTGTTGAACCCCTTTTTCAAACTCACTGGCCCTCAAACAGGCATCACCGTATTTCACCCACCCTACAATTGACGCCTTACGCCCCCAATTTCCCGCTTTCCCCTTGACAAAACAGATAAAAAAACTATATTAATAAGCACAGAAAGTTAAAGGTGCCTAACTTAAGGTTATGGAAAGACGAAAAATAAATGAGATCCCCCTCCCCTTTGTCCCCTTCGGGAAAGAGGTCGAGGTGGTTCACATCAACGGGGGGGAGGGAATGCGGCGGCGTCTTCTCGATATGGCCATTTATCCCGGCACCAAGGTCAAGCTCCTCTCTTCTTTCGGAAGGGGACGGATTGTTGTTCAGGTAGGAGAGGCCCGGTTTGCCCTGGGACGGGGAATCGCTTACCGTATCATTGTGAGGGAAAATGGAAGAAAATAAGCTCAAACCTCTCAGCGAGCTCCTCCCGGGGGAACGGGGGGTTATTCGAAAGATGAAAAACAAGGGGGCACTTCGCCGCCGACTTATGGACATGGGATTCGTCTACGGAACCCCTGTCGAGCTTGAAAAAGAGGCCCCTTTAGGCGATCCTGTGGATATCCTGATAAAGGGATGCCACGTGAGCATACGGAAAGAAGAGGCCCAGAACGTCCTGATCGAAGTCGTCACTTAATTATCTTGGAACTTTCAAAGGGGAAGATGGCCTATACACTCTGCATCGCCGGGAATCCGAATTCCGGAAAGACCACCCTGTTCAACGCCCTTACCGGCGCGAAACAGCACGTGGGAAACTGGCCGGGCGTCACGGTCGAGAAGAAGGAAGGGAAGCTCGAATACGAAGGACGCGAATTCACGCTCATCGACCTTCCCGGCATCTATAGTCTCACGGCCTATTCTCTCGAAGAGGTTGTTTCCAGGGATTTTATCCTCAAGGAGCGTCCCGACGTCGTCATTAACATCGTGGACGCCACAAACCTTGAACGGAATCTCTACTTGACAACCCAGCTCCTCGAGCTTGGCGTTCCCGTCATCCTGGCTCTGAATATGATGGATGAGGCGGAAAAGAAGGGCTACAAGATCAAGATTCCGCACCTGGAAAAGCTCCTCGGGGTTCCCATCATCCCCATGGTCGCCGCAAGGGGGATCGGAAAGGACGAACTCCTGAAAAAGGTTATGGAGATCCTTTCAGGAAAGATCCGGGTCATCCCGAGAACCCCCTCTTATCGCAAGGAAATCGAAACCGCCATCACCAGCATCGCGGAGGTCCTGGCAACCCAGCTCCCGAAGGATTTTACCAAAAAGTATCCCCCCCGGTGGCTCGCGCTGAAACTCCTCGAGCAAGACGAAGAGATTATTGGAAAAATCGGGCGTCATGCCACCAACAGCAAGATCATTCTTGACAAGGTCAACTACGAGATCGAGAGAATTACCGGTATCCTGGGTGATGATCCGGAGACCCTCATCGCCGATCAGCGTTACGGGTTTGCCAGCGGGGCGTTCCGGGAGGCGGTTAAGATTACCCTGAAGGATCGTATCAGTATGACGGACCAGATCGATAAGGTCCTGACGAGCCGTATCCTTGGTATCCCCTTTTTCCTCCTCATCATCTGGGGGTCTTTCCAGCTTACCTTCACGCTGGGGGAAATCCCCATGCACTGGATCGAGACCGGTTTTAACCTCCTGGGAAATCTCTTCACCCATTGGATTACTATTCCCTGGCTTCAATCACTCGTGGTGAACGGCATCATCGGGGGTGTGGGGAGCGTCCTTGTCTTTCTCCCTAACATCCTCATCCTCTTCCTTATCATTGCCCTCCTCGAAGACACCGGTTACATGGCGCGGGCCGCCTTTATCTCGGACCGGGTCATGCACTTTTTCGGGCTTCATGGCAAGTCTTTCATCCCTATGGTCATCGGTTTCGGGTGCAATGTACCCGCCGTGATGGCGACCCGTGTTCTTGAAAACAACAAAGATCGGGTCATCACCATCCTGGTCGTCACACTCATGTCATGCAGCGCGCGGCTGCCCATCTATGTCCTCTTCGCAGGGGCCTTTTTCCCGAAGCACGCGGGGAACGTGGTCTTCTCCATCTACCTTCTGGGCATCATTCTCGCCATCGTCATGGCGCGGGTCTTTCGTATTGTCCTCTTCCCGGGAGAATCGGCACCATTCGTTATGGAGCTACCACCCTACCGTCTCCCCACCTTCAAGGGACTGATGATCCACATGTGGGACAGGGGAGCCATGTATGTCCAGAAGGCGGGAACGGTCATCCTTGTCGGATCCGTCCTCATCTGGTTCCTCAGCAGCTACCCGGCCAACCCCGCCCTTTCCAGGAACTATGACCATCTCCTCTCAAAAGAGGCGGCACGGCACCAGACCGCCCTTGCCGGCCTCGCCAAAAACGTTGGAGTAACACCGGATCGGCTTTCCTCCTACCCTCCCTTCACTTCGTACCGCAAGGTTTTCGATTCATTTCAAAAGGAGAGCACGGAGTTGGTCAAGAACCGGTGTTCCCTCGGGGATCTCGTCAAGAAACGGGACAAGGCCTTGATGAAGATCGAAAAGGAATTTCCCGGCACCTTGCGTTTCTATCGGGCCTATAGCGAGGAAATGGAAAGGCACGAGAGGACCGTTGAAGATCTCCTGTCGAAAAAGGCGGCTGAGAAGGCCGCCAAGAGCTATGCGGGGCGACTGGGACGTTTCGTGTCTCCCGTCCTGCATCCCCTGGGGTTTGACTGGCGTAATACGATCGCCCTCATCTCCGGTCTGGTAGCCAAGGAGATCGTGGTGGGCACCATGGGGGTCATCTACCAGGTCGGTGAGGCGAAAAACGAAAGTCAGAAGCTCATTGAAAGCATCCGAAAACACATGACGCCCCTGACGGCCTATGTCTTCATGGTCTTTTCGCTCATTTATCTCCCGTGTATTGCCACCATCGGGGTAATACGACGGGAACTCAACAGCTGGAAATGGACCTTGTTCAGCGCCAGTTATACCACGGTTCTGGCTTGGATCGTGAGCTTCATCTTTTACCAGGGGGGACGTCTCCTGGGCCTCGGCTGACCCCGCTCAAGACCGATGCTTCTTGCCCGGGTCCTCGCACGCCTCCGCGCGCTCTCCGTGCTCCCGGAAATAGTAGTAGTTTTTCAACCAGGAGGGAACGCCTTTCGGACAGGTCTGGACGAAACGGATGAAGCTGAGAAAGGCGTCTCGGGTCTCCGGGCTCATGGAATGCTCCATCCCACAGGCATCCACCTGGGCCGTCTCTTTCGGAATCTTCAGAATCTCGTTCATAAAGTCGAAGAGAATCTTATGCCGCTCCGCAATGTCCCGTCCAAGTTTTTCTCCCTCGGCCGTCAGGCGAACATTTCCATAGCGCTCATGGGTTACCAATCCCATCTCGACCAGCTTTTTCAGGATCCCGGAAATACTCGGATAGGTAACCCCCAACTTCTCCGCGATCTCCTTGACCCTGGCACCGTCCCTGGCGCGGGTAATCTCGTAAATCGCCTCGATATAGTCTTCGATACTCGTGGTAATCTTCTGCATGACCGCCTTTATTGCAAGGGTTCTTGTTCCTTTTTACAGATATTCCCGGAAATTGTCAAAAGGTCTCAGCGGCTGTTCACCAAGCGTTGACCTCTCCATGGGAACGCGTTAAAACGAGGCCATGAACACGCCCAAAAAGATCATCCGCATCGACGCCTCGGCGGGATCGGGCAAGACCTACCAGCTCTCCCTGAGATACATGCGGCTCATCAGGGAAATCCTCTCAGCATACCCGGAGGGAAGGACTTCCCTTTTGGGGAAGGCGTGTCACGAACCATCCATCACTGACCAGCCCGACGGTGTCTCCGCCATCCTCGCCATCACATTTACCAACAAGGCCGCCGCCGAGATGAAAGAGCGTATTCTCTCCAACCTCAAGGAGATTACCCTCGCGGGTGAATCCTTCGAGGGATTTTCCATCTCCCGAGAGGAAGCGGAAAGGCTCCTTTTTCACCTCATTGAAAACTACTCGGACTTCAACGCTATGACCATCGACGCCTTCATGAACACGCTTCTAAGGGCGTTTGCCATTGAGGCGGGAAGGCTACCCAACTACGAGTTACACTTCAACCCCGGTGAAATCTATACCCTGACCCTTGACCGGCTCATGGAAGACGAAACCCGTTTGAAAGACCCCTTTCTCTCCTTCCTCAACCATCTCCTTACGGTAGAGCGAAAGGGGGGATTCAACCCGGAGAGCATGATCCGAAAAACGCTCAGCGACCTCAGAAAGGAGGGGAGCCTTCCCGAAAACCTTACGCCAGACCATGATTTCAATTTCGACGAAAAGAAGGAATGGAAATCCCTTGCAAACATGCTGGCAGCCTTTTATAAAGACCTCGCAAAGATCCAGGAGACCCTAAACTGCTTCAACGCCAAATCCGTGAAGCCAGAGAAACACCTGAAAGACCTCGAAGGAAAGTCTCTTCCCGGCTGGATCACGGACGGGCGGGAGATGGATTCCCTCCTCAAGAAAGGCAGGTCCTGCCCTCAGCTCTCATTCCTGAAGGAACAACTGGAGAAGATCCGCGAAGAGATCGCCCGCTATTTCATCCGGCTCGAAATCCACAAGTTTTTCCGCGTCCTGGAAGTCTACCGGCTGACACGCGATGAAGAGGCGCGCATCTACTGGGACCTGAACCTTTTCGACGGCTCGCGCCTGCCGGAAAAGGTTCAGGAACTCCTGGCAGATGACAATGCTGTCCCCGCCGCCTTCTGCAAGCTGGGGGAACGCTACTTTCACTACCTCGTCGACGAATTCCAGGATACCTCATGGAGTCAATGGCAGGGCATGCGCCCCCTGGTGGAAAACAGCCTGTCCGCGGGGGGGAGTTTCTTCTTCGTTGGAGACATGAAACAGGCCATCTACGGATGGCGGGGAGGAGATTACGCCCTCATGGGAGAAGCCTATAACGTCATGCCCCCCTCGTGGGATCCCCTCCGCCAGACATTGCCGCTCAAGGAAAACCGCCGCTCCAGCCGTATCCTGGTAGACTTCTTTAACAGGATTTTCGACGCAGAGAGGTTCGGCAAAGCACTCACACCCTACGTCGAAGACGAACACGCCGTTGAGGAGCTGCAAAGGGTCTACAAAAACAGTCAACAAACACCCATCAAAACGGATGAGATCGGATATATCCACGCCCGCTTTTTCCCGGGTAACGGGGAGGCACCTGATCCCCTCACCCCCGTCCGCGAGGCCTTTCTCGACGCCCTCACCGAGGCAAGGCAGGGATACAGGGATCGTGAAATCCTCATCCTGGCCAGGAAAAACGCGGAGGTTGAAACCCTTGCGGGCTGGATATTCGAATATGCCCCGGGGGTTCCCTTCGTCACGGAACAGTCCCTCAAGCTTTTCACCCTTCCCCCGGTCAAGGCAATCCTCAATTTTCTCTCCTATCTCGCCACGTCCAACCGGGATTTCTACCTTCAGGCCTGTGTCCACGACGGTCTCTTTGGGACCCTGACCCCGGATCAGGTGAATGAAATTTTTTCCCGATTCACCGGCCAGTCCCCCTTTGAGGAATTCTTTCGGTCCGTTTTATCCACCCACTATGAGAAGTTCGTGTCCCCCCTGGGGGAGGCCGCCACTCGGCTCAGTCCCTATGAACTCACCCGGGAGGTCATTTCCCGATTCGCCATCCCGGAGAAATACCCGGGAAGCCTTCCCCTCCTGAACCGTCTCCTGGAGCAGGTCCTTATTCAGGAGCAAAACGGGGTGAACAGCCTCGCGGAAATAGTGGAAAATTTCTACGGCAGCACGGAGGAGACACATCTGGTCCTTCCGGAAGCCCCGGACGCGATCCGGCTCATGAGCATTCATAAGGCCAAGGGGCTGGAGGCGGATGTGGTCCTCATTCCCTTCCTCAACTGGCCTATGAAACCACAGAATACCCGGGAGATTTTTGAGGTGGGAAAAGGGCATTACGCCATGCTTTCAAAGACCCTGTGCCATTACCATCCAGGGGCGCAGGCACGAAAGGACGAGATTAAAAGACGAACCTTTATCGAAAATTTCAATCTCCTTTACGTGGCCCTCACACGGGCACGGGAGGCGATTTACCTCTTCGTCCCCGCGGGGAAGAAAAGGGATTCCATCGGAGACATCTTCCGGGTGCTCACACAAACACATGGACTCCTGCCCCAGGGGGAAGACAGTTTCACAATCGGAACGCCCCGCCGCCACAAGGAAGAGGAACGAAAAGAGACACCCCCCACCCGGAAGAGGATCCGGCGGGCGAGGGCCGAAGACATCCGCACCCACCTGCGTCTCGCCCAGGAATCACCAGAGGAGACCTGGATGGATGCCCGCGCCCGCCTCATGGGAAACCTTGCCCACGCGGCCCTGAGCACCATCCACACCCTCCCCGGGGAGGAATCCCTTGAAAAAGTGGCGAAAGGGGCCCTCGCGATTGCCTCCCGGCAGATGGGGATCTCCCTTGGGACACGAACCAAGGAAAACCTGGAGCGCCGCATCGTGTCCACCCTCATGGACCTGAAGGAATATTTCATCCGCGTGGAGGAGACCTGGACGGAAAAGGAACTGGTATCGAAGCGGGGGGAAATCATTCGAATCGATCGCATGGTCCGGCGGTCCGACGGCCTTCACGTCCTTGAATTCAAGACGGGCCGAAAGGAAGAGGCACACGTAGGTCAAGTCAGGCGATACCTCCGCATCCTCCGCTCCCTGGACATTGCTGCAACCCTCCGTGGCCACCTCTACTACCTCGAGACGGGAGAGCTTCTCCATGTCTGACCTGTTCGCCGTGGACGTTTCTGTTGACTTTATCGGTGCCGTGGTCTCTCACGTGGAAAAACGTCTGAAAACCGAGCGGCATATCACGGTTCTCTTCCCAAACCGCCGGGCGGTCCGCTTCTTCGAGCACAGACTTGCCTCTCCCCTCCAAATGAGGGTAACGGCCGCCTCTCTGGAAGATTTCGCGAAGGAGTCTGTGTACTCCCTCTCTGACTCTCCACCTCTCTTCCAATTAGACATCGACCGCTATTTCATCCTCCATGATATTCTCGCGAGCCATGCCCATCTCTACACCCGCCTGGGAGGCAACCTGGACCAGGTCTTTCCATGGTGCGTCCATCTCTCCAACCTGTTCGACGAATTCGATCGTCATCTCATTTCCCAGGTACAGCCTCAACAATACCTGGCCGATGTGGTAGAGGAAGCCCGGGATATCCTCCGTAACCTCGACACCCTGTTCAGGGATTACCGAAGGATTATGGAGGAAAACAATCTAACCTACAGCGGGGATCTCTATCGCCGCCTGGATGCCATGAAGGAAAACCTGAAAGGCCCCTTCGTGCTCGCCGGATTTTCCCTCCTGACCCGGGCGCAGGAATCTATATTCCGTCACATCTTCAGAGATAACGAGACCTCGGTTTTCTTCCATACCGATCTGCACAACCGTCACCCCGTAACCAACCCCTATCGTCTCTATGACACGTGGATGAACGGTACGTTCTGGGGGGAAAAACCTATCCTCATCCGAGGTCAGGATTCCTTCACCCCTGAGATCACCTTTTACGAATCGTTCGACACACACGCAGAGACCCGCCAGCTCACGGAGACCCTGGCAGAAACCCTCGAAAAGGCGGGGCTCCCCGGCTCTCCTCTCGCCATGGGCGTGGTGATGCCGGACAGTAAAATCCTTTTCCCCGTTCTCTACGCCCTGGAGTTCCCGGGCATGGATGTCTCCAAGAATATTACTATCGGCTTCCCGTTCGAGGGGAGCGTCTTCTACCGCCTCCTCGACAGCTTGATGGCGCTTACCCTCACCCGCCATCCCAAGCGGGGCTTCCACCATGTGCCGCTCCGCCGGTTTCTCACCAACCCCCTTGTCTCTCTCCTGAATATCGATGGCATCCCTTTTGAAAAAACCGCGGAAAGGCTGCAAGCCGACATCATCGCGCGAAACCTCTCGTTCATTACCCCTGAATCCCTCAAGGCCTCGGATACCCTTTCCGAAACGGACGTCCGCCTCAGCCAGTGGCTCTTTGATGAAATCCTTTTTCCTTTTGCCCTCTCGAGAACCTTGCGGGAAGCCGGAACCGTGCTCACAAAATTCGTCCGGGCCTTCGGAGACATCCTTTCACAGAATTCGGAAGATGAACTGGAGCGTCAATTACTCCGGAATTTTCTCGACACGGTCCTCATAAACCTCAATCAGTCTGCCACTTCCAAACGGGATCTGGCATCTCCCCAGGTCCTCTGCCGAATCCTCAAGCACCTTGTCACCCCTTTGCACATCCCCTTTGAAGGAAATCCCCTCAAGGGGCTCCAGGTCATGGGTATGCTCGAATCCCGACTGCTGAACTTTACACATCTGTTCATCCTCGATGTTAATGAGGGTATCCTGCCTGAAAACGTTAAAATTGATCCCCTCCTTCCCCCTTCCCTGAATCCCATCGTAGGATTGCCCTCGGTGAAAACCCGCGAAGCCCTCTTCCGGTACACCTTTTTCCGCCTCGTGGACGGCTCGAAAAACGCCCACATCTTTTACCAGAAGGGCGTGTCGGGAGACGACAAGCGGATTCGCAGCCGTTTCGTGGAACAACTCCTCCTGGAGGAAGAAATTCGGCACGTCAGTGAAAGAACGGAGCGGACCACGGAAAAGAAGGCTTCCGTCAGGGAAGTGGAGGCTGCCCTTGTCCAGACCGCCACTTTCCAGATCCCACCCCCCACCAAACCAGCTCCCGAACGTCCCACCTTTTACGAGGCGAAACTGGAGGAATGCCTTCGTGGCGTTATTTCGCCCAGCTTCCTGGACGAATATCTCACGTGCCCGCACCGCTTCTACCTCCATAGAATCCTGCAGATGCCCGAGGAAGAAAACGTCCAGGAGAGTCAGGCCGCGCCGGAAGTGGGACAGATGGTTCATCACATCCTCCAGAAGTCCTTTATCAGGGTCATCGGCGCCAAACTGGACATGAAGGCGCTCGATATGGTGAAAAAGGCGGCCCTCAAAATGGTTCCTGAGCTCATCCGCGATCGATTCCCCGCCCTTTCCCCCCTACGCACCCGACTCCTGGAGAACCTGACAGAATTCAGGCTGAAAACCTTTTTTGCCTTCACGGAAAAGGAAACTTCGCAATTTTCGCGCTTCCACGTCATGGCCGTGGAAAAGGACCTCGCCTGCAGGCTGAAGGGCTACAAGCTATACGGAAGGGCCGACAGGATCGATAAAATTCTCAAAAATCAGGGAGAGAGCGCCATGTGGCGCATCCTCGATTACAAAACGGGCATCAGCGCGAAAGTGCCCTCCCGGAAGCTCTCGGAATTCCTCAGCACCTTCGATTTCAGGGACACTTCCCTGGAAGCCCTTTCCAACCTCAAGGTCAATCTCCGTTCTATCCAGCTTCCCATGTATCTCTACCTCTTCAGGAAGGAGGGGGCCCTGAAAACGGGGGAAACCGTCGAAGCCGATCTCTTTCTCCTCGGAAGCCCGCCGGGCGAGAGACCCCTGAAAGGTTTTACGGAGGACATACTCTCCCTCGACCAGATTGCCTCACTGATCCTCTATCTCCTCAACCACATGCGTCAAAATCCATATATCACCCCGTTCGAGACGACCCCCTGCCCCACCTGCCCCTATGTCAAGATCTGCCGATACACTCCAAGGGCGGAGGCGACTTAAGCATGAGAATCGGTAGAAAACGAAAAGACCTGCTCCTTCCAACTTACCGCCACTGTGAAGGCATGCCCCTGGAACAGATGTGCCGGGAGCGTTGGCATCACAGAAACGACGGCCGTTTTCTGAATCCCTGGCAGCCCCTTGATCCCAGAACCCTCGCCAAGGTTATTCGCTGGAAACTGGAACGGAGTGATTACCGACACCTCCCGAAGGGAGAAGCACCCCCCATCACGCCTGTCAATCTCAGTAAGATCTTTGGAGAAAAGCTGACCGTTACCTACCTGGGGCACGCCACCCTTCTCATCCAGATGGACGGGGTCACCCTTTTGACAGATCCGGTCTTCGGGAATCTCTCCCCTTACCTGAGGCGGAAGACAGATTTCCCGATCTCCCGAAAGGTGCTCAGGGAAATCACCCGGGGCGTCCTAATCTCCCACAACCATTATGACCACTTCAGCCTCCGCGCGCTCCGCCTCCTCCGTCGTAAAACTTACGTGACTCCCCTCGGTTTTGAACGTTATTTCCATTCAAGAAAATCGGAAGGCCCCGTATGCCTGGACTGGTTCGACAGTATCTCGTTTGAAAATCTCACTATCACGCTCCTTCCCGTCCAGCACTGGTCCCGGAGAACCCTACGTGACACAAACCGGACGCTCTGGGGAGGATTTCTCATCGAGGGACCTTCGGGAAGCGTCTTCTTCGGAGGAGATTCCGGTTACTTCCGCGGATTCAGGGAACTGGGTAAAAAGTTCCGGATCGATATCGCCATCCTCCCCATCGGGGCCTTCGCTCCACGGTGGCTCATGAAGGCAGTTCATATGTCCCCCTACGAGGCGGTCAAGGCAGCCCGTGACCTGAAGGCCTCCACCCTGATCCCCTGTCACTGGGGAACGTACCAGATTTCCGATGAGCCCCTGACCCTTCCCGTTCAGATCTTGGGAAA
>CAZPTH010000068.1:0-10776 GCA_964589315.1 uncultured Thermodesulfobacteriota bacterium
AATACACAGGCCGGCCCTCTCTTAACACTCGGACATGGAAAGGCTGCTCGGGGATTGACACATGGAGTGAGATCTCGGGAGACCCCTTAACAATCCCCTTCCCTTTGCCATCAAAGCTAAAAGAGCTCTCCTCGCCGGGGACCCTGATGTCGTAGTCTCGCGAGGTGAATCGAGGCTTTTCCACAAACACGTTGCCCTGAAAGGTGAAGGATTCACCGAACTTACCCCTGCTCAATAAGGTCAACCTGGAAACCCCCTCGAGGTGCCAGCGGGGTTTTTCCTTAAAAAAGCCGTCCAGCTCTTCAAGGGAAAGGTTCGAAATATTGACCGAGACATCAAACGGAAAGGGGGAAATCAAGGCGTAGACCCCTTTCACGTGGAACGCGATTTTATGGGGGCTCTCGAGAAGCTGGATCGTCCCTTCAGCCTCTCCCTTGATCTTTTCCTGTTTGCGCGTGCCAAACGTCTTTGCTTTTTTGAGGAACATCCTGAATCTCTTGGTTCCTTCCTTCGATTCCAACACGATTTCAATGAAAATCCTCTTTAATGAAACTTTCGGGAAGAAAAGAACGAATTTTCTCTTGGCCTTTCCCGGTTTTTTTATTTCTTGTGTCTTGGAAACGGGGGCGACGGGAACGGGGAAAACGCCTCGCCACTTTCCCTGCTTGTTGCGGCGTAAACGCAGAGACCCGTCTTCCAGGGAGATATGCCTGAAAACAATCTCGCTCCGGGTGATGAAGGGCCAGATCTCAACTGTGGTCACCATGGACTTACAGAAAATCACCGGAGGGCCGCCGGTCAGGGAAGGAACCTCCACGTCTTTCAGAACCACACTGAAGCCGCGAAACCAGTCGAGGTTGACGCTGCCGACATGAACGGGACGGCCCGTCTGAGCAGATAACTGTTTAACGAGGAGTTTCCCCGCCAGCTGGGTCTTCAGAAAAAATCCCAGCCCCAGGTATGCCAAAAAAAACAATATAATCAGGCCATAGACGACCCTGATCGTCCATCTTAACGACCAGTGAATATTGAAGCGCTTCATTCGAGTATCACTCGGGCAAAAGTTAGGACCTTCACGGATCGGGCACCGGCCTTTAAAAGGGCCCGGGAACACGCGCGAACCGTGGCCCCCGTCGTATAGACATCATCCACCAACAAAACGGCCTTCCCGCTGAAAACACGCCGCCCCGTTACGGAAAACGCCCCCTGAATATTGGCTTTTCTCTGCGCCCTTGTCAATCCTATCTGGGGAGAGGTTCCCTCTTTCTTGACCAGGTGGGTCCGATCCAGGGGGAGGTGAAGAAATTTCGCAACACGTTCCGCAATCAAGAGGGCCTGGTTATACCCCCGGCGCCTTAATCCCTTCATGTCCATGGGAACGGAAACCACGAATTCTACCTCTCCAGCAGCGCCTTCCGAATCGATACACTCCCTCAGGAGAAGATCTATGATGGAGAGGGTTGCCAGACCGCCATGAAATTTCAGGCGGTGAATGAGGTCCCTCGCCTTCTTGTTGTAGGCAAAAAGGCTCCACGCCGTTTCGAAGGGAGGGGGATCCTGAAGGCATTCTCCACAGAGGTGAGGGGCGGCCGCGTCATTCAAAGGCATTCCGCAACGGGGGCAGACGGGGGAATGAATCGAGACAAATTCCCCAAGGCATCCCGCGCAGACAGGATAGCGGCCGTGGTCAAACCCGGGATTTCCACAAAAGAGACAAACCTGGGGAAGGAAAAAATCCCCTACTGCCCTGGCAAAGGACAAAACAGACACATCCTCAAAAAACCAGTCTAAGAAAGGTCAAAGCCAAGGGAATCGATCTCCCCGCACCGCGGGCAAATATCGACCCATGTGTTCAATTTCTCTCCGCAATTGCGGCATTCATAGGGAAGTCTCAGCCAGCCCTTGTCCCGGGTGGCGTCCTCACACAGGTCGTAGGCCTCGTCTTTTTTCCCTTCCTTCGCCGTATAAATCGCCTTCAAAAGCCTCATAAAGGAATAATCCCAGGTCTTCTCAGGCAGGCTTTCGATTATCTTTTTTGCCTCTTCCATCTTCTCCTGCCGCAGACAGAAACGCAGGTAACAGAACGCAATCGCCACGTCATCGGGATGTTCTTTGAGGGCCTTCGCGTATCGTTTCAGGGCTTCTCCATCCTTCTTTTCCTCGACAAAGAGTTCTTCCAAAAGGACAAGAAAGGTGGCGTTTCCCGTCTTTGAGAATCCCTTGTCCCAGATCTTTGCCGCCTCTTTCACCTTTTCGTTTCGCCGGTAATAATTGCCCAAAGTGACATATAAGCTGCTGTTCTGGGAATCCTTTTTCATGAGGGACCGGATCAGCTCAACCCCCCTCTGCGTGGAGGCATCGTCCGCCTCGTTCAGCAACTGGCACGCGAGGCGGTATCGGTAACCGGCCAGGCGTTTCTTCTCCGGAGTTTTGTCCGATGAGGCCTTGATAATCCGCTCCTGGACAGAGACGAGCTCCTGCCACTTTTCCTGGGTCTCCAGGATCTCCCGCATCCCCTGGAGGGCGGGAAGGTACGTGGCATTGATGGAAAGAATCTCCTTGTAGGTCCCCAGCGCCTTTTCCTCAAGCCCGGCGGCCTTGGCGAGCCGGGCCTCTTCCATCATGAGGGAGATCTTGGGAGATTCCTGAATTATGCGCAATTGGGAGATAACCTGGTAGGCCTCATTCCACTGGCCCTTCCGCTTATGGAGTTCCGCCTTGATCCTGAGGAATTTCCCCTCCTCCTTGAAATCCTTTCCCAGGACCTCCAGGCGATTTTCAATCCCCTTGACGTTCCCCCACATGAGCCGCTCCAGGATCACGGAGTAGGCGGAGAGCTTTTCGAGTTCGCGTTTCTGGGCCTTTCGCTCTTTCCGGAGTCGCAGCCCCCGTTTCGTGTCCCGGATAATGCTAACCACGAGGACGATCATGGCTCCCAGACAAAAGGCAAAGAGGAGCAGCACGGTGAGGGAAACATGTAAGGATGTCCCCCTTATCACTGTAAAATCGACTACCTGGGGGTTTTCATACGCAACGAATCCAACCATTGAAAGGAGGATAATAAGAAACAGAAAAAATATCTTTGAAATCATAGCGCCATCTCCCTTTTTTCAAATTTTTCCAGACGGGACTTACACTCGACGCAGTAGAGCGCGGTAGGTTTGACCTCCAGCCGCTTGATCGAAATAGGCTCACCGCATTCCTCGCAGATGCCGTAGGTCCCCTCCTCAATCCTCTCGAGGGCCTCATCGATCTCCTTCAGTTTTTTCATGTCCGCCTCGTTGAGGCTCAAAAGGAGTTGCCGATTGGAGAGATCGGAAGCCTCGTCCCCAATGTCCATGGTGCCATCCTTGCCGAGTTCGTTCGACTCCTTCACCAGCTTTTCCATGTCATTCAGTATATGCGCCCTTTCTTCGAGCAAGCGTACCTTAAAACGTTCCAAGTCCTCCGGTCTCAGCATCCTGCCACCTCCTTTTCCGTTTCCTCGTCTGTCTCTTCTTCATCGATTTTCTGGCTCGGGGCGTCGATCCACAGCCCCTCAAGATCGTAATATCTGCGAACCGTTTCCTGGAATATATGTATAATCACGTCTCCCGCGTCGATCAAGACCCACTTCCCCTCCTCGTAGCCCTCCACACCCAATACGCCACCCTTCGTCTTTTTGAGATCCTGGTAGAGGGCATCGGCAATGGCCTGGACATGACGGTCGGAGCGTCCGCTGACCAGAAGAAAGCAATCCGTGAAGGGATTGACCTTGCCAATCTCCAGAATAATGAGGTTAAAGCCCTTTTTGTCAAGTGCTGTATCGGCCAGGAAACGCGCCTTTTTCTTCGCGTCTTTGAAAGATTTTAGAGATACCATTCTATTATATGTTAACAGAAGACCTGAAAAATATCAAACCCCTGTTTCTCCCTGCTTCGGGGCATGTTTTTGCAGTCGATAGAGGTGGTGCTCCTCGATGTAATCCTCCACGGCCAGCGGGATGAGATAGCGGATGGAACGCCGCTCGTAGAGGAGTTCCCGGATGTTCGTCGAAGAGATGTCCATCAATGTCACATTCTGGTGGAAGATCTTGTAACCAGACGGGTGGATATAGGCGTCGTGACGTCGGTCATACGCGTAGAGATTCGCGATATCATCGGGAAGGACATCCTCCAGATTGAAGCGATGATATCCCGGACGGGTCATGATAACGAAGTGGCAGAGGGAGAGAAGTTCGTCATACCGGTGCCACGTGGCAATGTCCCGGAAGGCGTCCAGTCCCACGATGAAAAAGAGCTCCCCGGGATAGTGCTTTTTCATCCAGGCAACCGTGTCAAAGCTGTAGGATACCCCTGTCTTCTTCATCTCGTAATCCGACACCTCGAAGTGGGGATTCCCCCGTATTGCCAGCTGGGTCATGGCAAAACGGTGATCCGCCCTGGCAATCCGCGCCGGGTCCTTGTGCGGGGGAAGGGCCGACACCATGAAGATGACCTTCACGAGCCCAAAGGCGATCCGGACCTCTTCGGCTGCCCGGAGATGGCCCAGATGGACGGGATTGAATGTCCCGCCGAATAAACCGATACGTTTCTCGGGGGTCATCACGTGCGAACCTGTCCTTCCCCGAAGATGACGAACTTGGTGGTGGTCAGGTCCTGGGCCCCCATGGGACCGAAGGCGTGGAGTTTCGTGGTGCTGATGCCGATCTCCGCGCCGAGGCCCAGCTGCTGCCCGTCGCTGAAGCGGGTGGAGGCATTCACCAGGACAACGGACGAGTTGACCCGTTTCAGGAAGGCCTGGGCGTTGGCGTAATCACGGGTAACGATCGATTCCGTGTGGTCAGACCCATAGGTGGTGATGTGCCTGATGGCCGCATCCATGTCCGGCACCACCTTGACGGCGAGGATCAGGTCCAGGTATTCGGTCGGCCAGTCTTCCTCGGTGGCAGGAATCACGTCGTTTCCGCAAATGGCCCGCGTCCGGGGACACCCCCTGATCTCCACCCCCAGCTCCCTGAACTTCTCCACCATGCGGGGGAGAAAAACCTCCGCCACCTTTTCATGCACCAGCAGGGTCTCCATGGCGTTGCAGACCCCCGGCCGTTGGACCTTGGCGTTGACGCAGATGGCCTCCGCCATATCGAGGTCGGCGCTCTCGTCAACGAAGACATGGCAAACCCCCTTGTAGTGCTTGATCACCGGCACGCGGGAATTTTCCACCACGAAACGGATGAGCCCCTCGCCCCCCCTGGGGATAATCAGGTCGAGGTAATCCTCCAACTGAATCATCTCCAGGATGGCGTTTCTGTCCGCGATGGGAATAACCTGAACGGCCTCCTCCGGCACCTCTTCTTCCTGAAGCGACCCCTGGATGATCCGCCCGATGGCGAGATTAGATTCCAGGGCCTCGGAGCCTCCCCTTAAAAGGACCGCGTTCCCGGACTTGAGACAGAGAGCGGCGGCATCCGCCGTGACATTCGGGCGGGATTCATAGATAATCCCCACCACGCCCAGGGGAATCCGCATCTTCCCCACAAGCAGCCCGTTGGGGCGGGTCCACATGCGGGTCACCTCCCCGACGGGATCGGGCTGATCGGCGATTTCCCGAATCCCCGCCGCCATGGAGGCGATCCGCTCAGAATCAAGGATCAGTCGATCGATCATGGCGTTGGAGAGCTTCTTCTTTTTCCCCTCCTCCACGTCCCTCTCGTTGGCAGAAATGATCTCGCCCTCCCTCCGCTCAAGATTGTCCGCGATCTTCAGCAGGGCCGCCCTGCGCTTCGGGGAAGGCAGCACGGCAAGCTCCGAGGTGGCCGCCCGCGCCTTTTTTGCCATTTCCAGAATCTCTTCCATCCCTTCCTACTCCTTTCCCGCCGGGGTCAAAACCACGAGATGATCCCGGTGAATCAATTCGTCTCCGTAAGTATATCCTAAAATTTCCTTTATCTTCGAGGACCGCTGCCCCTTGATTTTCTCAATCTCCTGGGAACTGTAGTTGACGAGCCCCTTCGCCACGAGTTCGTCCGAGAGATTCCGTATGTCGACCCCCTCCCCGCGCTCGAAGGTTCCGGAAACCCTGACCACCCCGGTCGGGAGAAGGCTCTTCCCCCCGTAGAGGAGGGCCTTGACCGCGCCGCCGTCCAGATACAGGGTCCCAGAGGAACGAACCCCGTAGGCGATCCACTGTTTCTTGCAGCTCAGGGGATCCCGCTGGGGCATGAAGAGGGTGCCTATCTGGTCACCGGAAAAGATCTCTTTCAAGATATCATCCCGCTTCCCGCTGGCAAGGATGGTTGGAATCCCGAAGGCGGCCGCCTTCTGAATGGCCTCCAGCTTGACCGCCATTCCCCCGATCCCGGTGGGGCTGAAGCTGCCGCCCGCCGTGCACATGATTTCCTCATCTATCTCATCCACCTTCGGGATGAGGCAGGCATCGGGATAGACCTTCGGGTCCCTGTCAAAAAGGCCTTCCATGTCCGAAAGGATGATAAGGAGATCCGCCTGGATAAGCCCCGCCACGAGTACCGACAGGTTGTCGTTATCCCCCACCTTGATCTCCTCCACCACCACCGTGTCATTCTCGTTGATGATAGGAAGGGCCCCGAACTTGAAGAGGGAATCGATGGTATCCCGGGCGTTCAGGTACCTGCGCCGATGATTCAGGTCATCCCGGGTCAGGAGAATCTGGGAGATCTGAACCCCTCTCTTCTGGAAATGGGTATCGTAAAGAGCCATGAGATGGGGCTGCCCGATGGCAGCAATGGCCTGCTTGTCGGGAATTCCTTCCACGCGACCGTGAAGCCCCAGCCGGTCCATCCCAACGGCAATAGCCCCGGATGAAACCAGAACCACCCTTCGCCCGGAATCGATCAATTCACAGATGTTCTCCGACAGGCGTCCGATTCTCTCCGTGTCGACGGCCCCCTGTTCTGTCGTCAGAACGGAACTGCCGATCTTAACCACGACCTTGTGGGTCTTTTTTATGATCTCACTACGCATCATGATGGCCCAGTGTACAAAACCCTTCAACGACTTTCAACAACGCCGTGACCCCTTCACCCGTTACGGCGGAGATGACCATGGACTGAAGCCCTGTCTTATCTTTCAATTCCTCCACGAGGGGGGTAATTTCTCCCGCCTCCATGAAGCCCTCGAAACAGTTCAGAACCAGGATTTTCGGCTTTTCGGCAAGGGTCTCTCCGTATCCCTTCAGCTCCCCGAGGATAGTGTCCGCTTCCCGGAATATCTCTTCTCTTTCCCTGTCCGGGGAGACCCCCAGAAGCATCAGGAGCAGCTTTGCGCGTTCCACGTGTTTCAGGTACCTGTTTCCCCGTTTCGTCCCCTCCGCCTCTATCGCCGGGATCTCCACGAAGGTCAAGGGGCTCGCGGGAGGCGGGGGGAGATAGACTCCTAACTGGGGGATCGTGGTGGTGTGGGGATATGAGGCTATTCTGGGTTTTGCCGATGTAATCCGGGAAAGGAAAACGGATTTTCCCGAATTCGCGGGCCCGATCAGACCCACGTCCGTAATCATCTTATAGACGAGGTGCAGGCTGACACGCTGACCCGGCAGCCCGGGCTGGGCAATTCTCGGGGCCTGCCTGACGGAATTCTTGTAATGGACGTTCCCCCTGCCCCCCTTACCGCCCATGGCGACGACAAGCTCCGCACCTGGAGAGATCAGGTCTCCCAATAACTCCTGTGTCTCCCCCTCAAAAACCTGGGTCCCCACAGGGACGGCAAGCCTCAGGTCTGCCCCGCTTTTCCCGTGTTGCTTATTCCCCCCGCCCGGGGCCCCGGATTCGGCCTTGAATGATTTTTTATGCAGGTAACTGGAAAGGTCGGAGAGATTCTCCCTGGCAAAAATGATAACGTTTCCGCCCCGTCCGCCATCTCCCCCATCCGGACCTCCCTTCGGGAGAAACCGGGCACGGTGAAAATGGACGGAACCTCCCCCTCCCGAGCCAGATTCGACCACGATATCTGCCTCATCGATGAAAACCGGTTTCATAATGGGTAAATCCCCTTTATGGGAAAGGGAGAAGGGAAGAAGTTAGGAACAAAGACGAGGATTAATAAACACTGACGCGCTTTTTGTCTTTGCCAAACTTCTCAAACCGAACGGTGCCGTCGATCTTGGCGAAAAGGGTATGGTCCCTCCCAAGGCCAACATTGGCACCTGGATGAATCCTTGTACCCCGCTGCCGGACCAGAATGCTTCCCGCCTTCACAAACTGTCCGCCAAAACGCTTGACGCCAAGCCTCTGACCCTGACTATCTCTACCGTTTCGGGAGCTTCCTCCCGCCTTTTTGTGTGCCATATCTCAATCCCTCAGCTGACTTTGATCGAATCGATCCGTAATTTCGTGTATTTCTGGCGATGCCCCTGTTTCCGGCGGTAGTCCTTCCGGCGCTTGAACT
Organism: uncultured Thermodesulfobacteriota bacterium; assembly: GCA_964589315.1. Taxonomy (GTDB): domain Bacteria; phylum Desulfobacterota; class S145-22; order S145-22; family S145-22; genus JAOZMY01. Next base: position 8,403 of record CAZPTH010000068.1, read on the forward strand.
TGTAAACGATGATCTTTTTCCCTTTGGTCTGATCCAGAATAGTGGCGGAAACCGCCGCACCCTTTACCACGGGGGTTCCGATTTTCACATCGGAATCCGTCCTGAGCATCAATACTTCATCAAATTCGACGGTATCTCCCGTCTCTCCATCAAGTTTCTCGACCTGGATTATATCCCCCTCGGAAACCTGAAATTGTTTGCCTCCAGTCTTAATCACGGCATACATCCGTTCTTCCCTCCAAAAAATTTGCTCGTTTATAGTAGATTCACTCCCGCTTGTCAAGCGTCGGTTTCGAACTTTTACCTCTTTAATTTTCTTTAATATACATCCTTTCCGGGGAAATGTCATCTCCCGTCCGATCAGTTGTCATTTCAATTGACAGAAGGGCAAAGGTCTGTAAATATCCCTTTAGGGGGTGATTGCTTGGATATCATTTACGAACGGAATGGCAAAATTGCCATCATCACCATTAACCGGAAAGCGGCGCTCAACGCCCTGACGCCGGAATCGGCCCGGGAGCTGGGAAGGGCGTGGGAACGTTTCCGTGACGATGATGAGGCATGGGTGGCCGTCATCACGGGCGCGGGAGAGAAGGCCTTCTGCGTGGGATACGAGATGAGTCCTGAAGCCCTTGAACTGGAAGGTGCTCGAGAATCCGTGGCCACAATCCCCACCCACTTTGATATCACCAAACCGGTGATTGCCGCCATCAACGGCTACTGTATCGCGGGGGGATGGTGGATCGCCCAGGAGTGCGACCTGCGGATCGCCGCCGAGTCCGCTCAATTCGGAATCACCCAGGTCAAGTGGGGGCTGATGCCGGCCTTCACGGCCACGCTTTCGAAACACCTGCTGCCGGGCCACGCCCTGGAACTGCTTCTGACCGGAAAACGCATCAGCGCCCGCCGCGCCTACGAGATGGGGTTCGTCAACGAGGTGGTGCCGGCCGGCAAGGCCCTGGAAAAGGCGCTTACGGTCGCAGAGGCGATCTGCGAAAACGGCCCCATTGCCGTCCGGATGAGCAAGGAACTCTTCTACAAGGGGAGAACCCTACCTGAAAAAGACGCCTTTGGTCTCACCTGGAAACGCTACGCGGAAAACGAGGCGACCCACGATGCCCGGGAGGGGATCAAGGCCTACATGGAAAAAAGGAAACCGAGGTTTACGAATAGATGATATGGGCGTGAGGTGTAACGTGCCAGGCGTACCAAAAACCCAACCAAAACCTTTCACTTTTCACGTTTTACATTGTACTGATTGAAAGGAGGGGATAAACATGGATTTCACGGGAAAAGTCGCGGTAGTTACAGGCGGAGGAAGCGGCATCGGCCGGGCCACATCCTTGAAGCTGGCCGGTCTTGGGGCCACGCTAGTCATCGTGGACATCAATGAGGAAAACGCCAAAAAGGTGATCGGGGAGATCGAGGCCCTCGGGGCGAAGGCCCTGTTCATCAAGACCGACATCTCCGATTTCGCGCAGACGCGCGCCATGGCAAAACAGGTGGTGGACACGTTCGGCAGGATCGACATCCTCGTGAACAACGCCGCCTGGGACAAGATCCAGCCCTTCATGGAAAACGATCCCGCCCTTTGGGATAAGCTCATCAACATCAACCTGAAAGGGCCCATCTACGTGACCCGCGCTGTTTTGGAATACATGACGAAACAGGAGACGGGCGGGGCCATCGTCAACGTGGCCTCCGACGCGGCCAAGGTGGGAAGCACGGGGGAGGCGGTCTACTCCGCCACGAAGGGGGGTGTCTACGCCTTCACCAAGTCCATCGCCCGGGAGATGGCCCGTTACAAGATCCGCGTGAATAGTATCTGCCCCGGCCCCACCCAGACACCGCTTTTCGAGGACGTGCAACAGACCATGCCGAAGGTGGTGGAGGCCATTAAAAAGGCCATTCCCATGCGGCGGGTGGCAACCCCCGAGGAACAGGCCAACGCTATCGTCTGGCTCGCCTCGGATGAATCCAGCTATATCACGGGGCAGGCCCTGAGCGTCAACGGCGGCCTCAACATGTGTTAGGGAGGAGACCATGGGTGAACGCATCGACCTGAAGGTGGAAAACCGCATCGCCATCGCGACCCTCAACCGCCCCGACAAGGGCAATCCCTTCGACTGGACGAGCATCGCGGAGATGAACGCCATTTTGGAGCAGGTGGAAAGGGATGACGCCATCGGAGGGCTCATCCTGACGGCGGAAGGAGACAAATACTTCAGCGTGGGCGCCGATATCTCCCTCATGCAGGACATCCAGGGGAAGGCGTACGCGGAATTCCTCTTTGCCGGGATGAAAATGTGCGAGAGAATCCAGCGGCTCAGGAAACCGACCCTCGCCGCAGTCAACGGCTGGGCCGTGGGCGCGG
>CAZPTH010000069.1:0-10757 GCA_964589315.1 uncultured Thermodesulfobacteriota bacterium
TTCCAGCGTCCGGTTCCGTTATGGCGGATCCCATGATGGCTTCACCCCTTGCCAAGGGGGTCAAATATCGACGCTTTTGCTCTTTCGTTCCGAAAAGATGGATCATCTGGGAGCCAAAGAGGGCTCCCAGCACGGCCTGGCCGCATCCCGGGTCAACCCGCCAGAATTCTTCCATGATCAGGGCGTGTTCGAGAAACCCGAGCCCCTTTCCCCCGTAGGCCTGGTCCCAGAAAACGCCTACGAGACCGCGGTCACATCCCTTTTTCCACAAGTCTCTCGGAAAGGTCTCATGCGCGTCCGCCTCGTCCGCGTAAAGAGGAAATTCGGCCTCGGCAAATATCCTCGCGTCCCGGACAAGCCCCTTCTGTGTCTCCGTCAGGCTGAAATCCACGCCGTTTCTTCCGTCACACCAATTTCAACTGTCACACGTTTCTCTCAAGAATAGCGGCAATGCCCAGACCGCCGCCGCCACAGATCGTTGCCAGACCGTAACGGACGTCTCGCCTGCGCATCTCGTGAAGGAGGGTGACCAGGACCCGCGTCCCCGTGCAGGCGATCGGATGTCCCAGGGATATTCCGGACCCGTTCACGTTGACCCTCTTGTAATCCCTGGGGCCGAGCCCCATCATTTTCAAGTCCGCCAGGACCTGGGACGCAAACGCCTCCTGGATTTCAATCAGGTCCATTTGATCCAGAGTCAGGCCCGTCTGGTCCAGGGCCTTGTTCACCGCGAGGGGTACCGTCAGATATGACCTCCTCGGGTCCGCCCCGGCAACACAACACGTCCTCAGGGTCGCCAGCGGTTCCACCCCAAGAGCCCTGGCCTTCTCGGCATAGGTCACGACCACGGCCGCCGCGCCATCATTCTCGCTGGAGGAGTTTCCCGCCGTGCAGACCCCGCCCAGAATAGGCTTGAGGCGGCTGAGCTTTTCCAGTGAGGTGTCCGGACGCGGGGTTTCGTCCCGTTCAAACAGTACCGTTCCACCCCGTTTCCGGTGAACCGGGACCGCAACGATCTCCTCGTCGAACCTCCCTTCTTCCATGGCGGCACACGCCTTTCGATGGCTCTCCAGGGCCCATTTGTCACACACCTCACGCGAGATTCCCTCCTCAAGGGCCGCCGTCTCCGCCCAGGACATCATGGAGGGTAAGACGCCAAAACGCTTGATGGGCTGAGACATGACACGGGCACGCTGGATACGATCGTAGAACGGAAGGCCCCAAATGGATAGATCACCATGCCCTTTCGGCATTTCCCTCGTTCCCCCGATTCCCCACTTGACGGAACCTGGAAGGTAGAACTCCGCGTTGCTCATGCTCTCTACGCCCCCCGCGACGATAATCTCGGCCTGAGAGCCCTGAATCAGCCCACCAGCTATTCTCACCACGTCGAGCCCCGTGCAACACCTCCGGTCGATGGTCACCCCGGGAATATGGTCAGGCCACCCGGCCGCGAGGAGCGCCATGCGCGCGATATTGACATATTCCCCGCTCTGGTAGGCCTGCCCCATAACAACTTCATCCACCGCCTCCGGCGACAGGCCAGCCCGGGTGAGGGCCTCATTAAGGACGATAGCGGCGAGATCATAGGCCTCCACCTCACGCAACCCCCCGATGTATTTTCCAACGGGGGTCCTCGCACCACTGATTATGACAATTTCTCTCATCGGCTTTTCCTGGCTAAAGGTTTAAATCAAGTCAGGCACGAAATCTCAGGATACCTCACAACATAATTTGAACATTTGCCTGCTTCTTGGCATTTTCGAGCCAGTTATCGAGTCGTTTTTCTGACTCCTCCTGGTAAAGGATCCTCTGTATCTTTGGTTTCGCCTCCTCCAGGCTTTGTCCCTTCGATTTCTGGATGTCCAGGACCTTGATGATGTGGAATCCGGCCTTCGTTTCAATGACCTCCGAAACGGCGCCCTTTTTCAATTTGAAGGCCGCATCCGCGATAGGCTTCATAAGGTCCTTCCTTTTGAACCATCCCATGTCCCCAAAAACCCTTACAAGGGGATCGTTTTTATACTTCTTGATAAGCGTGAAAAAATCCTTCCCCTTGAAAAGCTCTCCTTCGATCTTCATGATGAGGTTTTGACGTGCCAAGCGCGATTCCTTGGGTAAATCCCTTGGGACCGGAACAAATATCTGGGCAATCCGCACCTTTTCTCCGCCGCCAAATTCGTCCCTGTGCTTGTCATAATAGGCCTTAACCTGCTCATCCGTTATGTCAATGTGGCTTTTGACGACTAAATTGAAAAATCGCACCCTTTCAATCCGCTGTTTCAAGGCAATACGGTATTCTTCGAGGGTCAAACCCTTCTGTTTGAGAAACTTCTTGAACTGCTCATCTGTCATCTTGTTTTTCTTTTTGATGGAATCATAGGCCGCGTCCACTTCCTTGTTTGAGACACCCCTGCCAATCTTCTTTAATTCATCCTCGATAAGGATGGTTGAAATCATTTGATTCACAAAAAACTTCAGTGCCTGGGGGTTATTGATGTCCAAACTCCCAAATTTGTCCGGATGTTCCAGTTTCAGGACCCTGGCTTCCCGTTTCACATCGGAAAGGGTGATAATCCTCTCGTTGACCTTGGCTACCACGCGATCCACGATTCTCGCAGAGGCCATTCCGCCGAGCCCTAAAATGGCAATGGAGATCAGCAGCAGAGATGTCATGAACTTTTTCATCTGTTTCTCCCTTCATTAAAAGTAACCTTTTCCAATACCTTCGTGTATCGAACAATACGGGCCTTTTCCTTCAACTCCTTCAGCCACCGTTCTTTTTCTTTCTCCTTCTTTTCCTGTCGCAATTTCTGCGCGATTCTGGCTCCGGCCTCCTTCAGGCTCAAGACCCTCGCTTCCTTGACTCCTTTCAGCTCAATAATATGGTATCCGTAAGGAGATTTCAAAATCCTGCTTATCTGTCCGACCCTCATCTGACGCACAACGGCAAACTCCTCTGGAAGCCTGTCATCCCGCCAGTATCCCAGATTCCCCCCGCGCTTTCCTTCAGGGAAAATCGAGAATTGTTTTGCAAGTTCCTTAAATTTTTCACCTTTGTTTAACTTATCAATAATCTGCTCCGCCAATTTCCGGGTCGGGACGACAATCTGGAAGATATGATACTGCATGGGAATCTTAAACTCATCCTGATGCGACTGGTAAAACTTTTCTATCTCTTCTTTTGTCACATCATTGACAGATTTCATATGCCGCTTGATAACCTTATCGATGAGAAGATCCTGGCGAAGAGATTTCTTCCACTCTTCCGGTGACAGGTGAAACTTCTTCAAAAAGGCCTCAAAATTATTCCCGTAATCCTTGGCAATTCCCGCATACAACTGATCGACCTCTTCGTCGCTGACGGTGATCCCTTCTTTTGCCGCTTCGAGTAAAAGCAGCTTTTCTTCGATCAATCTCTCTAAAAGGGCCTCCTTCAAATCCATGGAAACGGGAACCTTCGACGCGGCTCCATCCTGCGAGGAAGGAACGAGGGTTTTATAATATCTGGTAAGTTCTCTCGCAGTAATTTTCGTGTCATTCACCCTGGCGACAACCTCCTCCTTGGTAAACAGCCCGGCATCTTTGCCGCAAGATAAGACAAAGAGAACTATCAATGCGAGGGGGAAGGAATGAAGACTTTTCTTGAGGTTAATTTTAATGTCCCCTTTTCATCTCTTTCATTCTGAATTTTTATCATACCCCAGCAGTTGCTTCAAGACGGAAAAAACCTTTTGAAGGTAACCATCGAAATCCTCCGGGAGCTTCATGCGGATGACAAGTTTCTGAGACGGCGCGAGCCTGAAATGCTCCGGATCTTCCTGAATCAGCGTTACCAGGCGTTCCCTGTCCACGATGGAATCTTCAGAAAATCCTATGACAATCTCGTTTTCTTTCCCCTGAAGTGTGGTAACCCCTTTTTCAGACAGCCAGGCCTTCAGCCTAACGACCTCTAAGAGCCGCTCCGTTTCAACAGGCAAGGGTCCAAAGCGATCCTTCAGTTCCTCTGCAACGGCTGTAACTTCACGCGCATCCTCCATTTTCGAGAGTCTTCGGTAGAACATCAGCCGTAGTCCCATTTCGGGGATATAGGCCTCTGGAATCAGCATGGTAAAGGGGAGCTTGAGATCCACCGGGGCCCTGGGCTCCACCCATTGTCCCTTGAGTTTCTTGACTTCCTCCTCGATGATGTTCATGTAAAGCTCGAATCCGACTTCGGCGATCCGACCGGATTGCCTCCGTCCCAGCAGGTCTCCCCCTCCCCGCATATTCAGATCCATCATGGCGAGTTTGAATCCTGACCCCAGGGTAGAGAACTCCTGAAGGCTCTGGAGCCGCTTGACGGCCTCCTTGGGCAAAACGGCGCGGTGAGGAATCAGAAAATAGGCATAGGCCTGACGGTCGGAACGACCGATGCGGCCCCGTAACTGGTACAGAGTAGATAAACCGAACTGTTCCGCGTGGTGGACAAAGAGGGTATTTACGTTTGGAATATCCACACCCGACTCAATAATCGTGGTACAGACGAGGACATCGATCTCGCGACGCATGAAGGCGAGCATCACATCTTCCAGGGTCCTCTCATCCATCTGGCCATGGGCGAAGGCCACCGTGGCGGACGGAACCAGATCCTGGATCAGGCGGGTCATCTTTCCAATCGTCTTGACCCGGTTATGGACGAAAAAGACCTGTCCCCCGCGGGAAAGCTCTCGTTCGATTCCCTCCACAATGATATCCTTCCTGAACCGGGCAATCCGCGTAGAGATGGGGAGACGGGCCCTCGGGGGGGTATTGATGAGGCTCAGGTCCCGCAGGCCCGAAAGGGACATCTGCAGGGTCCGCGGAATGGGGGTCGCCGTGAGGGTCAGGACATCCACAGTCGCCGAGAGCTTCTTGAGGAGCTCTTTGTGGGTAACGCCGAAACGGTGCTCCTCGTCCACAATCAACAACCCCAGGTCCCTGAACTTGACATCCCGCTGGAGAAGGCGGTGTGTCCCAATCACGATATCCACCTTTCCCGCCTTGAGATCGGCAACCACGGCCCTTTGAACCGCCTGGCTCCGAAACCTGCTCAAAAGTTCCACCCGTACGGGATAGGGAGAAAACCGCTGAGAAAAGTTCACATAATGCTGCTCCGCGAGAACCGTCGTGGGGACCAGCACGGCCACCTGTTTCCCTTCCATGACCGCCTTGAAAGCCGCCCGCATGGCCACTTCCGTCTTCCCGAACCCCACGTCACCGCAGACGAGGCGATCCATGGGAATCTCCGAGGTCATGTCACGATAGATATCTTCGATGGCCTTTTTCTGATCCGGTGTCTCCTGAAACGGAAAGGCGGCCTCAAATTCCTGAAGCCCCTCGGTCCACGTCCCAAAGGCGTACCCCTTCACGGCCTTGCGCGTGGCATACAGCTCCAGCAGTTCTCGAGCAATTTTCGCCACGTCTTCCCTCAAACGGGCCTTTTTCTTTTCCCAGGAAGGCGTTCCCAGGGTGTCCAGAGGAGGGGGGGCGTCTCCCGACCCCACATACCGCTGGATGGCGTCGAGCCTGTCGATGGGGACGAAGAGTTTGTCCCCCTTCGCGTATTCCATGACCAGGAACTCCCCTGTCCTTCCGAGGACATCCACGTGCTTCAGCCCCCGGTAGAGCCCGATACCGTAATCGAGATGGACCAGGGGGTCCCCTTCCCTGAAAACTGCCAGGTCGGAAACCCTGACCGACTCGGGCCTTGGGCCGGTCTTCCTGGCAGACGTCCATGAACGCAACCGTGACAGGAGCGCAAATCTCAATTTGGGGAGGAGAAAACCCTCCGGAATCTCCCCTATGACCACCCCTCCCCGGCTCTCCACGTCCAGGTTCAGGGACGGCAGAACGGGCAGGGGCAAGTCTTCTGCAAGGAGGGCCTCTTCAAGCCGTTGTCTCTCCTTCTTCGATGCCTCGGCGATCCAGACCTCAACCCCTTCTCCTCGGAGGCGGCGCGTTTCACGCGCAATGACAGAAACCGGCCAGGCCATACGTTTGGTATCTCTCGCATCCTTCGGCTGGAAGGCCTTTCCCTCAAAGACCGAAATCGGCTTCAGCTCGCGACCTTTCGCGAGACACAATCCGAAGGCCGCCAGGGGATGGGCCTCGAGTTCGTCTTCGATTTCCACGGGTGAAAGAAAGAGAGATTCGGGCTCGGCAAAAAGGGGGAATCCCTTTTTCCGCTTGTCGTACTCTTCGCGGATCTTATCGTAGGTTCTCTCCAGGCTGGAAAGGCATACCTCCGGGTCCCACCAAAGGATCGGGACCTTCGACGGGAGATAGGAAAAGATATCGGAGCTGAGGTCAAACAGAAAGGGGCTCAGCCAGATCCTGTTCTCCACAGACTCGCCCCTGCTGATATCGTGAATCAATCGCCGGATCTCCTTTTTCCCCTCCCGGGGCACTTCCCTTGCGTAGAGTTTCCGCTGCACCTCATCCACCGAAAGGGGCGGGAAATGTTCCATGACAGGGGCAATCGTGTAGGTGGTGATGGGTCGGATGGTTCGCTGGGTCACCGGATCAAACACTCGAAGGCTGACAATCTCATCACCCTCCCACTCGAGCCTGGCCGGGGCATCTTCGACCGGTGAGTAGAGGTCGACAACCCCTCCCCGAACCGAAAAATCTCCCGGGAGTTCCGTCGCGGCAACCCGGGTATATCCACGATACACGAGGTCACGAAGGAACGAATCCCGGTCATCGATCCGCATGTCCACGGTCAAGGTGGCAAATCCCTCCCTAAGGCGTTTTGGGGAAGGCAGCCTTGGAAGAAGGGCCTCCGGCGTGGTCAGAAAGGCCACGGGCACTCCGCTCAAAAGGGCGTGAAGACCCTTAACGCGAAGGGCCGAGACCTTTGGATGCATCCATTCATCCATGTAGGGGGCAAGCTCCCAGGAAGGAAATCGGAGAATCCCGGCGGATTCCGGCGTTTTCAGGGAAGGTTCCAGGAGCCTTCTTGTCGCTGCGATCTCCCTCGCAACACGGTCCCTCGTCTTGATATCCGGAAGGACGACAACCACTGGCCCCTTCGAGAGGGCCCAAAGAAGGCTGGCGGTAAAAGAGCGAGCCATGCCTTCCGATCCGAGAAGCTGAAAGGCCTCCCCGGACTTCAAAAGGGCGCAAAGCCTTTCAGCTTCTTCGAAAACCCCTTTCACCCCTTGCCGTTCCGGTGTGGGGAACGTTTTTTCCGCGCCCGTCATCCTTAACCGCTTTTTCTTTTAAAGTAGGTCATATTTTCTCTCGTCAAACCAATGGGAGATTCTAAAAGATTCACGGAATTTCGGCAACCCTTAATTCGTTATCCCCGCATCCTCTACAGATTTACGGATTAATATGCTATTTTTTACACGAAGAGATGAAATACGACAGGAAAAAAGCCCTTTTCATGATCCAGGGAAGAAACGTCGCCGCCTCCCGCTATCGGGTTCTCCAATATCTCCCGCGATTGAACAGGGACAACATCGAAACGGAGATAGCGGATTTTCCCAGAAAACCATCCGAGTGGCCGGGTGTCTTGAGCAAGGCGCGGGGTTGGGACACCTGCCTGATTCAAAGGAAACAGCTGAATCTCGTGGGGATGAAGGCGCTGAGAAAGATCTCCAAGAGGATTGTATACGACTTTGACGACTCTCTCTGGGTCAAGAGCGCAAAATATGGCGGCGCTCCATCTTTCAGCAGGCAAACCAAATTCAAATGGATGACGAGTCACGCTGACGAGGTCATTGCCGGCAACTCGTTCCTCGCGGAAAAGGCCCGAGAGTTCAATCCCAACGTAACCATTATTCCCACACCCATTGACCTGACCAGGTACGAGGCATGCCATTCCCGGCCAGAAAGGGACCACGTAATCATTGGCTGGATCGGGGCCCATGGATCGATTCATTACCTGGAACGAATCATTCCGACCCTGGAAAAGATTTACATGAAAAACCAGAAGATCCGTCTGAAGGTCATCTGTGACACCTTCCCCGAAAGCCGCAGGATTCCTATCGAAAAGGTTATCTGGAATGAAAAGACGGAGATTGAACACCTGAAGACCCTGGATATCGGGTTGATGCCCCTCCTGCAAGATGACTGGTCAAGGGGAAAGTGTGGTCTGAAGGTCTTACAGTATGCGGCTCTATGCATCCCTCCCGTGGCAACCCCTGTTGGTATGAACCGGGACATCATCAAGGACGGGGAAAACGGATTTTGGGCTCTCACGGAGGAAGAATGGATCGACCGAATCCTGGCCCTTGCCTCGGACCCATCCATGAGAAGAGAAATGGGATTGAAGGCAAGGGAAACTGTTGAGAAACATTACAGTGTTGAAGCGTGCTATCCTACTTTTAAAAGGGTCCTGTTAAATTGAAAGCCCCCGAGATACATCTCCCGGTCCAGATGCTTGGGCTCCCGACGGACCGTAACTCTTCTTTCATGAAAGGTGCCAGTCGCGCGCCGGAAGTAGTCCGTAAAATCATGGCAAGCGGCATGAGCAATCTCACCGCCGAGAACGGCTGCGACCTGGATGACCCGGCCGTCTTGAAGGATCTGGGGAGCCTGGAACTTCACGAGGACGACGGCGATTTTGAAAAGATCCGCGAAACCGCCATGAAGCTCTTCTCAAAAGGGACGGCCCTGTTCATCGGGGGAGATCACTTCGTGACCTGGCCCATCCTGGAAGGATTCACAGCCGCCACACGATTGAAGCCACATCTCGTTCAGATCGACGCGCATCCCGATTTCTACCCTGAATTCGACGGGAGCCCTACTTCCCATGCCTCCACCATGGCGCGCGTCATGGAGCGAAATCTCGCGGGCAGCCTCACCCAGATCGGCCTCCGAACCATCAACAAGATCCAGCAAAAACAGATAGAGAAACACGGGGTAACGGTTTTTCCCGCCTCGACAGGTATTCCCGATAAAAGGGAGCTGCCGTCCGGCATCACCTATCTCACCATCGACCTGGATGGCCTCGATCCCGCCTTCGCCCCCGGGGTCTCTCACCACGAACCCGGAGGTCTGACAACCCGGGAGGTCATCCGGCTTATCTGGTCCCTGCCGGGACCCCTGGTGGGGGGAGACATCGTGGAGTATAATCCGGCCAACGATATCCACGGGATGACGGCCGCCGTCGTCATGAAACTCGTCAAGGAAATGGTTGCCCGAATTGTTTCCGACCAGAAAAAATTCACTGAAGGATGAAAGAAATGGCAAAACATGTCGGCATCGTGGCCTGCAGCGCGGAAGGGGCCGCCCTGTGTTACCGGACCCTCTGCACGGAGGCATCCTCGAGCATGGGAGAGCACATGCACCCGGAAGTCAGCATGCACACCCATCCCCTTGGGGAATACATGGTTCACATCCGTTCGGGAAACTGGAAGGGCGTCGCGGATCTCATGCTTTCCTCTGTCGAAAAACTTCACAAGATCGGCGCGGAACTCGCCATTTGTCCCGACAACACCATCCACCAGGCTTTTGACCTTGTCGTAAAGAGCTCCCCCATTCCATGGCTGCACATCGCCGAGGCCGTGGCCGAAGAGGCCAAAAGAAACGGATTTTCCACCCTTGGCATCCTTGGGACCAGGTACCTGATGACCGGCCCCGTTTATCCCGAAACCCTGAAGAATCACGGGATCTCCACCCATATCCCTGACGGGGAAGATCGGGAAAAGATCGACACCGTCATCTTCAAGGAACTCGTCAACGGAATCTTCCGCGAGGAATCGCGAATCTATTTCAACGAGGTCATTCGGAAGCTCGCGGACCGGGGATGCGACGCGGTCGTCCTGGGGTGCACGGAAATTCCTTTAATCGTCGATCCCAAAGATTGCCCCCTCCCCACCCTCGACTCGACCCGCCTGCTTGCCCGGGCCGCCATCCGAAAGGCCCTTGAATAAAATGAAAAAAACACCCATACAGGAGTTAAAAATGAACTATCCCCCCTTTTTCGATGAGGTTGAAAGCATCATCCTACAGGACGAATTGGCAAGGTTTGTCGGCGTCAACGACGACGGCATCATCGAGATCACCTACCTGGAGATCGTCAAGATGGCAGGACACAGTTGCGCGGTCGTCAGCGGAGCCTACTTATCCGCCCTGAAAGGTCTTAAAGCCCTTTACGGTAAGGATCTGCCTCGTAGAGGTGAAATCAGGGTCGAAATCAAGAACGCCCCTACCGAAAACAACGCGGGCGTGACCGGGTGTGTCCTTTCCAACATCACGGGCGCAACCACCGATTATGGTTTCGGGGGCCTTACGGGAGGCCGTTTCAGCCGGCGAAACCTCCTCTTCTACAATGCCCCGATCGAGACGGATCTCCGTTTCACGCGCCTCGATACAAACAAACGGGTGGGGATCAATTACCGGCCCGGGAAGGTAGTCAACCCGGCAAAAATCTTTGAAAGCGCCTTCGGACCGGGCGCGACCCCTGAGCAGAAGAAGGCCTTCCCGAGGCGATTCCAGGAAATGGTAAAAACGATCCTGGATAACGCGGACAAGGTCATCGAAGTCACCTACGAGTAACTTTCCTGGTATCCTCAGACCGTTCTCGGATTCACGTGTCCGAGGGTGCGCCTCACGATTTCCCGTTTCCGGAAAAGCCGGGGTGCGCAACGGAGATGTTTTATCGTTGCACCCTCCGCACCGGGGAAATACCAGTTTCCCGATCCGGGAGGAAACGGTTCTTTCAACCACTGCCCTAAGAAATTATAAAAAGGCGCTTTCCCTGTAAAGGTAAACGATGGGATCCCCTG
>CAZPTH010000070.1:0-10624 GCA_964589315.1 uncultured Thermodesulfobacteriota bacterium
TTTTTCCCGCATAAATATATAGGGGTAGTTGATAGACTCATTCCAGTTCGGATGGACGAGGTGCTGGGGGGTCAAAACGGCCAGAAACGACTGATTTTGTCCCCCGTTAATCCAGATTTGTGCGCGAACTCCCCCCTTGTATTTTTTCCCAACAACGTCAATCCTTGACAGGGTGCTCCACCCGGAGAAAAGGTGCCGTTTCTGCCGCAATTCCCGTTTGAAATTACGCTTATTCTGATGGGGATAGAGCGGTACCAAACGTTCCGCGAACGGGACAAGAAGACATATAACCACCATGAGGCCCAACAGAACATACCTCGATGCCCTCTTCTCTTCCAAGAAAATAAACGACGCCACAATCCCCAGGAGGGCAGAAACGAACAATGTCCCGTTAGCTCCGAGGGGCGTAACCAGCACAATCAGGATGATAGACCCTAACGCCGCCCCAACCAGGTCATAAAAATAGAGACGGTTCACCTTTTCTCTTTCCCGGCTGAGGAGGAGGGAAATCGCCAGCCCTGAGAAGAAAAAAGGCACCATAATCGCGAGGAAAATAATGAGGAGATAGAACCAATTGGAAAGCTCTGCGAAACGTCCCATATCCAGAGGAACCACCAGGATCACAAAAAGGCTCACAATGGCCGAAACGGCAAACAACACCGACAACAGCGCAAGCAAGCGATCATACGTGTATACCATGAGTTTCTTGGAAAACAGGAACAACGCCACACCCGCAATTCCAAACCCAAAAAGGGCCGTCGAAACAATCATAAAGGCGTAGTTTGACCATACAACAAAAGAAAAAATAAGGGTCAACGTTACCTCGTACAACAACGTTCCCATGGCGAGGAAAAAGATCCCCCATAATTTTCTGTCTCTCAACAATTCTGAATACACTTCGGCACCATCCTTTCTTAAACCAGTTTTCGATATTTTTTATTTTTCTTTAACCTTGAACAGGTATGCCCAGGCATCCTTGATATTAAACCTGGCAACAGGAATCAGGCGCGTTTTTAAAAACTTTCTGCCCAACACCCTTCGGACCATAGACAACTCGGCGTCCCGGTTTCCCCTCCACAAAAAGAGGTGTGTAAACCTATATTTGCCGTAAGGATCTTTATCGTTAAACCAGCCCGGCGCGATGCACAAGGCCTGGTTATTGTTTTCCATGCAAACCATGGGAGACCATAGGCCGGCGATGACCCCCCCGGGGACAAGCGTCCCGATTTCTCGGGAAATATTAACTTCTTTATATAAAGGTTTTCGAAACCAGGCGGCATAAAGCCACAGATTATGGCCTATCACCATCACGACTATCGCGATGGCAATGCCATGAGCAAGAAAACGCCTTGGAATCCATCGTCCCTCCTGTATCTTCCCCACAATCCAAGCACCGATCCCCCCTCCCAGCAGGGCCGCACCTCCCATCACGATGTCTCCGGAAGAAAAATGGAGGTATTTTCTCGAAAGCATCCCCGTCAATACTACCCATCCCGCATACAAAATCCAGAAGCCCTTCCCCAACCCAAGCCGACGTTTCCCCGCTCCGACGGAGATCAGGGTAAGAAGCCCGCAAACCGCAAGAAAAACAAGGGGAGGAACCAGGGACACAAAATAGCGCGGTGGACGATACCGAAACCCCGACAGGGCGAAATACCCAATCACGAACCAGGCCATCACAAGAAACTCAAGCGGGTTAACATCCCGCCATTTCCTTACGGCCCGGTAAAAGGATATGGGTAGATACAGCCACCCCGTCAGCAAAATCATGGGGAACCACGCGAAATGCTTAAAAACGATGGGGGCATGCCCACCCAATACCCGATCCATAAAATCCCTGACACCCCGGGGCATCGACAGCTTCGACCATTCCACGGAGTAACGGGCGATCTGGGCATGAAAGGGGAGGTAATAGACGATAAACCACGTAACAAGCCCGATTCCCAGGCCCGCGGCATAGGGGAAAAGGTAGCGTGATGTTGATCGCAAATCTTTCTCTTCCCGTTTCCCCTGAACGAAAGAAAACAGATAAGCAATCCCAATCACGAACGCGAAGTAAATCGCCGTGGGTTTACAACTGAAAACCCCTACGGCAGAAAGGCCGGAAAGAAAACGCGCGGCGGGGCTCCCCCTCCCGAGGGCCCACAAAAAAAGTGTCAGGATCATCCAGTTCGTCAACATGGTATCCGAAAGGCTCAAACGCGTGTACATCACAAAGAAATAGTTCATCTCCAGGAGAAGAAGGGCCAGGCATGCGACCCAAAGTTTCTCAAAACTCCTCCTAAAGGCCTCAAAGACGAAAAAGAGAGAGAGGATCCCCCAGAAAAAGGCGACCATCCTCAACGCGAAAAACCCCGTTCCAAAAACCTTGAAAGAGAGATAGTCACAAAAGGTCAGAATAGGATTGTAGAGAAAGGGGTTCCATTCGTCCAGAACCCACGCCCCAAAGACCGCCTTGTTTCGGGCATTATGGGCATAGGCCGGTTCATCTCCAAAAAGCCCCCCGCTCCAGCTCAAACGGGAGGGAGGATCCGCCGTGAGATGAACACCCCGTAAGGTAACGAGAAACAGGAAAAGAAAAATGAGGGCGGCAAAATATAGCCTTTTATTTCCCGAGTGAACCCATGTCCCCATCACTTCGACTGCACCGCCGTAACTGGTAAGCGCCTGCTGTGTTTGACTCTTTTCAAGATATCCGCCAGGCGCGCTTCATCGTTTCGAAGCCATGCGTCGATGGTGACCACGTGGATATGAAGGGCCACGGGGAAAACAACCTTTTTCCCATTGGCCGTTCCGATCCAGTGGTTTGTAGGCAAAATAATATGATCCTTCCGATTCAAGACCTTAATGTCCTGGACGTAACGGGTCAGAAACTTGATATCCTTCTTGTTTTCGTAGGTTCCCTCGATAAAGAGAATCGGCTTCCGAAAGATGAACTGCCTGTAACTGTCGATGACAATCGGCAAGGTTATCTCCCTTAAAATATTCAGGGGAATCACCGCCTTGATCGTCATATCCTCGTTCATACGGTCATGGATCCATTTCAAACCGAGGGGGGCGTCTTTTTTCAGAAAAAGCTCTTGGACCCTCCTTCCCGGAGAGAGGCACACAATCTTGTTAACACGCTGATCCCTGACTCCGGCGCTCATGGCAACCCCGCCTCCCATGGAATGGCCCATCATGACAATCTCTTTCATGGGCGGGGCGTGTTTCTCCAAAGCCGACACCGCCGAGATCGCATCTTCTGTGAAGTCGAGGTCTTTGAACCTCTTCACCACCCGTGGCCCCTCTGATTTCCCGTAACACCTGAAATCGAAGGTCAGGCAGGCATACCCCATCTTGGCAAATCGTTTACAGAGTTCGGGAAAGAGAATATTGCTGCATCCCTTATCGTTGGCCCCCGGACACAAAACAATGCCTGTCCCGTTAAACTTTTTCACCGGCGGGAAATAGTAACCGAAAAGCCGGTAAGGGCCGCTCTTGAAATGGATCTCCCTGACCGAGGACTTTACGGCCGGCTTGCCGTATCCGCGGTCGGGCAGGAAGAATCCCATGCAGAAAACGATGATCAGCAGCCACCGGAACCGCTTCACGATTGCCTTATTCAAAGAACTCTTCCTCTTCCTGAACGATTTCGGTAATCGACTCCTTGTCCCCTTTCCTCAGCATATAAATCAGCCCGCCGATCAGTGCGTAAACCAATATCATGACAAACGCCATCCAGGCAATGGCCAGACTCTTTTCCGGCGAGACGGAAACCTTGGCAAAAAAATAGACGAACAGGTTTTCCCTGACGCCGATCCCGTTGATGGAAACGGGCAGCATGGACAGGAGGAAAATCACCGGGATGACCACCATGAAGAAGCTGAAATGAAGATGCAGAGAGAAGGCAATGGACAAGACATAGTAATGGAGGATAAACAGGAGCTGAAGGGCCATCCCCCATAAAATAACCTTTATCAGGGGCCAGGGATGGGAACGAAACTGCACGAGGATATCCAGAACCGTGGAGATCTTCCGGACAATGGCTTTTCCAAACTTAAACGGAATCTTGCGCTCCAGAAAAGCCAGGTCGATCCCTTCCTTCCATAGAAAAATAATCGTGGCAACTACCAAGAATACCAACACGAAAATGGGCCAGTCGGAAACCTCCTTGAACCTTCCCACCTGGAGCATGACCCCCGTGCTGACCAGCATCAGCAGCACGATGATCCCCGTAAACCGTTCGAAGAGAATGATGGTCAGAGACTTGGTCAGCGACCCGCACGGCTTCGCCGTGTCCATCCCCCGGACCACGTCCCCTCCCACGATGGTGGGGAGAAACTGGTTGAAAAAGGTTCCCACGAGATAGGACTTGATGGTCAGGCTCAAGGGCACCTCCACACCCTGCGCCTTGAGGAGGACCTTCCAGCGCTCACCGCTGACCCAGTAGCCAAAGATGTGCAGGCATAGCGCCAACAAGAGCCACCACCCCTTCGCGTGCTGAACGATATGCCACACCTTGGCAATATCGACCTTGTAGATGATCCAGCCGATCAGGATGAGACTGACGGGAATCTTGATGAAGACGGTGCTCTTGAATCCCTTCATGACCTTTCTGCCACCACCTTCGCGGGGATGCCCGCCACCACGCAATTTTCCGGCACGTCTTCTGTCACCACCGCCCCCGCGCCGATGACGGAGCCGGTATGGATGGTCACCCCGTCAAGGATCGTCACCCGAGCCCCGATCCAGACGTTATCCTCGATCACAATGCCCCCTTTATCGAGGTTTGGCTGTTCGATGATCGGAACATCCAGGCGGCTGTAATCGTGATTCCCGCCCCCGACGATATAGGTATAGGCGGCGATAATGACCTCGTCACCGATCTCTACCTTCCGTTCGGAGTGGATCAGGCAGTTCTGGGCGATGTTCGTGTGATTCCCAACCTTGATTGTTCCCCCCTTGCAACTCAGGATATTGTTTCGGCTGATGACGACCTCGTCTCCGATTTCAATCCTTCCCGTACCAATCCCCTTCGCGTCGAGCACCACGTTGTCGTCCACCACGACCCGGTTCCCGATAAAAATCTTCGCGGGGTTACGGATCATCATGTTCCGCCCAAACGCCGTCCCCCGGCCAACACGTCCCAACATCCAGGGATAGGCCACCTTTCGCAACCAGTATCCCATGGCGCCCGGAAACGGTGTGGCAAACGTCATGAGGCATTCATACCGGATCAATTCCCAAAGGCTTCCGTCACCGACGACGAGCTCCCGATATTTCGCGAAGCTGGACCGCCTGTCCGCCGTCAGGAGATGCCCGAATTCTGTCTGTTTCCGTTCACGCATTCCTCATAACCACCCATGAGTTCGATACCAGGCAACCGTCAACCGGATTCCCTCCGACAGGGGCGTTTCCGGATTGTAGCCACAGCATCTCCGCGCCTGGGAGATATCGAAAGACTGATCGCGCAGAAAAAACCCCAGCCGCCTTCGGTGAATCGGGGGCTGCTTTCGCAACGGCTTATACAGGATTTCACACCCTAATGCAATCACGGACGCCAAAGAGACCGGGACCCTCACCGGAAGGGGGTTCACCGAAAGGGCATCCGCAATGATCCGCACCAGCTCCTGCAATCGGACGGGAGATGCCCCTGCAAGAATGACCCGTTTCCCCGTCGCCTCTTCCGAACGGGCGCATGCCAGGATCCCTTTGGCCAGATCCTCCACGAAAACGGGATGGATCCAGGTCTCCCCCTTCCCGATCATCACGAACCGCCGTTTCGCGATCATGGAAAAGATGGGAAAGGTGCGCCGATCCCCGGGACCATAGACCCAGGCGGGGCGAACCACGCCCACGGGAACTTTACGGCGTGTCCCTTCCGCCAAAACCCACTCCTCCGCCTCCAGTTTCGAACGTTCGTAGGCATTGGTCGGTTCACATGGGACCGTCTCGTCGGCGGGGATCCGTTTCAGGAAACCCATCACCCCCACGCTGCTGCAATAGAGAAATCGCGGGGGAGGGACACGGGCTTCCATGGCGGCATTGAAAAGGATCTTCGTCCCCTCCAGATTGACCTGAAAAAAGCGCTCGTCCCTGCCCGGCGGCAGGTTGATGACCCCCGCCAGATGCAGAATCACATCCACCCCACTCACGGCGGGTCTCAGGCTCTCCGGGTCGGTGATATCGCCTTCTGCCACCTCCACGTGGCCGCGCCACGCTTCTGGTACCCTGTCGGCATCCCGCACGAGGACCCGAACACGCTCCTCCCTATCCAGGAGCGTCTCAACAAGGTGGCGCCCGATAAACCCCGTCGCCCCTGTCACAAGATAGCGGTCTTTCTTTTCAGTCATCGTCGCGCCTTCCTGGAACGAATCAGCAGGATATAGCCCCGGTTTTTCGGGATGAGCCGATCCAGCAGAGACACGGCCTTCAGGAAAGGAAAGAGGATCTTGTAAAGGGTCATGGAGAGGCGATGCCTTTTGACATCTTCCTTTGCCCGAGGGGCGATATTTCCCTTGATGCCCTCGTGAACAGACTTCTTTTTCAGCACGAACTGATAGAGGTAATTGAGAACCAGTTCGATTCCCTCGGTAAAAAAGCGGCAGAAAGTCCGGGTCTCGAAGGGGGCGAACCCCGCCTGTTCGAGCCGTTCCCTCAACTCCTTTTCCGAATAGCCGTCCCGCACGTGGCCGTAATACTCCTTTTTGAAACCCAGGCGGTAGGCGAATCGGTTCAGGGGCATCCCTTCGTCCCAGTGCGGAACCGTAACCAGGAGCTCGCCGTCCGGTTTCAAGGCGCGGCGCAGCTCCTTGAGGCAGGCCGCATCGTCCTCGATATGCTCCAGGAAATCGATGCAGAAAATCCGGTCGAAGACGCCGGTTCCAAACGCGGAGACCTTTTCGTCCACCATCACGACATTTTCCTTCAGCAACGCCATCGTATCCATCACGTTCTGCCGATCCGCGTCCACGCTGACCCACCAGCCGCCCCGTCCCCTCAGATAGTGCCCCACCACGCCCTTGTCGCATCCCACCTCGAGAGACTTTCCGTCTCCCTGAACGTATCCCGACAAAACCTTGACCTTTTCCATCTTTTTCAGGGAGCGTTTCGACACCGACAATTGCCATGGCTCCTCATCGGATGAGACCGGCCAGAAGAGGATGATGAGGGACAGGATGCCCAAAGAGTACTCTGTCACCTGCGTGATCCAGTGCACTCCGATCCCCGACAGAATCGCCGTCTCCTTGCTGAACCCAAAGAAGGTAAACACCGCCGCCCACGTCGCCTCCCAGGTCCCCACGCCAGCCAGCCCCTGGATGGGAAGAAGGCTCGACACCTCCGTGAAGGCCGTCCCGGAAAAGATGGTAAAAGGGTTCAAGTCCCGGAAGGCATAGCCCATATTCTTGACGACGGCAAAAAAGAGGAAAAAGAGGGAGACATACTTGCATAACCGCACCCCCAGGGAAAGCAGAAAGAGCCGTCCGCCGATTCCACGCTCGCCGAGCAGAACGAGTTGCTGAAGCGTCTGAACAACCTTTTCGTAGACAACAGCCGTAAAGTGAAAGCGCCTGGCATACGAACGAATTTTTGTATGATTCAGGGCATTGATCAAGTGCGGGAGAAAGCGGTTCGCGAACACCACGAGAATACTCAAGAAAACGAACGCCCCGGTAAAAAGCACCATCAGCCACTTGCCCGTTTCCCGGGAACGGAGCGGGGAAAGTCCGATGGCTACCACAAGAAGGGGAAAAAGGGCGATCAGGTCGTAAACGAAGGCCCCGATGAAAGCGGAGCCCCCCAGCTCCACCGCCACCTTGAAACGCTTGTTCAAAACCCAGATGAACGACAGCTCCCCGAGCCGGGCCGGAAGAAAATCGACAAACAGGTTCCGGATGATGGTAACGCCCGCCATCCCGAAAAAACCGATGGGAACCCCAGGAAGCATGAGCTGGTAGCGCCAGGTCCGGAAGGCGATCCCGGCCGCCAGAAGGCCAAAATAGGCGAAAATGGCGGGATAATAGAGATTGGCGAACAGATTCTTCAACGCCTCGAAATCGATATACCGGAAGAGAAAGGCGAGCAGGCCCACCGAAACGGCGATAGAGACAAGGAATCTCAGAAGATTTTTCTGTCCTTGGCTGAGGCGTCTAATCGGCATCGACATACCTGTCCTGGCTGAAACCCCGGGTAATCTGGAAGGCGTTGGTTCCGTCCGCGTTGATGCCCCAGAGGTGCCACGGCGCCCCCCAATGCTTCACCGACTTCGAGAAATAGACCCGTTTTCCGTCCCGGGACCAGGCCGGGTAATACTCCCAGTGTCCCGGGTCCTTTGTTAAAGAATGAATCTCCGTCCCGTCCGGGCGCATCAGGAAGATATCACTCTTCCCGTGGCTCTCCGACACGAAGGCGATCCACTTTCCGTCCGGGGAGACATGGGGACGGCAATTCCCCCGCTTGTGGGTCAGCTTCATCATCTTCCTCGTTGCCATATCCAGCTTGTAGATATGCCATCCCAGGCCCCGGTTCCCCGTGAAAACGATGGTCTTTCCGTCAGGGAAACAGTCCGGAAGGCTATTTTTCCCGATCGTGTCAGTCAGCCGCGTCATCTCCTTCGAACGGAGATCATAAACAGCCAGCTCCGATTTTCCCCACGTGTCCGTGTCGAAAACAACCCGCCTTCCATCAGGGCACCAGGCGGGCCACCAGGCGTTTTTTTCCTTCAGATCGACCACGATTCTTGATTCTCCCGTCGAAAGGGTCAGCAGGGCCAAGAGCCACCTTTTACCCGGCTTCGTCATATACAGCACCTTTTTTCCGTCGGGCGAAAAGACCGGATACTCATCTGGAATGGTGTTGTCCGTCAGCTTGCGGAGGCCTTTCCTTGTCAGCAGATAGATCTCCGTGTCTCCATCCACGTCCGACTGGAAGACCAGCCGGTCGTGAAAGCCGGCGGGCAAGGAATAATGGATGACACCAAAGGTCTTCGAAAGCACGGGAAGAACTGCCTGAAGATAAACCTCGGCAAGCTTCCGCGTCCCCACCGCGTTCGGGTGAATCCCATCCTTGTCATACCACTCCTGATGGCCCTCGAAGGCGCGGTAGATATCCACGCGGGTGCACCCGATCTTTCGTGCCAGGCGGGCGATGAGGGGATTGATCTCCCTTGCGACCCTCGCCCGGGAAGCCCCGTCGAAGTAACCCGGCACGTCCTTCAAAACCGGGGGAATCGTGGCGATGAAGATCCGGGCCTTCGGACGCCTCGACCGGATCAGCCCCACGATCTTCTCCATGTTGGCCGCGAAGGTCTGCGTGTCCGTGTGGTCGTGATCTATCCGGATGTCGTTCGTCCCAAGTTGAATCAGGACCACATCGACCCGTCCCTTCAGGACATCCGGATGGGTGGACAAGAAATTCAGGAACTCTCCGCTCGTGTTGCCCGAACGGCCGAGATTCCTGACGCAAACCTTATCAAACCCCTCTTTTGCCAGGAGCTTTTGAAGAACCGACGGGTACCCCCTCGCGGTAATGCTGTCGCCCATGCAGAGGATGGTAAAGTATCCGGCACGGCACGGATCGACCTTGCGGTTTTTTTTCGCCCAGACGTAATACCCGGCCGCGCCCAGGATCCCGAGGAAAAGGAAAACGCAAAAGGCGAAAATGAGTTTCTTTTTCATCGCTCGAGCCAGCGCTTCAGCCTTCCGTAGCCGACGAAGTTTTCAGAGAGATAGGTCTTGAGGTTGCTCGTGGGAACCCCGAGGAAGGTCTCCCGAAAGATCATGTCGCACTTCTCGCACGGCTCGACGCCGTGATAATTCCGCTCTTTCATCCTCCGGCGCAGCTCTACCAGGGGTTCCCCATGCCATATCTCATCGAGGGTCTGCGTATTGAAATCCCCCACCTTCAGTTTCCCGAAGAAATCCTGGGGGCAGGGATAGACGGTTCCGTCATAGAAAATCACGAGGGCATACCACGGGAAGGTGCACGGGACAAAGTAGTCCGGATTCCCAATCATCGACGCTTCCCCCTCCACCTCGAACTCCCCGCTCCAGTTGTGGGGTTCCTTGACGATGAACCGGTTCAGGCCAAGGGCCATGAGGGGCGCCTTGAACGCGGCGATCTGTTCCTTCGTCCCCTGGGAGAAGTTGATGACCTCGAAGATGGTGTAGGGCGTTTCGAATTTCCCCTTCTGCTTGATCTCCAGGAAGCGCTTGATATTGGCCAGGGTCTTCTCGAAATCCGCGCCCCGGCGTATCTTTTCGTAGGTCTCCGCGTCATACCCGTCGAAGGAAAAGGAAATCAGGTCCAGCCCGGCCTCGATCAGTGCCTTCGACTTTTCCTCGTCGAGCAGCGTGGCGTTGGTATGCAGGCGTGTATAGATTCCCGCTCCCTTGGCGATCCGGACCATCCGGGGAAGCTCCGGGTGAAGAAGGGATTCCCCCGTGTGGTGGAGGTTGGTGTCATAAACGACCCCCCGGACCTGGTCGATGATCTTCTCATAGAGGGCCATGTCCATGAACCCGCGCTTCTTGATCTTGTCCGAGCTGTTGGGGCACATGACGCACCGGAGGTTACACCGGTTGGTCGGCTCGATCCAGAGGCGGATCGGCGGATACGCGGGCCGCAGGACCCCCTTCCGATA
>CAZPTH010000071.1:0-10574 GCA_964589315.1 uncultured Thermodesulfobacteriota bacterium
CTGGACAGGAACCGGATCATCCGCTACTGGAACAGTGGGGGGCGAAACGCTGACCGGCTCATGTATCAAAGCAAAAACAAAGGGAAAAAGTGTATAACGTTCGAGTAGAACCTTCTCTCCCAAGGGCTTTTGGAAACCCCGATCGCTTATGTCATGTGCCAAACAAAATCGGCCATGGCCCCACCCTTTTGCTCCTTGATTTTTAAGGTAAAGGCACATAAGATATGAACGCAAAAGGAGAAGATGATGATTTCGGTAATCATACTGGCGGCCGGGCAGGGGAAACGGATGCGCTCCAGGCTTCCCAAGGTCCTTCACCCCTTGCTGGGAAAACCAATGCTTGCCTACGGGATTGAATCGGCCCTTTCCCTGAATCCGACGGAGATCTCTCTCGTGGTCAGCCCTGCGGTGTCCGACGTGGTTTCCCAGTGGCCGTCCGCGGAGCACTTTACCACTGCCATACAGGACCCCCCCAGAGGAACGGCGGATGCCGTGAAATGCGGCCTGACTTCCCTTTCCGCTTCCCCTGACGACATCCTGATTATGCCCGGAGATGTCCCCCTGATTTCAACGGAAACCCTGAAAGAACTTATTGACACACACGAAACCACGAAAGCCACCCTGACAATCCTCGGGGCAGAGGTGGAAAATCCTTTTGGGTATGGCCGGATCGTTACCGAGGCGGGAGATTCTGTCTTACGGATCGTTGAGGAGAAAGACGCCACACCTGAAGAGAGGGCCATCCACCTGATTAACACGGGTATCATGGTTATCAAGCGTAATGCCCTCCAGGAGACCCTGAACCAGGTTGGAACCAATAACGCCCAAGGCGAGTTTTACCTGACCGACCTGGCGGAGATCCTTTACAAAAAGGGTTTGAAGGTGATGTCTCTGAAATGTAAAAACCCCGAGGAGGTTCTTGGGGTCAACGACCGTCAACAGCTGAGCGGGATGCAGAAGCGACTCCTGAGCCGTTTAATAAGAAATTTTCAATCGGAAGGGGTTACCTTCACAAATCCTGAAACGGTTTACGTGGAGGGATCGGTTGAAATCGGGCAGGATACAATCATCGATCCAGGCGTCTACCTCAAGGGAGAAACGAAGATCGGAGAGGGCTGCCATATCGGTTTAGGAGCCGTTATCGAGAATTCAGTCCTCGAAAACGGCGTCACCGTCAGGCCGTATTCCGTGATTGAAGAGAGCATCATCCACCCCCAGGCCGTGATCGGCCCATTCGCCCACCTGAGGCCGGGAAGCGACATCGGTCGAGAGGCCAAGGTGGGAAACTTCGTGGAAGTCAAGAAATCAAAACTTGCACCGGGCGTGAAGGCTTCACACCTGACCTATTTGGGCGATACCACGATCGGGAAGGAAACAAATATCGGCGCGGGGACCATTACCTGCAACTACGACGGGAAAAAGAAGCATCCCACCACGATCGGGGAAAACGTCTTCGTGGGGAGCAATACGGCCCTCGTGGCGCCTGTCACCATTGGGGATAGGGTGACCATCGCCGCAGGTTCCGTGATTACGAAGCGCGTTCCCGACGATACCCTGGCGGTTGCCCGTGCGAGGCAGCAAAACATCTATCGGCGCAGGAAACGCCGGAAGGATACATAAAGGCATGTGTGGAATTATCGGTTATCTTGGAGATCGCCCTGTTCTTCCTGTTTTAATCGAAGGCCTCCAGAAACTGGAATACCGGGGATACGACTCTTCGGGAATAGCGGCATTTCATAAAGGGGAGGTCCAGACCTATCGCGCCGAAGGAAAACTCAGCCGGCTGACCGAGAAACTTCAGGCGATTGACATGGACGGGACAACGGGTATCGGGCATATCCGCTGGGCGACCCATGGAAGGCCCTCTGAACTTAACGCCCATCCCCACCGGGCCGGAAGGGTCATCCTCGTTCACAACGGCATCGTGGAAAACTACCGGGAGCTCAAGGAAAACCTGCGTAAAAAGGGAATCTCCTTTCA
Organism: uncultured Thermodesulfobacteriota bacterium; assembly: GCA_964589315.1. GTDB lineage: Bacteria > Desulfobacterota > S145-22 > S145-22 > S145-22 > JAOZMY01. Next base: position 1,981 of record CAZPTH010000071.1, read on the forward strand.
GTCGGAGACGGACACCGAGGTCATTGCCCATCTTATTGAAGAGGGACTTGCTTCAGGGCTTTCCCCGGAAGAGGCCATCCGCGAGGCGCTCCGCGACGTGCGGGGCTCTTATGCCCTCGGAATCCTCTTCGATTTCGACCCCGACACCCTTTACGCGGCACGCAACGAAAGCCCCCTGGTCCTGGGGCTGGGGGAGGGAGAGACCTTCTTCGCCTCCGATGTTCCGGCCCTCCTGCCCTTCACGCGACGCTGCATCTTTCTCCATGATGGAGAGGTAGCGAAACTGACGAAACAGGAAATTGTCATCACCGACCTGGCAGGCAACAGGCTCGAAAAACCGGTAAAGGTCATCGACTGGTCTCCCCTCATGGCGGAAAAAGAGGGGTTCAAACACTTCATGCTCAAGGAGATCCATGAACAACCCCGCGCCATGATCGATACGTTCCGCGGCATCTATTCCCTGGAGAAGGAAACCTTCAACCTGGAAAATATGAGGATCAGCCCCGACTGGCTGAAAGGGATGAGGAAGATCTCCATTATCGCGTGCGGAACCTCTTGGCATGCCGCACTCGTGGGCCGGTACTACCTGGAAGAGCTGGCGGGAATTCCCGTGGAGGTGGATATCGCCTCGGAGTTCAGGTATCGCGACCCCCTGGTGGATGAGGCGACGCTCCTTATCGCCATCTCCCAGTCCGGGGAAACAGCGGACACCCTTGCAGGGGTTCGTATCGCAAAGGAAAAGGGGGCCAAGGTCCTGAGTATCTGCAATGTCTTTGAAAGCAGCCTGACCCGCCTCTCCGACGGGGTAGCCTACACACACGCCGGCCCCGAAATCGCCGTGGCCTCCACCAAGGCCTTCACGACCCAGCTGGTCGCCCTTCTGCTTATCGCCATGTATCTCGGTAGCGAGATCACCATGAAATTGAGTAAAGATGAAACCACCCACCTCTTTCAATCCCTGACCGAGGTCCCGTCCCTGATACAGGAAATCCTCAAGGAAGAGGAAGGCATCAAAAAGATCGCGAGAAGATTAAAAGACTATCGAGACTTTCTTTATCTCGGGCGGGGGCTCAATTTCCCCATCGCCCTGGAAGGGGCCCTGAAGCTCAAGGAGATCTCCTACATCCACGCGGAAGGGTATCCGGCCGGGGAGATGAAACACGGTCCCATCGCCCTGATCAGCCCCCAGATGCCGGTGGTGTTCGTGGTCCCCTCGGACCGCCTCATGCCCAAGGTCCTGGGGAACATGGAAGAGGTCCTGGCAAGAGACGGGCAGGTCATCAGCGTGGCCACGCGGGGCACGAAAGAGGTCCTCGATAAGAGCACCTATGCCATCGAGATTCCCCCCGTCATGCCCACGCTGGAACCCATCCTGACCGTGGTCCCCCTGCAATTGCTTGCATATCATATCGCCGACCTGTTGGGCACAGATGTGGACCAGCCGAGAAACCTGGCCAAAAGCGTCACCGTGGAATGAATCCGATGCGTAAGCTCTCTGACCTTGCCCGCAACCCCTACATTTGGGCCGCAACATGCGGGCTTCTCGCCAGCTTAATCGCATCTGTCTATTTCACTGGCCAGTTAAGGACGGAAATGGCTCGAGGTATCCTGGCGCACTACGAGCAAAAGATCGTCCGCCAGACCTTCACGGAACATAAACCGAAAAAGATCGCCGAGATTGACAAGCTCGCGTCCCTTCGGCTCTGGGGGAAGGAGACCGGAGGTGGCCTCACGGCATCGGCTCCCTCGGGGCCCGGCCAATCCCTCTCGCTGCCCGCGGGCACCCAACTGGTCTTGAAAGGTATTGTCCGTTACCCGGACGGACATTTTGAGGCCGTATTTTCGGATCGACAGGGGAAACGGGCCTTTGTGGTTACAAAGGGCGACAAGCTCTCCAGCCTGGAAGTTCTGGAAATCAGGCCCGACCGGGTTGTGGTATCACAAGGGGGAAAAGAAGCCGCCTACTTCCTTTTCACCAAGAAAAGGGGAAAATCCGGAAAGATACGTTCCACTTCTTCCTCTCTGGCAAAAGAGGGAAACTCCGGGACACACGTTATCCTGAATAAAAACGAGGTTCAGAGTGCCCTTAGCGATATGGCCTCTTTTCTGCGCCAGGTCCGTATCGTTCCCTACATGGAAAAAGGGAAGCCCAAAGGGTTTCAACTCCTGGAGATCGTACCGGGAAGTATCGTCGACCGCGTCGGCCTGAAAAACGGGGATGTGGTAGAGCAAGTGAACGGAAAACCAATTCATACCCCCCAGGAGGCCATGAAACTCTTTTCTCTCCTGCAGGCTGGCAAGGGGCTCACCCTTGAATACAAAAGGAACAACCAGCGCAAATCAATCTCCATTGAACTGAAATAAAAAGGAGGGTCCCATGAAAAAAAAGGTTAAAATACGTGGATTGACCTTGAAAGACCTTCCCGCCATCATAGAAATCGACCGCAAGGTTCTGGGAAAGCCCCGCCCGGAATACTGGAAACGGAAGATCGAGGTGTCTGAATTTCGCCCTCCCCTCGCCTCGCTGGTGGCTGAGTTCGACGGGAAAGTCATCGGTTTTATCTTAGGCGACGTCAGTGGATGGGAATTCGGCGTTCCCGACAACACGGGGATGATCGAAACCGTGGGGATTGACCCCGCCTACCAGCGGCAGGGAATCGCCCGCCTGTTGACCGAGGAACTCATCAGGAGTTTCAGGCTCAACGGGGTCCAGAAAATCAACACCCTTATCGAGTGGGATGACTGGGACTTACTGCAGTTTTTTTACAAAATGGGCTTCAGGAGGGGTCAAAGAATCAATCTCGAACTGGACCTCACTGAACAACCGGACGGGCCGTCAGAGTAACACTTGAAAACTCCGCCATGGGGACCCGAAGCTTGAGCCTGTCCTTTGGGTGGAGCGTGGTCCGCTTACTCACATGGGGATTGAGACGGCAGATGTCTTTCACCCGGATATTAAAGCTCCTGGCGATCGACCACAGATTGTCTCCCTTCCTCACCACATAAACAATTTCCTTGTACTTACTGCGGGAAGAATTGCGGGCCACCTTTTTCTGCCGTTTCCCACTACTCCGTCTTGCCGTCTTCACGCGATGAGATTTCTTTCTCGCGTAGGTGGGATGTCGAACCCGGCCAGCCGGAATGATAAGCCGCTGCCCAACATGAAGAAGATTCCCCTTGAGATGATTGAGATAGCGGATATCGCTGATTCTTGCTCTATATTTACGCGAAAGTTTGTAAAGAGTATCCCCTCGGCGAACAATGTGCGTGTGAACCCAGCCATGGGGGGTCCCCTTCACAACGGGTTTAAGCTGACTCATATTCAACGCAAGAATCTGTTTCGTCCCCTTCGGAATCTTGACTGAAAACCTCTTTGTGTAAGGCGGCGTGCACCGGCGTATAAGTTCCGGGTTCAACATGCGAAGGGTCTGCTCTTCACAATGACAGGCCTTCGCGATTTCCTTCAGCGTCACACCACCGGGGACAGAGGCCCTTTCGAAATTCAAGGGCTCCTGGTACTGAATATTGGTAAAACCATACTTCTCGGGTTCCTTCGCGATGAGGGCGGCCGCGATCATCTGCGGGACATAATATCGGGTCTCTCTTTTCAGGTAGTGATGCTGAATAAGCTGCCAGTAGTCCTCCGTCTTGTATCGCTTGATAGCCCGATTCAGCTTCCCCTCACCGCAATTATAGGCCGCCGCGGCCAGGTGCCACGACTCGAATTGATCATAGAGATCCTTGAGATAACGCGCCGCGGCCACGGTCGATTTCTCCGGGTCTCTCCTCTCGTCAATCCAGTAATTTACCTTTAACCCGTACTTTCTTCCCGTGCCGGGGATGAATTGCCATGGGCCCGAAGCCCGCTTCTTTGAATAGGCCCGGGGATTAAACCCGCTCTCAATCATGGCCAGGTAAACAAGATCCATCGGAAGGCCGTGTTCCTTCAAGACCTTCTTCATCATGGGGATGTAGCGCTCGGACCTGGCAAGCCAGATGGAAAATTGTTTCCGTCCCGTGGTCTGATAATACTTAATAAAATTTTCCACGAGGGGATTCATGACGATGGGAATATCGAAATAGGGCTCTTTCTTCGCGTTCTCACCCTTTTTATTCTGTCCCTGTGGAGCCTGCTTGCAAAACGTCCCTTCCTCTCCCCTTTCTTCCATGTAGGGAAGGTCTGTCTCTACCCGTGAAGAGCCCTTGGAAACCTCATTGACGGATTCGGTAATGGTCACAGAAACCGGCTTCGCCGTTTTCGCAGCTTCTGACGTCTCGGCCTTTTCCTGAACGCCTTCAACCTGAGAAGGGGCTATGGACGTGATAGCAGCGGGTTCGGGTTGATGGGTTTTTGCGCTTTTTTGGACGGATGTACAGCCCCAGAAATTTCCCAGGAAGAAGAGTGAGCACAGTCCTAAGAGCAAAAATGGGCGTTTCAGGAGCCGTCTGAATTGCATGTTACACCCATACCTAAAAAAGGCTTTGAAGTCAATAAAGTTTGAAGAAAAAATTATCCGCTTTTTAACAAATTCACTGAAGGTCTCAATTTTGTTCCGGTTACCGAAAATTGCCGTTTTTCAAACAGGAGCCGACTCCTAAACGGCCATCGGGATTGCGCTGAAAATCAAAAAAATTTATTCGCCCCCGTCCTTGCCAGATCGATTTCTTCTCGCGCAGGGACCTGTGAAATTACCCGTCATCCCTTATATTATCCCCATGCCGCGCGAGGAACTCAATGAGATGGCGCGCGTAGGCCTCGGGCTGCTTTTCGTAGGTGTTGTGCCCGCACTTGGGAAGGACGGCCAGCTCCCCCCTTGTAAGGTGCCGATAGAAGGCCACGCCCTGCTCCACGGGAAAGAGGAAGCTCCGGTCGGGATACAGGACAAGGGAAGGGCATGTGACCCGATCCAGGGTGGGTCTCAGGTCAAAAAACTCTCTCCCGTAGGCCCCGCCGTACCGGCAGAACTGGTGATAGAACGTCGCGGCGTAATCCTCGCCGTGCCACTTGACCATCTTCTCCCGCAGGTCCGCTTCCAATTCGCCAAAGGTCCGTGGAAACTTCGAGGCATTGAATTCCTCCATCGTGGTCTCGCTGAAGCACTGCGTGCTGGAGGTCATGAGGGTTTTGACCCTCTCCGGATACGCGGCGGCGAAGTCGACGCCGACGACGCCCCCCTCGCACTGGCCCACCAGGTGAAAGGTTTCAAGTCCAAGGGCATCCGCCAACTGGCGAAGTTCCTCCACGCTGTCTTCTCGATAAGAATCGCTGACATAAAAATCGGGAAACCCCTCTTTCGAAGACCTCCCGAAGCCCCGCCGGTCGTATAAAATCACCTGGTATCCCTTTTCCACCAGCGGGGGGAAGATATCCTTCCACATCCTGGTGCACCCGAAACCGTGGTGGAGAAAGATGATTGGCTCCCCCTTTCCGTGAACCTCGTAGTAACAGTCAACCCCATTGAGCGACATCCATCCCGTGCGTGTCTCCATTTTTTCCCTTCTCATCCTTGTTGCAGTGATTTCGATTTCCACAGGTTCGCCAGGGCGCGGGCGGCCCGTTCCGGGGTGGGATAATTGACGAGCGCCCCCCTTTCTTCCAGCTCGAGGACCTGGTCGTCCCAGATCCCCTCCGGGGCAAGGATGCACCCCACCACCGGTTTTTGCTGGTGCCAGGAGACCAGGACCTCCCGCATCCCCTTCACGATATCCACGTTGGCGGAGGCGAACATGGTGAGCAGGAGGATGCCATCCACGCTGTCGTCCTCCATGACGGCGCGGATCAGGCGGCTCAAGGCCTCCGAATCGTACCACGCGGGGCCCATGTCGACCGGGTTGGTCCGCAGGGCGAGGGGAGGCAGGCACGCGTTGACCTGGGCCTGGGTCTCCGCGCTGAAAACGGCCAGCTTAAGCCCTGCCAAGGCGCAGACATCCGTCGCGGCGATCCCGGGCCCCGCCTGGGCGGAAAGAACCGCCACCCTGGGCCCCGCAGGCAAGGGGCAGCCGTCCATGGCCCTGGCCGTGTCGAGAAGCTCCTCCGCGCTGTCGACAGTCAGAACCCCCGCCTGTCTGAAGGCCCCGAGGTAGACCTCGTGGCTCCCGGCCATGGAGCCGGTATGGGACAGGGAGGCCTGATCCCCCACGCGGGACCGGCCTGTTTTGTAGATGACCACCCGTTTTTTTCCTTTTACCTCTTCGAGACACGCCATCATCCGCCGCGGGTCATCCACCCCCTCCACGTAGCACATCACAACCCGCGTCGCGTCGTCATCGGCGAGATAGGTCAACATGTCGGCGAAATCACAGTTCAGGCGGTTCCCCAGGCCAATAATTTTGCTGAATCCCGCGTTTTCCCGCATGGCGAGGAAGGCCAGGAGGTGGGCAATGCCGCCGCTCTGGCTGACACACGCGATCCCGCCCCGCCGCGCCCTCGAAAATTCCGGCGTGAAGGTGGCGTTCATGGCGTTGGTATAGTTGACCACCCCGAAGGTGTTGGGGCCGATGACCGGAATCCCCGCCCCGTCCGCGATGGCCTTGATCTCCTCGTGGAGGTCTCCCCCCGCGGGATCCTCGATCTCCTTGAACCCCGCCGTGATCAGGACAATGCCCCCGACCCCCTTCGCGGCGCATTCCCGAAAGACCTCCGGGACCTTCGCCGCGGGAACCACCACGACGGCCAGGTCTATGTTTCCCGGGAACGCGGACAGGGCGGGAACGGCGGGAATCCCGAAGATCGCCTCCCCCCGCGGATTGACCGGCACGACGGCCCCCTCGAATCCGCCCGCCGTCACGCTTTTCATCACGTGGTATCCCAGTTTCGCGGGGTTTGACGAGGCTCCGATCACGGCAATGGTTTCCGGGTAAAACAGCCGCGAGAGATTTTCCATGATTCGATCCATGTCTCCTCCACCGGACAGGTTTGAAAGCGGTCGTCCTTCTATATCACGAAACATCCGCCCCTTTAAGGTCTTTCCACACCAGATCCGTGAAACCCTGTCCTTTTCTCCGATTCCGGGTATAATGGCCTCATGGAGATCAAAGGAAAACCCTTGAAGGGATACGGGCTGATCCTGCTGGCCAATGTGACCCTCTCCATCGTCTTCCTCATCGCCAAGGATGTCCAGCCCCGAATGGGCCTCTATCCCTTCCTCTTCTACTGGTTTTTCTGCGGCAGCGTTTACTTCATGGTCGCGATGGTTGCGGGGAAGGGGAAAAAAACCTTTACCATCCCCCGCAAGTGGCTTCCCCTGACGGTTCTCATGGGGGTTTTCGAGGTCACCGCCACGTTTCTCTTTTTCTATACCATTCGTCTGATGAACCCCGCCGTGGCGTCGTTCTACGGGAACATCTCCATCGTCATGACGGTTCTTCTTGGAATCATCTTTCTCAAGGAACACTTCACCACCCTGGAGGCTATGGGGGGGGTTATCCTCATCATCGGCGTGGTCCTGATGACCTACAAATCCGGGAAAACGGTCTTTATCGGCTTTCTCCTCATCCTCCTCCTGTCACTCCTCTTCTCCGTCAACACCATCCTCATCAAGATAAGCCTGAAGGACGTCCAGCCCATCACCTTCTCCGCTTATCGGACCTTCCTCCTCTTCCTCACGACGGCCGTTATCGTCACCTTTCAGTCCCACATACCCCTGCCGGATCTGGCCACCTCCATCGAAATTGCCATCGGGGCCTTCCTTGGGCCCTTTCTGGGTGTCTTCCTCCTCTTCACCGGTTTACAGTACCTGGAGGCCTCCAAGGCCTCGCTGGTCCGCGCCACCAATCCCCTGATGGTCCTCATCGGGTCTTATCTCTGGCTTCGGCAGATGCCGACCCGGGCGCAGGTCATCGGGGGGATTATCACCCTCGTGGGGATCGAGCTCCTTCTGTGGGGAAAATTCAAGGTCGAACACAAGGTTCCCTACGAGGACTCGGGGAAGTAATGTTTGACACGAGGGAGTGATCATATTAACTTATCCAGAGAAGAAAGGCTTGCAACAGGTTCCGGAAGCTCCGAAACCCAAAAAACGTTGATGCGGACGGTGGGAAACGTTCCCCGATAGCATGAAACGACCGAGGACAGAACCATGATCCCCGAATCCATCCGTAAAGAGGTCACCCGGCTCAGAGAGGCGCTCCACTACCATAATTACCGCTACTATGTCCTGGATGACCCGGAGATTCCCGACGCGGAATACGACCGGATGATGCGCCGCCTCATGGAGCTGGAGGCGCAGTACCCGGAGCTTGTCACCCCCGATTCCCCCTCCCAGCGCGTGGGCGCCGCGCCCCTGGAGGCCTTTGAAACGGTTCGCCACGACCTGCCCATGCTGAGCCTCGCCAACGGGTTTGACGACGGGGAGATCCGCGAGTTCGACCGGCGGGTGAAACGGATGCTCCAAACGGAGGCCCCCATCGAATACGTGGGCGAGCCCAAGATGGACGGCCTGGCCATTGAAGTCCGGTATGAGAGAGGCATTCTCACCCTGGGGGCGACCCGGGGCGACGGCACCACCGGCGAAGACGTGACCGCCAATCTCAAGACCATCGGGGCCATTCCCCTGAAGCTGAGAGGCGACGAGCTCACCGTCCCGGAGAGGCTC